>JAEWIJ010000232.1 GCA_023387235.1 Pseudomonadota bacterium
TGGATGACATCGCAGTCGACGGAGATCTGCTTCTCGCCGAGCTTCGGGAGATCGATCACGGCACGCAGCGAGCGTCCGATGAGCCGCTGGATCTCCTGCGTGCGGCCCGACGGATGGCCGGTCGTCACCTCGCGCCGCGTGCGCTCGCGTGTAGCACGCGGGAGCATCCCGTATTCCGCCGTCACCCAGCCGCGCCCCTGCCCCTTGAGCCAGGGCGGCACGCGCTCCTCGAGGCTCGCCATGCAGAGCACCTGCGTGTTGCCGAACTTGATCAGGCACGAGCCTTCCGCGTGCACCGATACCGCGCGCTCGATCGAGACACGCCTCAATTCATCGGGCTTTCGCTTGGACGGACGCATGGGGCTCCTGACGGTGGCAAGACGGTGGGTGTGGAAAAGTGCGCCAAGCTACGCAACAGTCCCCGGCAGATCAACCGCCGAGTTGCGATCGAAGCCTCGCGCCTGCAGCGGGGCGGTGCCGCCCCGGCAACACGATCCGACAAAATGCAGGGAAACGGCAGGATCGTGCAGTGCACACGTCGTCGAATAAGGGCCTGCACAGCCGGCGTCGCGAAGCTATGATGGGCGGCAATCCGGTTTGCCCACCACATGAGACTGTGGAGGCGTGCGCCGAGGAAACCGTCACGGCGTGAGGCGATGCAGCCCGATATTCTCGAACTGCGCGACTTCTACGACAGCCCGCTCGGCTCCCTGGTTCGCAGGGCTCTCTCGCAGCGCATTCGCTCGCGGTGGGCGCGGCTGCCCGGCGCCACGCTGATCGGCGTCGGCTATGCGGTCCCGTATCTCGGCTCGTTCCGCAGCGAGGCCGGCCGCATCGGCGCGCTCATGCCCGCGACGCAAGGCGCCACCATGTGGCCGGCGAGCGGTGGCGTGTGCACGGCCCTCTACGAGGAGGACATGCTGCCGCTGCCCGACGCGAGCGTCGACAATCTTCTCGTCGTGCACTGCCTCGAAGGAAGCGGCGAAGTGCGCAAGCTGCTGCGCGAGCTTTGGCGCGTGCTGAAGCCCGAAGGCCGTCTGCTCATCGTCGTGCCCAATCGGCGCGGTGTATGGGCGCGCGTCGATACCACGCCGTTCGGGCACGGCCAGCCCTACAGCCCGCGCCAGCTCGAACGTGCGCTCAAGGAAGCGCTTTTCTCGCCTGTCGACCGGAGCAGCGCGCTGTTCATGCCGCCCATCGACCGCACGTTCGTGCGCCGCATCGGCCTCGCGATCGAGGGGATCGGCGCGCGCATCTGGCCGGTCTTTGCCGGCGTGATCATCGTCGAGGCGCGCAAGGAGATCGCCTCCACGATCGGTACGGGCGCGGTGGCGCGGCGCCTGCCACAGCTCGTGCCCCTGCGCGGGACAACGCGCGCCGGCACCGAGGTTCTCGGCCACAAGCGCGAGACGCGCTGAGGGCGCTCACACCGTAATGTGCTTGGCGTTCTGCTCGACCCAGCGTGCGATGCGCAGGAGCCGCGCCTCGTCGCGGCGCAGGCCAATGAGCTGCACGCCGCACGGGAGGCCATTGATCGTCATCAGCGGCAGTGAAGTGCACGGCACGCCGAGCAGCGTCCACATGCCATTGAAGATCGCATTGCCCGTCGAGCCGAGACCCTTGGGCGCCGGCCCCGGCGACGAGAGCGTAAGGATGGCGGAGTGCCGCGAGAGCATGTCCTCCAGCGCGGCATACGCGCGATCACGCGCGCGCAAGCCATCGATGTAGGCGCGCGCGAGCACCGTCTCGCCATAGCGGATACGATCGGCGAGGCTCGCCGTAATGCCGTCCGGCGACGCCGCGAGCAGCGGGCCGTAGTGCGAAGCCTTCTCGGCTTCCATGATGTTGCTGTGATGCTGCACGATACCATCGAACGCGGGCATCTCGACGTCCACCACGCGATCGCCGAGCGCCTTGGCGAAACGCTCCAGTCCCTCTTTGGCGGCCGGTTCCGCAACCTCCCAGGCCGGCGAGCGGAAGAAGGCGAGGCTCGGCGTGGCGGACGCCCCCTGCGCGAGCGCCTCCGAAAGATTGGGCCGCGAGCGGGCATAGCTCACGTCATCCGCCGGATCGTAGGCGCCCATGGCATCGACGCCGAGCGCCAAATCCTCGAGGCAACGGCCGTACACGCCGACCGTGTCCAGCGTGTGCGACTGCATGGTAACGCCGGTCCGCGAGATGAGACCGAGCGTCGGCTTGATGCCGTAGATGCCGTTGTACGAAGCCGGCCGGATCACCGAGCCGCCCGTCTGCGTGCCGAGCGCGAGCGGCACCATTCCGCAGGCGACGGCCGCCGCCGAGCCCGACGACGAGCCACCCGGCGTATGCTCCAGATTATGCGGATTGCGCGTCTTGTTCGGAACGTGCGTCGCAAGCTCCGTCGTCACGGTCTTGCCCATGATGATGGCGCCCGCGCCGCGAAGCTGCGCGATGCAGCCGGCGTCCTGCTCGGGCTGGTGATCCTTGTAATACGCGCAGCCGTTCTGCGTCGGCATGTCGGCCGTATTGATCACATCCTTGATGCCGACGGGAATGCCATTGAGCGGGCCACCCGCGCGACCTTCGCGGCGACGCTCGTCGGCCGCACGCGCCGCGGCACGGACATGCTCGGGATCGAGGTGGACCCAGGCCTGCACATCCGCCTCGCGCTCGGCGACGCGCTCGATGAAGGCATCGGCATAGGCGAGCGCGGTAAGCTCGCCGGCTTTCATGCGACGCGAGGCTTCAGTGGCGGTGAGATCGGCGAGCTTCGTCATGGGCGGGTCTCCATTCGTGCGCCCGAGGCGCGCATGGCATCGGCAAGAATGCGGGCGACGTGGCGCGCCGAGCGGCCCGTGCCGTCGTGGATCTGATGGCGGCAGGAGAAGCCGTCGGCCGCAATGACCGTCGCAGGCGCTGCTTTACGCACGGCCGGCAGCAGGGACAGCTCGCCCATGGCGATGGATGTCTCGTAGGTATCGGCGCGATAGCCGAAGGCCCCGGCCATGCCGCAACAGCTCGACTCGACGGTTTCGACCTTTAAGCCATCGACAAGCTTGAGCGCCTTGCCAACCGCATCGAACACACCGAACGACTTTTGATGACAGTGGCCGTGCAGGAGAACCGTACCGTCGCTCTTGGCGATCGATCCATTGATGCGGCCTGCCGCGGATTCCTCCGCGAGGAATGTCTCGAACAGCCGCGCCTGCTCGCCGATGAGCGCAGCCTCGGCGCCGAGACCCATGCCCTGCATTTCATCCTTCAGCGTGAGAAGGCACGAGGGTTCCAGCCCCACGATCGGCACACCGCGCTGCGCCAATGGCAGCAACGCCGTGATCAGGCGGCGTGCCTCGGCTTTGGCTTCATCCACCAGCCCGGCAGCAAGGAACGTACGGCCGCAACAGAGCGGGCGCTGCCTCGCGCTGCCCATCATGAGTACGGAAGCGTAATGCCGCTTCGGGCCATCATCGGCGCGCGGCACGCTCACGCGATAGCCGAGCAGCGACAGCACTTCCGCTGCATCGCGCAGGTTGTCCGGCTCGAAATGCGTGTTGAACGTATCCGCAAAAAGCGCAACCTCGCGGCCATCGGCCGGCCCCACGGCCGTCTCCTGCCGAAAGATATCGCGCCGCCAGCGCGGCAGCGGGCGCTTCGCGGAGAACCCCGCCATCCACTCACCGAGGCGCGCCGCGCCCGGGATGGCCTCGCGCAGATTGAGCAGGCCCGCGATCTTGGACGCCGCACCTGCATAACGCGGCAGATACGCGACGAGGCGGTCATGCAGCGAAAGCCCGCGCGTCCTGTTGCGCGCCGCCAGCACCTCGATCTTCATGCGCGCCATGTCGACGCCGGTCGGACACTCGCGACGACAGCCCTTGCAGGAAACGCAGAGTTTCAGCGTCTCCATCATCTCGTCGCTGGTGAACGCATCCGGTCCGAGCTGACCGGAGATCGCGAGGCGCAGGGTGTTGGCGCGCCCGCGCGTGACGTGCTGCTCCTCCATGGTCACGCGATAGCTCGGGCACATGACTGCGCCGGCGAGCTTGCGGCACTCGCCGTTGTTGTTGCACATCTCGACGGCGCCCTGGAATCCGCCGCCGGCGCCGGGCCATGCGGACCAGTCGAGCGCCGGCTTGAAATCCGCGACTGCATAATCCGGCTTGTAGCGGAACAGCGTGCGATCGTTCATGCGCGGCGGGCGCACGATCTTGCCGGGGTTCATGAGGCCCGCCGGATCGAAGCGATCCTTGACCTCCTCGAAGATCTCGACGGTCTTGCGGCCGTACATCATCTCGTGGAACTCGGAGCGCACGAGACCATCGCCGTGCTCGCCCGAGTGCGCGCCCTTGTATTCCTTCACCATCGCGAACGCCTCTTCGGCGATCGCGCGCATGGTGGCCGCGTCTTTCTCCAATTTCAGGTTGAGGACGGGCCGCACGTGCAGGCAGCCGACCGAGGCGTGCGCGTACCATGTGCCTTTCGTGCCGTGCTTCTCGAAGACGGCCGTCAGGCGCTCCGTATAATCCGCGAGATGCTCCAGCGGGACGGCGCAATCCTCGATGAACGAGACGGGTTTGCCCTCCGTCTTCATGCTCATCATGATATTGAGGCCGGCCGCGCGCACACTCCACACCGCCGCCTGCTCGGTCGCGTTCGTGATCTTCACCACGGCGCCCGGAAAGCCGAGATCGCCCATGAGCTCGTCGAGCCGATCGAGCCGGCGCAGATTCTCCGCCTGATCGTCCTCCGCGAATTCCACGAGCAGCAGCGCATCCGGCTTGCCGCGCACATGCGCTTCCATGACGGGGCGGAACATGGCGATGTCGCGCGCAAGCTCTATCAGCGTGCGATCGACGACCTCGACCGCCACCGGCCCGAGCTTCACGATGTGCTGCGGCGCCTCCATGGCGGCGCGGAAGGTCGGGAAATGGCAGATGCCGAGCGCCTTGTTCTTCGGCTGAGGCCAGAGCTTGAGTTTTACGCGCTCGGTCATCGCGAGCGTGCCTTCGGAGCCGCAAAGCAGCGTCGCGAGATTGATCGGCGCATTGCGCGGCAGCAGCGCATCGATGAGATAGCCGCCGACGCGGCGCGAGACACTGGGAAAGGCGCCGCGAATATGATCCTGCTCGCGCGCACCGAGCGCGACGAGATCGCGGGCGAGAGCGCCGAAGCTGCCGCTCGCCTTGTCGAAGGTCACCGCATCGATCTCGCCGAAGTGAGCGGGCGTGCCATCGGGCAGCAGCGCATCGATCTCCAGCACATTGTCCCGCATGATGCCGTAGCGGATCGAGCGCGTGCCGCAGGAGTTGTTGCCCGTCATGCCGCCGATCGTGGCGCGGGCCGAGGTCGATACATCGACCGGGAAGAACAGCCCCGTCGCCTTGAGCTGGCGGTTCAGCTCGTCGAGCGCGATGCCGGGCTCGACGACACAGGTCGCCGCCTCGCGATCCACCTCCAGCACGCGCGTCAGATTCTTGGCGAAATCCACGACAAGCGACCGGCCGACCGTCTGGCCCGACTGTGACGTCGCCCCGCCGCGGGGGAGCAGCGATACGCCCGCTTCGCGTGCGATTTCGGCCGCGATCCGCACATCCTGGATCGACTTCGGGACCACGACGCCCACCGGCTCGATCTGATAGATCGAGGCGTCGGTTGCATAGCGGCCGCGAGAGAACCGATCGAACAGCACCTCACCCTCGATCTCGCGCGAAAGATGGTCCGCGAGGGCGTGATTGGCGGGAACGTGCTGGTTCATGGTGGCTCGGAGCGCTTCCGGACGGAATTCGGGCCGTGGAGACGGGCGGCGAAGCCGCTTTCGCTTGACGCCCCTTCTGTGATGCCTCTATCGCGTGGCATACTGTGGACAAGGCCGCAAGTGCCGCCGTGCCGTCGCCCATCGGCCAACCAACAGGGAGAACCCGTCCGATGTCCAATGAGCCGCGCCGCGCCGGCCGTCATTTCCTGCAGATTCCCGGTCCCTCGCCCGTGCCCGATCGCATCCTGCGGGCCATGGACATGCCCGTCATCGATCACCGCGGGCCGGAGTTCCAGAAGCTCGGCCGCCGCGTGCTCGACGGCATCAAGGGCATCTTCAAGACCAAGGGCCCGGTCGTCATCTTCCCGGCCTCCGGCACCGGCGCCTGGGAAGCCGCGCTCGTCAATGCGCTTTCGCCCGGCGACAAGGTGCTGATGTACGAGACCGGCCACTTCGCGACGCTGTGGAACAACATGGCGCTGAAACTCGACCTCGTTCCCGAGTTCATCGGAACGGACTGGCGCGCGGGCGTCGATCCCAACAAGATCGAGCAGCGGCTGAAGGAGGACAAGGCGCACGAGATCAAGGCCGTCTGCGTCGTCCACAACGAGACCTCGACAGGCGCCACGTCGCTGATCGGCGAGGTGCGCAAGGCCATCGATGCCGCCGGTCATCCGGCGCTGCTGATGGTCGACACGATCTCGGGCCTCGCCTCAGCCGACTACCGCCATGACGAATGGGGCGTCGATATTACCGTCTCCGGCTCGCAGAAGGGCCTCATGCTGCCGCCCGGCATCTCCTTCAACGCCATTTCCGACAAGGCGATCGCCGCCGCCAAGGCCTCGAAGACGCCGAAGCTTTTCTGGTCCTGGGAGGAAATGCTCCCGCACAACAAGAACGGCTATTTCCCCTATACGCCCGCGACCAACCTCCTCTACGGCCTCGCCGAAGCCATCGACATGCTCAACGAGGAAGGGCTCGACAACGTCTTCGCGCGTCACAAGCGCCACGGCGAGGCGACGCGGCGCGCGGTTGCCGCCTGGGGCATGGAAAACCTCATTCTGGATGAGCGCCACTTCTCGCCGGTCCTGACGGCCGTTGTCATGCCGGAGGGACACAACGCCGATACGTTCCGCAAGGTCGCGCTCGACCACTTCGACATCTCGCTCGGCACTGGCCTTTCGAAGGTCGCAGGAAAGGTCTTCCGCATCGGCCATCTCGGCGACATCAACGACTTGACGCTCGTCGGCACGCTCGCCGGCATCGAGATGGCGTTCGGCATCGCCAAGGTGCCGCACAAGGCCGGCGGCGTCGCGGCCGCCATGCAGTACCTCGCCGAGACCGCGAAGCCATTTCCTTCATCCTGAGCGTGAAGTTGCTACATTCGGCGGCGACAGTTCGCCCGCGCGGCGATGACGCGAAACGAGGGGAATCACATTAAGATCAACAAGAGCACAAAGGAGAGTGGGGAGCGCAGCATGAGGGTGGCAGCCGGTATCTCTGGACGCGGCATCGGTCGCGCGATGGCGGCACTGCTTGCGCTCGTGATGCTGTCTTCTCTCTGGGCGATTGCGGGCTCGGCCGTCGCGCAGGCCCCGGCGTCCACCGATATGACGACGCGCGCCAAGCAGGCCATCCTTCTCGATGCCAACACCGGCGCGGTTCTCTTCCAGCACAATGCCGACGAGCTGGCGCCACCCGCCAGCATGAGCAAGCTGATGACGCTCGCCGTCATCTTCCGCGCGCTCAAGGAAGGCCGCATCAAGCCCGAGGATGAAATCCTCTTCAGCGTCAATGCGTGGCGCACGGGCGGCGCACCATCCGGCACCTCGGCAATGTTCGTGCCGGTGAATACGAAGGAGCCGCTCAGCGAAGTGCTGAAGGGCATCGTCATCCAGTCCGGCAATGATGCCTGCATCGCCGTCGCCGAGGCCATGGCCGGTACCGAGGCCGCCTTCGCGAAGATGATGACCGACGAAGCGCGGCGGCTCGGCCTCCCGAAATCGACCTTCCGGAATGCAACGGGCCTGCACGACCCGGAGCACCTCATGACGGCGCGGGAGCTGGCCCTCCTCGCGCGTCATCTCATCCAGGACTATCCGGATCAGTACCCGCTCTTCGCCGAGCGCGAATATCGCTACCGCAAGCACCGCTTCTTCAATCGCAATCCGCTGCTCGCACTCGATCTCGGGGTCGATGGCCTCAAGACCGGCTACATCAAGGAAGCCGGTTACGGCCTCGTCGCCTCCGCGAAGCAGGATAGCCGCCGCGTCATCCTGGTCATCAACGGCATGGAAGACGCCACGGCGCGGCGCAACGAGGCCGCACGCCTCCTCGAGTGGGGTTTCAAGGGCTTTGCCGACTTCAAGCTCTTCGATGCCGAGGAAGTTGTCGGCCGAGCGCGCGTGTGGGGCGGCGATCGCATGTACGTGCCGCTTGTCGGTGCGAGCGAGATCACGGTGCTGCTGCCGAAAGCGCAGTCCGGCCAGCGCCTCTCCGCCCAGATCGTCTACAACAGCCCGCTCAAGGCGCCGATCAGGAAGGGTGACGTGATCGCCAAGCTGCGCGTCACCACGGCCTCGCAGACGGTCAACGAGGTGCCGCTCGCGGCGGGCGAGGACGTGCCTGCGGCCGGGACCATGCGGCGCGGCCTTGACACGCTCGTGCACATGGCTTTCGGCTGGGTCTTGAGATAGCCCCGAGGCGGACATGAGACGCAGTCCATCGCGATGACCACGCTTTCGAGCAGGGCGCCGTTCATCACCTTCGAGGGTGGCGAAGGCGCCGGAAAAACAACCCAGACGCGCCTGCTCGCCGATCGCCTCGCGGCAGCCGGCATTCCATGCCTCGTGACCCGCGAGCCTGGTGGCGCGCCCTTCGCCGAGGAGATCCGCGCCCTGCTCCTGCGCGCCGATCTTCCTGCGCGGAGCGCCATGAGCGAGGCGCTGCTCTTTCTTGCCGCGCGCGCCGATCACGTCGCCGAGACGATCCTGCCGGCGCTCGGTGCGGGGACGTGGGTCATCAGCGATCGCTTCGCGGATTCGACGCTGGCCTATCAGGGCGCGGCCGGTGGCGTGCCGCTGGCGACGCTCGCCGGGCTGCACCGCCTCGTACTCGGGGATTTCCAGCCCGATCTCACGATCATCCTCGACCTGCCACCGCAGACCGGATTGGCGCGCATCGGTGCGCGGCATGGGCAGGGCGTCGACCACTTCGAGAGCCGCTCGCTCGCGTACCATGAAGCCCTGCAGCAGGGTTTTCTGGCCATCGCCGCCGACAATCCGGGGCGCTGCGTGCTGATCGACGCCACCGCATCGCGCGAAGATATTGCCGCGCACATCTGGACAGTCGTCGAGACGCGACTGTCGGGTAAGATGGGCTGATGGCACGACGAGCAACAGCAGCCGCCGAAATCGAAGCCCTGCCGGAGATCGACCGGCTCGAGGGCTTTCCGCATCCGCGCGATACCGCCGAGCTGTTCGGTCACGACGCCGCCGAGCGCGAGCTTGCGGCCGTCTTCGCGAGCGGGCGGATGCACCATGCCTGGATGCTGAGCGGGCCGGCGGGCATCGGCAAGGCCACCCTCGCCTATCGCGTGGCGCGCTTCGCGCTGGCCTCGCCCGAGGAGCGCGCGGCCGCCACTGGCCTCGCCATTCCCGACAAGAGCATCGCCGCCGCCCAGGTCCGCGCACTCTCTCATCCGGGGCTCGCCGTCGTCCGGCGCGCCTATGACACCAAGACCAAGCGCTTTCCCGCGTCGATCCCGGTCGATGCGGTGCGCGACCTCAAGGGCTTTCTCGCGCGCACGGCCGACGTGGGCGCCTGGCGCGTCGTCATCGTCGACAGCGCCGACGAGCTGAACCTCAACGCGGCCAACGCCCTCCTAAAGGCGCTGGAAGAGCCGCCGCGACAGACGCTTTTCCTGCTGGTCGTCGCCCAGCCCCAGCGCCTGCTGCGCACGATCCGCTCGCGCTGCCGAACGCTGGAAATGAGCGCGCTCGATCCTTCTGATCTGCGCCGCGCGGCCACCATCGCGCTCGCCGCTGCCGAGACCTCACCGCCCGCCGAGACCGATTGGCGGACGCTCGAGGCGCTTGCCGAAGGCAGCGTGCGCCGATTGCTCGAATTGTCGGCAACGGACGGCCTCAGTCTTTACCGCCGCATTGAGACGCTCTTCCAGGGCCTGCCGAGGATCGACTGGCAACTCGCTCACGCCCTCGGCGACGAGCTTGGCAGCACCGCAGCCGACAGCCGCTTCACACTTTTCTTTGACCTGTTTCTGGGGCTTATCGCGCGTCTTGTGCGGGCGGGTGCCGGCGGCAGCGGCAATCCGGACGACGTCGCCATGGCCCGTAAGCTTATTCCGGCGGGCAGGCTTGCCTCATGGGCCGAGCTGTGGGAAACCATCGTCCGCGACAAGGCCGAGACGCTGGCGCTCAACCTCGACCGCAGGATGCTGATCCTCGACACCCTCGCCCGCGTCGAGCGGACCGCCGGGGCCGCCTGAAGCCTTAATGACAGCGCCGCAATTGCAAGAAATTCCCCGCAGGGTGTCGCGCACCCTCGCGGCGCACGGAGCATGATCATATGAGCGGGCGCACGTCCTTCTACGTCACGACGCCGATCTACTATCCCAATGGCGAGCCGCACTTCGGCCACGCCTATACGTCGATCGCGTGCGATGTGATGGCCCGCTTCGCTCGCCTCGACGGACGCCAGGTCTTCTTCCTGACCGGGACGGACGAGCACGGCCTCAAGATGAAGCAGAGCGCGGCCAAGGAGGGCATCAGTCCGCAGCAGCTCGCCGACCGCAACTCGGCGCGCTTCCGCGAGCTGTTCGCCGCTCTCAACATCTCCAACGACGATTTCATCCGCACGACCGAGCGGCGCCATTACGCAGCCTGCCAGGCCCTGTGGAGCCGCATGGCCGACGCGGGCGACATCTACCTCGACAGCTATGCCGGCTGGTACTCCGTGCGCCAGGAAGCCTTCTTCAAGGAGAGCGAGACGGCCGTCGGCCCCGATGGCGTGCGCCGCGAGCCGCTCGGCTCACCTGTCGAATGGACGGAGGAAAAGACTTACCGCTTCCGCCTCTCCGCGTACGGCGACAAGCTGCTCGCGCACTACGAGGCGAACCCGGAGTTCATCCTGCCGCTCGAGCGCCGCAACGAGGTGATCAGCTTCGTCAAGAGCGGGCTCGAGGACCTTTCCGTCTCGCGCGCCTCGCTCGACTGGGGCGTGCCGGTGCCGGGCGATCCGACGCACGTCATGTACGTGTGGATCGACGCGCTGACAAACTACATCACGGCGGCGGGCTATCCTGACGTAGCCTCGCCGCGCTTCTCGACCTTCTGGCCGGCCGACGTTCATGTCGTCGGCAAGGATATCCTTCGCTTTCACGCGATCTATTGGCCGGCCTTCCTGATGTCGGCGGGCGTCGCGATCCCGAAGCGCGTATTCGCGCACGGCCTGCTGCTCAGCCGCGGCGAGAAGATGTCGAAGTCGGTCGGGAACGTCATCGACCCCTTCGAGATGGCGCGCGAGTTCGGCGTCGACCAGATGCGCTACTTCGCCATGCGCGAGGTCGCCTTCGGTCACGACGGCAACTACACGCGTGAGTCGATCATCAACCGCATCAATGCCGATCTTGCCAACGATCTCGGCAATCTCGCGCAGCGCTCGCTCTCGATGATCGCCAAGAACTGCGATGGCAAGGTGCCGGTGCCGGGCGCGCTCAGCGCGGAAGACAGCGCATTGCTCGCCGCTGCCGACGATATGGCCGGCAAGGGACGCGACGCCATGGGCGTGCAGGCGATCAATCGCTATCTCGAAGCCGTGTGGACCGTGGTCGCAGACGCCAACCGCTATTTCGCGGCAGAAGAGCCGTGGGCCAAGCGCAAGACCGATCCCGCGCGCATGGCGACGATCCTCTACGTTACAGCGGAGATCGTGCGGCAGGTGGCGATCCTTGCACAGCCGACGACGCCGACAGCCGCAAGCCACTTGCTCGATCTGCTCGCGCAGCCGGCGGAAGGGCGTTTGTTTACGGCGCTTGGCGCGGCGTCGCGACTTGCGCCCGGTCTCGCGCTCCCCGCACCAACCGGCGCCTTCCCGCGCTACGTCGATCCGGCGGAGACCGCGGAAGCAGCCCCCAAGCCCAAGGGCAAGGCGAAGGGTTGAGACACCGTGCTGATGAGTAACAGCGCAAATAATCTCGACGCATCCCCCTCCCCCTTGCGGGGAGGGGTTAGGGGTGGGGGGAATCCCACCGCTAGCCTTCTGGAATCCCCCCTCCTAACCTCCCCCGCTCCCCCCCTCCTAACCTCCCCCGCAAGGGGGGAGGAATTTGTTGGAGCAAGCTGCGCGAATGGCAATCGCGCTAGAAACTAAGGCACGACACGATGCTCGTCGATCACCACTGCCACCTCGACTATCCCGATCTCGCGCGCAACCGCGAGGAGGTGATCGCACGCGCAAAGGCGGCAGGCGTCGGCCGCATGGTCACGATCTCGACGCTCATCCGCAACTACGACACCTATCGCGAAATCGCCGAGGCGACCCCGGAAATCTTCTTCACTGTCGGCACGCATCCGCACCGCGCACACGAAGAGCTCGACATTCCGGTAAGCGAGATCGTGCGCCTCGCGCAGCACCCGAAGTGCGTCGGCATTGGCGAGGCCGGTCTCGACTACTTCTATGACAAGTCACCGCGCGACGCGCAGCGCGAGGGCTTCATCAAGCACATTGCCGCCGCTCGCGAGAGCGGCCTGCCGCTCGTCATCCACTCGCGCGATGCGGACGAGGACACGGCCGCCATCCTGGAAGAAGAAATGCGGCGTGGCGCCTTCACCGCCGTCCTGCACTGCTTCACGGGCGGCGCCGATCTCGCGCGCCGGGCCGTCGCCATCGGCCTCTATGTCTCGTTCTCGGGCGTCATCACCTTCAAGAAGAACGACGCACTGCGCGCCATCGCCGCGGACGTGCCCATGGACCGCGTGCTCGTCGAGACGGATGCACCGTTCCTCGCGCCGGAGCCGTACCGCGGCAAGCGCAACGAGCCCGCCTACGTCGTGCACACCGCAGCCACGCTCGCACGCGTCAAAGGCGTGTCGGAAGAAGAGATCGCCGCCACGACCACCGCGAATTTCTATCGCCTGTACTCGAAGGCCCAGCGCGCAGAAAGCGCCGCGGCATGAGCGGTAAGCTGACGCTTCTCGGCACAGGTTCCTCGGGCGGCGTGCCACGGCTCGGCAACAACTGGGGGGCGTGCGATCCCACCAATCCGAAGAACCGCCGGCGGCGCTGCGCGGCCCTCGTCGAGCGCATCTCTGGCCGTGGACGGACGCGCGTCCTGATCGATGCGCCCCCCGATCTGCGCGAGCAGCTTCTGGATGCCGAGGTCGGCACCATCGACGGCGTGCTCTTCACGCACGATCATGCAGACCATACGCACGGCATCGATGACCTGCGCATGCTCGCCTACAACGCCAAGCGGCGCGTCGATGTGCATTTCGACGTGGCGACGCGCGCCTCGCTTTACGAGCGCTTCGGCTACTGCTTCGAAACGCCGACCGGCAGCATGTATCCACCGATCCTCAATGGCCGCATCATCGATCCGCCGAACGCGGTGCGGATCGATGGCGCGGCAGGGCCGATCGAAGCAGTTCCGGTCGTACAGGCGCACGGCGATGCCTTCTCGCTCGGCTTTCGCTTCGGCGACATCGCCTACTCGCCCGACATTAGCGGCCTTACAGCGGACGCGCAGGACCAGTTGCGCGACCTCGATCTCTGGATTGTCGACGCGCTGCGCTACATTCCGCATCCGAGCCATTTCACGGTCGCGCAGGCGCTCGAATGGATCGAAAAGCTGAAGCCGAAGCGCGCAGTCCTCACGCACCTGCATGTCGATCTCGACTATGCCACCTTGAAACGCGAGCTGCCGCCGCATGTCGAACCGGCCTACGACGGCATGGCCGTCCACTTCGACTGGGCCTCGGGCTGAGGATCAGCCCTTGCCACGCGTACCCGTATTGCCGGGCCGCGCATGCTCTTCCAGATAGGCGATCATCGCGCCGGCAACATCGATGCCGGTGGCCTGCTCCATGCCCTCGATCCCGGGCGAGGAGTTCACCTCCAGCACGAGCGGACCGCGCTTCGAGCGCAGCATATCGACGGCCGCCACATTGAGGCCGAGCGCTTCGCTCGACTTCAGCGCCGTCTGTATTTCGTCAGGCGACAGCTCGACCGCCTCCGCCTTGCCGCCGCGATGCAGGTTCGAGCGGAACTCGCCCTTGCGCCCCGTGCGGCGCATGGCGGCAACGACGCTCCTGCCGACGACGAGCGCCCTCACGTCCGTGCCCATGGCCTCGCTGATGAACTCCTGCACGAGAATATCGACATTGGCGGCACTGAAGGCCTCGATGGTCGATTTCGCGGAAGCTTCCGTCTCGGCAAGGATCACGCCCATGCCCTGGGTGCCCTCGAGCAGCTTGATGACGACGGGAACACCGCCGACCTCCGCAAGCACCTCGAGCGCCTTGCGCGGCCCGTGTGCAAAGGCGGTCGCCGGCAACCCGACGCCGGCGCGCGCGAGGAGCTGGACCGCGCGCAGCTTGTCCCGCGCGCGGCCGATCGCGACGCTTTCGTTGAGCGAGAACACGCCCTGCATCTCGAACTGGCGCACGACGGCGAGGCCGTAGTGCGTGATCGACGCGCCGATGCGCGGAATGACGGCGTCATAGATCGGCAACGTCTTGCCGCCGTAGCGCAGCAGCGCGTTGTTCGACGTGATGTTCATGTGCACGTGGAGCGTATTGATCACGTCGATCGTGTGCCCGCGTGCGCGCGCCGCCTCGACGATCCGCTTATGGGAGTAGAGGCCGGGATTGCGCGCCAACATGACGAGCTTCATCGAATGCGCTCCGTGGAGGGCCGAAAGCTTCCGCAGGCAATATCCGCCGACGCCGCGCGTCCGGCCGGAAGCCAATGCTCAAGGTGAGACATACCACGCGAGTGCAGGCCGTAAAGCGCACTCGGCGGTGAACGTCGCCGCACCTTCTCGCCGGAGATGAACCGCGAAAGGATGTATTAGCGGGGGTTCGCAGGCGTCGCGACGAGGGCGCCGGCACCTTCGGCCGCATCCGCCGCCGGGTCGATCGCCGCGTGCATCAACAGCGCCCCGCCGATGCTCAGAGCCGCGATGGTGACCACACAGATCAGGAGGCGCAGGAGGAGAGACCACCCCGAAATGATTGCCCGGGGCTGATCGGACATCGCCGTGTCGTTCATGAGCGTTTCCACGAAGCGCGCAAAGTTGAGGATCGCGCGTCAGGCGCTCAAATCGCACTTCGAATCAGGCTTGATCAAGGCATCTTCGCATCGCGAATCAAGACGGTTTTTAGACGTAGCGTGGAAGCCACAGCGCCCGCCCGTCAGCGGCGCGTCAGGCGCGGGCCGAGGATCAGGATCGCGGCGAGCGGCACGGTGAGGCCGAGGCCGAAAACGACGACGACGAGCGCGGTCAGCTCGCCGTACTGACCGCGGTCGACCGGAAAGAGCAGGTTCAGATATTTGGTCTGCAGCGAGCCGGCGACGAGCGCCAGGTTCATGAGCGAGGCCATGAGGGCGAACCAGGTCGCACGATGTCCTGGCGGTGCATTGACGGCCACCAGCGTCAGCAGCGGGATCATGCTGACCTGCGCCAGTGGCGACTGGGCAGCGGCATCGATGAGCGCGATGGATCGCGGGCCGATGCCGAGCACGCGCTCGGTCCATTCGTAGGCGCCGGTCACGAGGATCAGGTTCGGGATCGCGAGCAGCCCGCCGATGATCGTCAGCCAGAGAAGGACGCGCGGCACCGGCTGCCGCGTCACGGCATCGGCGAGCAGCCACGCCGCCGCGAGGCCGATCGCCGCGCCGATCTGCTGAAGCACGCCGAAAAAGGCCTGGTCGAAGCCGAGCACGTCGATCGAGAACCACGTGTAGCCCTGCCCGACGCCCGGCGTCGCCCTGAAGATGAAGATGATGATGGCGGCGATGACGATGTGCTGTCGCGCCTCGACGGGCACATGCGCGATCACGCGCCGCAGCATCGCCACGATGATGGCGATCGAGACGACGAACACGATCTCCTGGGCAGCGGGCAGTCCCGCGAGCGCAATGCCGGTAACGCCGACGCCGAACGCCAGCCCACCGCCGAGAATGCGCCAGTCGATATCGCGCGTCTCGCTCGTTTCGAGCCGCACGAGAAGCGCGCCGGTAATCGAGATCGCGGGAACGACGAGGCCGATGAGGAAGACAGTCGCATAGCCGAGATACTGCGCCAGGAGGCCTGAGAGCCCCGCGACGACAAAGATGCCGAGCGACAGCGCGAGACGGCCGAGAACCTGCACCATGCCGAGGTCGCGGGTCACATCTTGCTCTGGTCGCGGCGTGCCGTCCTCTTCGACACGGCTCACGACCTCGGTGCTCATGGCATCCGCCACGACATCCTGGAGCACCACGCCCGTGACGATGATGAGCTGCGAAGCGATATAGAGCGTATCGGGATGCACGTCCGGGAAGGTTCCGGCCGCTGCGCCGGCGAGCAGCAACAGCCCCGCCGCAATGAGCGCGGCGCCGATGAACACATAGATGCGGCGCTGCGATCCGAGCAGCGGCACGGCGTCCACGAGCTCGCCGAAGACCATCTTCACGGCCCAGGGCAGGCCGAGCCAGACGGCGAGCGAGGCAAGATCGGCCGGCGTGAGCGTGAGGGCCGACTTCACCCAGAAATCCTGCGCGACTGCGACAATGCCGAGCGCGCCGTAGGCGAAGTAGATCATCAGCAGCGGCAGGTACTGCCAGCGCATGGCCCGGACGGGCGTCAGCAGCGCCGCTTCGAGCTGGGCGCGGACGTAGCTTTTTGCCGCCGGCTCGGCCTTCTCCGCCGATGCGGAACGGGCGCTTTCCTCGGTCATGTTAGGACGCGCCGTCCTCGATGAGCGCCAGCCATTCATCCTCGCTCAGCACCGTGACGCCGAGCTCGCGCGCCTTGTCGAGCTTCGATCCGGCGTCGGCGCCCGCGATTACATAGTCCGTCTTCTTCGAGACCGAGCCCGCAACCTTGGCACCCGCACGCTCGGCGCGCGCCTTGGCCTCATTGCGCGACAACTTCTCGAGCGTGCCAGTGAACACGACGGTCTTGTCGGTGACGGCCGAGGCGACTGTCGCCTGGCGCACGTACGGCTGAATCTCGATCTCGTCGAGCAGATCCTTCACCACGCTCCGGTTATGCGGCTCGCCGAAGAAATCGATCAGCGAATCCGCGACCACCTCGCCGATGCCGTTCAGGCCTGCGAACGCGCGGTAGTCGTCACCCGGCATTTCGCGCGCCGCCGCGCGTGCTGTCTCGATGAACGTCGCAACGTCGACGAAGGCGCGCGCTAATGCTTCCGCAACGCCGGTACGTACGCCCTTGATGCCGGCGATAGCCGTGTCGAACGAGGCCGGCTCATCGTCGAAAAGATCCTTGCGGCCACGCGCGGCGATCGCCTGCATGAGCGTCTCGGCCGTCTTGGGGCCGATGCCTTTCGCGGTCACGAGACGTCGATAGTTCGGCCCCGGACGCGCCTTCGACGCAAGCCCGATTTGATCATGAAAGGCGTCGTATGTGCCAAAAGCCCGGGCGAGATCGCGCGCGGTCGTCTCGCCGACGTGGCGAATGCCGAGCGCGAACAGGAAGCGCTCGAGGCCGATGCGGCGGCGCGCCTCGATGGCGCGGAAAAGGTTCTGGGCAGACTTCTCGCCGAAACCCTCGCGCTCGGCGAGCGGGCTCTCGCTTTTCTCATCGCGCTTCGCAAGCGTGAAGATGTCGGCCGGCGCGCGGATCAGACCCTCGTCGTAGAAAAGCTCGATGCGCTCGCGGCCGAGGCCTTCAATGTCGAAGGCGAGGCGGGAGACGAAGTGCCTCAGGCGCTCCTTGGCCTGCGCCGGACAGATGAGGCCGCCCGTGCAGCGGCGCACGGCTTCCACGTCGCCGCCTTCCTCGCCCTCATCGCGCGCGGCGTGGCTGCCGCACACCGGGCACGTATGCGGAAATTTGTACGGCTTGGTATGCGCGGGGCGCTGGTCGAGGACGACGCTGACCACCTGCGGAATGACGTCACCTGCGCGCTGCACGACCACGGTGTCGCCGACGCGGATGTCCTTGCGCTTGATCTCGTCCTCGTTGTGCAGCGTCGCGTTCGAGACGACGACGCCGCCGACCGTGACGGGCTGCAGCTTGGCGACGGGCGTCAGCGCCCCCGTGCGCCCGACCTGGATCTCGATGTCGTGCAGCACGGTCGTCGCCTGCTCGGCGGCGAACTTATGCGCCGTCGCCCAGCGCGGGCTGCGCGAGACGAAGCCGAGACGATCCTGGTAGTCGAGGCGATCGACCTTGTAGACGACGCCGTCGATATCATAGCCGAGGCGCGCGCGATCAACGCTGATGGCGTCATAAAACGCGATGAGGGCTTCCGCGCTGGCGCAGCGCTCCATGCGCGCATTGACCGGCAGCCCCCACTTCGCGAAGTCGCGAACGACATCGAACTGTGTCTTCGCCGGCAGTGCCGAGACCGCGCCCCAGGTGTAGGCGAAAAAGCGGAGCGGTCGCTTGGCCGTGATGCCCGCATCGAGCTGACGCAGCGAGCCCGCGGCCGCATTGCGCGGATTGGCGAAGACCTTTCCGCCTGCCGCGGCCTGGGCCTCGTTGAGCAGGCGGAAATCCTCGGCGCCGAGATAGATCTCGCCGCGCACTTCGATCAGGTCAGGTACCTCCGTCCCCTTCAGCGTGTGCGGAATCTCGCGAACGGTGCGGATGTTGGCCGTGACATCCTCGCCCTCGATGCCATCGCCGCGCGTCGCCGCGCGGACGAGCTGGCCGCCATCGTAGCGGATCGAGATCGAAAGGCCGTCGATCTTGGGCTCGGCCGTGAAGACGAGCGGGTCATCGGCGCGGAGCGCCAGGAAGCGGCGAACGCGCTCCACGAACTCGGCGACGTCCTCGCTCGAGAACGAATTGCCGAGCGAAAGCATCGGCACGTCGTGACGCACCTTGCCGAAGGCCTCGACCGGCGCGGCGCCGACGCGCTGCGTCGGACTGTCGGCCTCGACGAGATCGGGAAACTGCGCCTCGACGGCGATGAGACGAGCGCGCAGCGTGTCGTATTCGGCATCGGAGATCGCCGGCTCATCCTGCTGGTAGTAGAGCGCGTCGTGACGGGCGATCTCAGCCGCGAGCTTCTTGTGCTCGGCCGCCGCCTGGCGGCGTGACAGCTTCTCCGGCGCGGACGACTTGGCGGCCTTCTTGCTCATGGCCGCCAAAATAGCCGCATGCCCACCTTGCCCGCCAGCCTCAGAAGCTGCTGGGCTCAATTGCCGCGAAGGCTATTGAAGTCCGGCACCCATGGGCCGCGGGATGCTGCCCGTCGGCACCTCGTTCGGCGGCGTGCGGCGCACTATCGGCGTGTCCTTGGCCGGCGGCTTCTTCGCCGGCGCAGGCGTCACGGCCGGCGGGTCGCGCGGGTCGATATCGACCGGCTGCGCAGGTTTGCCGACGGGCTTCACGGTCACCTGCTTCCACTGCTGGCTGACCCAGGTTCCTTCGCCGACTTCCGGCTTCAGGCCGTGCTTCTGGAGCAGGGCATGAGCATCCCGGTACCAGGAGGAGTTCGGAAAATTGTGCCCGAGCACAGCCGCTGTCGCCTGCGCCTCGCGCTGAATGCCGAGCGCCATGTACGTCTCGGTAAGGCGCATCAGCGCTTCCTCGACGTGGGCCGTGGTCTGGTGCTCGGCGACGACCGTCTTGAAGCGGTTGATCGCCGCGACGTAGTTCGAGCGCTGGAGATAGTAGCGACCGACCGTCATCTCACTCGCAGCGAGCGCATCCTCGCCGATGCGGATGCGATTCTCGGCTTGGCGCGAGTACTGGCTCTCTGGATAACGCGTCACAAGGATCTTGAGCTCTGAAATAGCCTTGCGCGTCGCGGCCTGATCGCGCTGCGGATCCTTGATCTCGTCGAAGTGCGACGATGCAATGACGTAGTGGGCGAGCGCGGCATCCTTCGTGCCCGGATGCATCACGGCGTAGCGCTGCGCGGCCGCGACGGCCTCGGGATACTTGCC
>JAEWIJ010000253.1 GCA_023387235.1 Pseudomonadota bacterium
GTGCGTGGATGCTGCCGCATATCGAGGGGCGGCCCTGCTCGTTGCTCCGCGCGCCCGACGGCATCGATGGCCAGACGTTCTTCCAGCGCCACGCCAAGCTCGGCCTCGACGAGATCACCGAGGTGAAGATCTCGGGCGACCGCGAGCCCTATGTCCAGATCGACACGGTTGAGGGCCTCGTCGCCATGGGGCAGATGGGTTCGCTCGAATTCCATCCCTGGAACAACGCGCCGGGCAAGTACGACGTGCCGGGCCGTCTCGTCTTCGATATCGATCCCGGTCCGGATGTCACGTTTGACGATGTCGTGACGGCGGCGCGCGAGCTCAAGAAACGTGTCGAGGCGTGCGGACTCGTTGCCTTCTGCAAGACGACGGGGGGCAAAGGCCTTCATGTCGTGACGCCGCTGCGCGTCACCGCAGGCGACAAGATCGGCTGGGATGAAGCCAAGATGTTCGCGCAGACACTCTGCGCCGGCATGGCCGAGGAGCAGCCCGAGCGCTACCTCATCAAGATGACGAAGGCGCTGCGCAACAAGCGCATCTTTCTCGACTATCTGCGCAATGACACGAAGTCGACAGCCGTGGCGCCGCTCTCGCCGCGCGCGCGTCCCGGCGCGACGGTTTCCATGCCGCTGACGTGGCCGCAGGTCCGCCCGGGGCTCGATCCGAAGCGCTTCACCATCTGGACGGCGCCGAAGCTCATTGCGCGCTCGACGGCATGGAAGGACTACGCCAAGGGCGCGCGCTCGCTCAAGGCCGCCATAAAAAAGCTCGTCGGATAGGACGCTCCGAATGGCGCGCACGCGAGCGAAAAGCCGGAATGTGATGCCGGCCGTGGCCGGCAGCAAAACCGGGCCGCTCCCTGATTTCGTTGCTCCTTGTCTGGCGCGGCGCCAAAGGCAGGTGCCGGAAGGCGTGCAATGGGTGCACGAGATCAAGCTCGACGGTTATAGGCTCGAAGCGCGCCTCGAAAACGGTGAAGCGAGGCTGATCACGCGCAACAATCTCGATTGGACGGCGCGCTTTCCGCGCATCGCTAAAGCGGTCGCGGCACTCGACGTCGAGACCGCGCTCCTCGATGGCGAGGTGGTCGTGCTGCGCGAGGATGGCACGACGAGCTTTTCCGAGCTGGTGGCCGACCTCAAGGCCGGCGTCAGAATGCGCATGGTCTACTATGCCTTCGATCTCATGTACCTCAATGGACGCGATCTCCGCGGCGCTTCGCTTCTCGACCGCAAGAGCGTGCTCGCAGGACTCCTGAAGACCCCCAAGACCGGTGTCTTGCGCTACAGTGAGCACCTGAACGGCGATGGTCAGGAGACGCTGGACAAGGCCTGCGAGCTAGGTCTCGAGGGGATCATCTCAAAGCGCGTCGACAAGCCCTATCACTCCGGCCGTCTGGGAGACTGGATTAAGACGACCTGTCATCTGACGGACGAGTTCGTCATCGGCGGCTATCTCGACTCGACGGCTCAGAAGAAGGCCGTGGGCGCGCTCGCGCTCGGCCGCTACCGGCGTGGTCGGCTGAAGTATATGGGCCGCGTCGGAACCGGCTTCTCGCGCGCGACGGCCGCGGAGCTGTGGCGAACGGCACAGGCGCTGCGCGCGCCGCAATCGCCCTTCGCGGACAGGCTCGATGCGGAGCAGCGTCGCGGCGTCGTTTGGCTGCGGCCCGAGCTTGTTGCCGACGTGGAGTATCGCGCGCTGACGGGCGACGGCATCCTTCGCCACGCCGCCTTCAAAGGTCTGCGCGAGGACAAGTCGCCTGCAGAGGCCAAAGACACACGCTAATTTGCGCGATCATCCTCGCGGCGAGCTGGTCGCGAGCGAGTGCGGCAGCATGTAGGGAATGCCGGCTTCCGGCGCTCTGTTCACTTCGATCGCGCACCCATAAGCCTCGGACAGAATCCGATCGTCGAATATGTCCGCCGGACGGCCCCGTGCGCGGATACGGCCTGCGGCGAGCAGCACGATGTCGTCCGCCCACGCGGCAGCCAGATTGAGATCATGAATGACGATGAGGACGGCGCGTCCGATCGCGGCCTGCCGTCGCGCCTCGTTGAGAATGCGCACCTGGTGCGCGAGGTCGAGGCTCGATGTCGGCTCGTCGAGCATGAGAATGGCCGTCTCGCCGTCAGTGCGATGTGCCGCATCGAGCTGGCAGAGGGCGCGGGCGATGTGCACGCGCTGCTTCTCGCCGCCGGAAAGCTCATTGTAGAGCCGTGCTGAGAAGCCTTCGAGGCCGACCGTGCTCAAGGCCTGATCGGCGATCTCGTGAGCGCGCGTCCTGATGCCGTCGAAGCCCGGCACCGAAGCGCCGAGGCGCACAACCTCCACGACCGTGAACGGAAATGACAGGTTGGTCGACTGCGGAACGACGGCGCGGCGGCGCGCGAGTGCGGCAGCCGAGAACGTGCCAAGATCGGTCCCATCGAGCCGCACGGAGCCCGCAGTGGGTGGGAGTTCGCCGGACAGCACCTTGAGCAGCATGGATTTGCCGGCGCCGTTCGGGCCGATGATCGCTGTGACGCGACCGATCGCAATCGTCAGGTCGATACCATCCAACAGGCGCCGTCCGCGCCGTTCGAGAACGATCTCCCGCGCTTCGAGCATGGGCTATTCCAGTCCGCCGACGCCGCGGCGCAGGACGAGGTGGAGAAACACAGGCGCACCGATAGCCGCCATCACGACGCCGAGCGGCAGCTCGGCGGGGCGCACGGCCATGCGCGCAATCACATCCGCGAACAGCAGCAGGCTCGCGCCGAGAAGCGCGCTGCATGGCAGAACGAAGCGATGATCCGGCCCCGCAATGAGGCGGACAAAATGCGGCACGACAATGCCGACGAAGCCGATGACGCCGGCCACGGCGACGGCCGCACCGACCGACAACGCCGTCGTGAAGATGATGAGCCACTTCGTGCGTTCGACATCGATGCCGAGATGAAAGGCCTCCGCCTCGCCGAGCAGGAAGCCATTGAGGGCGCGGATCACGCGCGGCAGCACGAGGGCGATAACCGCCATGAACGGCAGGATCGCAATGACCTTCGGCCAGCTCGCACCAGAGAGACTGCCGAGCGACCACAGCGTGAGGTCGCGCAGTTCGCGATCGTCGCTCGCATAGGCGATGAGGCCGGTGAGCGCGCCGGACAGGGCGCCGATGGCGATACCGGCGAGCAGCAGGGTGCCGACCATGAGCTGGCCATGCCGGCCTGCGATCAGCACAAGCAGCGCCGTCGTGACGAAACCTCCGAAGAACGCGGCAAACGGCAAGGCATACGTGCCGAACGACTGCACCAACGGCGCCGCGAGACTGTTGCCGAGCGCAATGGTAGCGACCGCTGCGAGCGCGGCGCCGGACGACACGCCGATGATGCCGGGGTCGGCGAGCGGATTGCGGAAAAGACCCTGCATCATGGCGCCGCTGACGGCGAGCGCCGCGCCGACGAACGCGCCGAGCAGCGTGCGCGGCAGGCGGATCTCCAGAAGAACGAGCTGCTCCATGATCCGCGCGTTGTCCGCAGCGCCGAACACGTAAGCCTGCAGGACGCGACCGAGCGCGCCGAGCGTAATGCCCGTTGCGCCGAGCGAGAGGGACATCAGTGCGGCCGCGATCAGCACCAGCGCGGATGTGGCCATGAGCCGATAGCCGATGCGCTCGCGTCCCTCAGATACCGCGAGTTTCATGGGGAGGCCCATCCCGCCCGGCTAGTGGCTGAGCTGCGGATAGAGCCTCCGCATGAGATCGAGCGCGGCCGCGGGCGCGCGCGGGCCGAACCCGAGCAGATAGAGGCCATCCATCTCGATGACGCGCTTGTTCTGCACGGCGGGGCTCGCGCTCAAGCCTCTGATCGATGCGACCTGCCCGGTGTCGTGATTGCCGGCGCGGCTCATGCTGACGATGGCGTCCGGCCGTGCCTCGACGAGCGCCTCATCCGAGATCGGCTTGTAGCCATTGATGGTGGCTGCTGCATTCTCGGCGCCCGCGAGCTTGAGAATGGCATCGGCACTCGAGTTACTGCCGCCGACCATGACCCGTCCGTTGACGACATTGAGCACGAAGAGAACACGCGCAGGCTTCCCGATCTGCTTGCGCAACTCGGCGAGCTTCGCAAAATCGCCCTCGATGCGCGCCGCGAGGTCCTCTCCTGTGGCATCGAGACCGACGGCGCGCGCGACCTGCCGCGTCTTGTTCGCGACGCCGGCCGGACTGAAATCGTCAGCGATCTCGATATAGGCGACAGGCGCGGATTTGAGTGCCTTCACGACCTCCGGCGGTCCTGATCGGTCCGAAGCGATGATGAGGTCGCCGTCGACCGAAAGCACACCCTCCGTCGAGAGCGCGCGCATATAGCCGACGTTCTTTTTCTCCTTCAGAGCCTCCGGCGGAAACTGGCTCGTGGCATCCACGGCGATGATGCGCTTCTCGGCGCCGATGGCATAGAGAATCTCCGTGATATCGCCGCCGATCGCGATGATCCGCGACGCTGCCGTTCCGCTCTTGCTCCCGTCTTGCGCCATGGCAGGCGATGTCGCCGCGAGAAGCATGAGTGCGCCGATCACGCGAGCGCAGGCGAGGGTCTTGGCCAGGAACAAAGGGCGCTCCTTCGATTGGATCTTCGGCGAGCGGTGCGCTTGCGAGCCACCGCCGGCTGTCTCCGGGCGCCGAATGTGGGTGTCAGCGGCGCGCGGCAGCACGATGTTCACAAACAAAGTGGCAATTCAATAGTTAAGTATACCATATGAGTATAGATTGTGTCGTCGAGCGCTTGGCGAGGGGTACGGGCATCGTGGCGATAGCGTGTCAACCTGCTGCCGGCGCAGGCAGGTCATGGCCGTTCATTGCGGGTTTGAGCTTGCAAGTGCGCCCTCCGGCGGAGGACTATATCGGCGGCCGGGAACGATCGGGTAAACTGGTCGTTGTGCACTGTTGCGGTCACGTGACAAAGAAATGATCGTGCTCGACATTGGGCGCGGCGGCGCGCTGACGCTGCCAGCCTGCGATCGGGCGCAATGGGGGAGGAGGCACTGTGGCATCCGTCGAGTTGCGGAATCTGACCAAGCGATACGGCACCGCGGCGGTCGTCGACGACGTCTCGCTGACGATCGCCCATGGCAGCCTTGTCTGCCTGCTCGGTCCGTCCGGATGTGGCAAGACCACGACGCTGCGGCTGATCGCGGGTTTCGTGGAGCCGACCGAAGGCGAAATCCTCGTCGGTGACCGCACCGTTTCGAGCCCACAGCGCACGCTGCCGCCCGAGCGGCGCAACATGTCCATGATCTTCCAGAGCTACGCGCTCTGGCCGCACATGACGGTCGCGGAGAACATCACGT
Organism: Pseudomonadota bacterium; assembly: GCA_023387235.1. GTDB lineage: Bacteria > Pseudomonadota > Alphaproteobacteria > Rhizobiales > Hyphomicrobiaceae. The sequence goes on from JAEWIJ010000253.1 coordinate 5,332, forward strand.
ACGGCCTCAAGCTCCGCAAGACCGATGCGGCTACGACCCGGCAGAAGCTCGACGCCATTCTCGCGACGACTCGGCTGGCACCGCTCGCGGATCGATATCCGGGTGAGTTGTCCGGCGGCCAGCAGCAGCGCGTCGCCCTGGCGCGCGCCTTGATCGTCGAGCCGGAGACGCTGCTGCTCGATGAACCGCTTTCCAACCTCGACGCCAATTTGCGCGAGGAAATGCGCTTCGAAATCCGCCGCCTGCACGACGAGTACCGTTATACGACCGTCTACGTAACGCACGATCAGTCGGAGGCCATGACGACGGCCGACGTGATCTGCGTGATGAACCTCGGCAAGATCGAGCAGGCCGGCTCGCCGGAGGACATTTATGAGCGGCCCAATTCCGAGTTCGTCGCGCGCTTCATCGGCATGAGCAATGTGGTGCGCGGCAAGACGCTCGCGGAAGGGCGCGTGGACTTCTCGGGCGTGCCCCTGCGTGTCAGCAATGCACAGGCCCGCAAGAGCGACGAGACCGCCATCTCCATCCGCCAGCATAGTATCCAACTCATGGCGAAGGAGCCTGCGGAGAAGGACAACGTGGTGCCGGCCACGGTCGTGCGGCAGGTGTTCCTCGGTTCGAGCCGCGACTATCTCGTCGAGGTGGCTGACGGCACGCAGCTTCGCGTCGTGACGCCATCGGGAGATGCTGTGCCGTCTGGCGCGAAGGTCTGGCTGCATCTACCGCACGACCGCTGCCGGGCGCTTGCTTCGTGACGATCTGAGCGAAAGAGGATCGAGCCCGCGTGACTGCCGGATGAACCGCATAGCGGCATCCTGAGTGAGAGAGGAAACGGCCATGCCACGGACCATTGACAGACGTGATGTGCTCAGGGGCGCGGGCGCGCTGGCGGCAAGCGTGGCGGTGACGCCGCT
>JAEWIJ010000254.1 GCA_023387235.1 Pseudomonadota bacterium
CGGCGGAGACGCCGCCTTTTCGGGCGCGACCGGAGCCGAGCCGGTCGCCGCGCGTGGTGCCGGTGCGGCAGGCGCCGTCGGCGCGGCCGCCATTTCCGCCTGCGGCGGTGCGGCGGCAGCTGCCCCCTCCCCGACGAACTCTCTCAGCATCGGCGCGAGTGCGGTCAGGCGCTGGCGCTCGCGCACGAGGCGGGCAAAACTGCGCTCGAGCACGAACATCGCCACATCATCGGAAAGATTTTGCGCTTCGAGCGCGCCGTCCGCACGTGCCTTGAGGAAGAGATCGACGGCAATGCGCCGCCCGCGGTCACCACCCGCCGAAGCCGACAGCGCGCCGTCGAGACACTCCTGGCCTACCTCGTGGAGCGCGATGATCCCCGCGAGCGCGGCGAAGTGGCGCTCGAGCGCTTCCTGCGGCAGGCTGCGCGTCTCGGCACCGACCCAGATTTCACGTGTCAGCTCGCCGACATAGCCGTCGACGAGATCGCCGGCGCCCCGCGCACGGAGTGCCGCCACGAGATCGACGCCGCGACCTCGATGTTGCGCGGCCACGGGGACCCCCGCCGCTGGCGCGAGTGCGAGCAATGCCGCACCCGCCAGGCGCTCCATGGCCTCGAAGATGGACATTCGACCCGCCTCCACAGATTCCCAACCCCCGGCAGTTGCAGCGAAAACAGTTCGATTCGCAACGCCCAGGCGATCGAAATCCGTGGAGCAATCGGGATCGGCCGCGGCCGTCACATAATAGCCGTCACGCAGACGCGTGCATGAGCGGCGGTCACGCGCGGCTCAGCACGCCGCCGGTCATGGGCACGCGCACGCCCGTCGTGCCGGGAAAGGTGATCGGCCGCTTGTCGAGCGAGCGCACGGCAAGATAGGCCCAGGCCTCGGCCTCGATCGCATCACCGTCGAACCCCAGCGCCTCGGCCGGCACTACGGCCGTGTGCACGTATCCGGCGAGCATCGTCATGAGCGTGCGGTTGCGTCGCCCGCCACCCGAGACGATCCACATGCGCGGCTCCTCCGGCACGTGCTCGCGCGCCCGCGCGATAGACGCTGCCGTGAATGCGGTCAGCGTCGCCGCGCCGTCCTCCGTCGAGAGCTGATCGACGAGCTTGACGTCGAAGGCATTGCGGTCGAGCGACTTCGGTGCCGGCGCCGAGAAATGGTTGTGGCGGAAATAGGCGGACACGTAGTCCTCATGGACCTTGCCCTTGGCCGCGAAGAGGCCGTCCTCGTCACGCGGAAAGCCTGTCCGCCATCGCATCCAGTCGTCGATCAGCGCATTGCCGGGACCGGAATCGAACGCGACGAGCGCGCCGTCGGCGCCAATCCAGGTGATGTTCGCGACACCGCCGATATTGACGATCGCGACAGGACGCTCGGGCGCCTTGGTGGCCAGTGCTCGATGATACGCCGGCGCCAGCGGTGCGCCTTGTCCGCCGGCCGCGGAATCGGCCGCGCGCAGGTCGTGGACGACGTCGATACCGGTGGCGGCGGCGAGCGCCGCGCCGTCGCCGATCTGGACAGTCAGGCGGTCCTCTGGCCGGTGCAGCACAGTCTGCCCGTGAAAACCGATCACGTCGATCGCCGCGGGCTGGAGCATCCGGTCGCCGATGAAACGCATGATCGTATCGGCGTGGAGACGGGTCAGCTCGGCCTCGACGGCCGCGAGATCGCCCGGCCGCTCGGTGCGCTCCTTGATGGCGAGCGCATCGTCCAGCGCACCCCGCAACCGGTCCCGGAAGGCCGGCTCATAGGCCCAGCCCCCCGCCGCGAGGCGCCGGACATGGTTTTCCCCGTCCGTCTCGATGAGCGCGATGTCGATCCCGTCCATGGACGTGCCGCTCATCAGCCCCAGAGCGCGCCTGATCTTGCCCATTGCGGCCTTCCTGTGCAATTTGCGGCCACTCTGCCGCCCCATCGCGGCAGGCCTACGACCGAAAGCCTCATATCATGACGACGCACAAGTCCGACTTCCTCAACATATTGGCTGAGCGTGGGTTCATCCACCAGTGCTCGGACTTCGAGGGGCTCGATGCCCTCGCCGCCAAGGGCGAGATCGTGTCGTACGTCGGCTATGACTGCACGGCACCCTCGCTGCACATCGGGCACCTGCTCTCCATCATGATGCTGCACTGGCTTCAGAAGAGCGGCGGAGGCAAGCCCATTACGCTCATGGGCGGCGGCACCACGCGCGTCGGCGACCCCTCCGGACGCGACGAAACGCGGCGCATCCTGCCAATCGAGCAGATCGAGGCGAACAAGGACAGCATCAAGCGCGTCTTCGCCAAGTTCCTGTCGTTCGGCGAAGCGCGCCACGACGCGGTGATGGCGGACAATGCCGAATGGCTCGCGCCGCTCAACTACATCGAATTCCTGCGCGACGTCGGCCGGCATTTCTCGGTGAACCGGATGCTGTCGATGGATTCTGCGAAAATGCGTCTCGAGCGCGAGCAGGAGCTGTCCTTCATCGAGTTCAACTACATGCTGCTGCAGTCCTACGACTACGTGGAGCTGGCGCGGCGCTACAAATGCAACCTGCAGATGGGCGGCTCCGACCAGTGGGGCAATATCGTCTCGGGCATCGACCTCGGCCGGCGCATGGGGACGCATCAGTTGTACGCGCTCACCTGTCCGCTGCTGACGACGGCGTCGGGCGCCAAGATGGGCAAGACCGCCGCCGGCGCCGTCTGGCTCAACGAGGACCAGCTCCCCGTCTACGACTACTGGCAGATGTGGCGGAACACCGAGGACGCCGATGTCGCGCGCTTCCTGAAGCTCTTCACGCTGTTGCCCATGAGCGAGATCGCGAAGCTCTCGGGACTCGGCGGTGCGGAGATCAACGAGGCGAAGAAAACGCTCGCGACGGAAGCAACCGCGCTCCTGCACGGGCGCGAGAAGGCCGAGGCCGCCGCCGAGACGGCGCGCCGCACGTTCGAGCAAGGTGAAAGCGCGGAAGGCCTGCCGACCATCGAGGTGCCGATTGCCGACATCGAGAACGAGCTCGGCATTCTCGCGGCGTTCGTCACGGCGGGGCTCGTCAAGTCGAACAGCGAGGCGCGCCGTCAGATCCAGGCCGGCGGTCTGCGCGTGAACGACGTCGCGGTGAGCGACGAGAAGGCGAAGCTGCGGATGGGCGATGTCTCGGCCGACGGCATCATCAAACTGAGTCTCGGCCGCAAGAAGCACGTGCTGTTGCGGCCGGTGTGAGCGAGCGCTTCCAACGAGCACGTCTACAGCACGTTCATCTCAGGTAGACGCACCTCGCCCAACAAAAGCAAACGTGTCCCTCCCCCCTTGTGGGGGAGGTTAGGAGGGGGGGATTGCAGAACATCAGCGGTAGGGATTCCCCCCACCCCTAACCCCTCCCCACAAGGGGGAGGGGGATTCTACTGTCAGCTAACAGTCTCTAATTCCGCGCCGGAGCGCCTGCGCGCGGATCGGTTGTCGCGGCCCAGCCGTCGGTCACCTCGGGCTTCGTCGCCTTGGGGCGCGCCCGCGCCTTCGGCTTTTCCTTGGTGTCCCGGCTCGTCGAAGCCTCTGACGGGCCGGTCGCCGGCGCGCTTTCGGTCGTCTGCGGCTGCGGCGCCCTGCGCGGCCGCGCGGAATGGCCGCCGGGCGAAACGGTCGGATTGTTCGGCGCCATCTGGAAGATCTCGCGGAAGATGCCCGGCGTCATCAGCGAGAGCGGGTTTGGAATGAACTGCGGCTTCGCCATCGGGCCCTGAATGGCGAACGTCATCGCCACGATCCCTTCGCGCCGCGGGCCGGTCAGCACCTCACCGAAAAGCGGCACGACCGAAAGCGCGCGGTTGATCCCCGAAAGCGGCGTGTAGGTGCCGCCGAGGTGCACCTGCTCCGTGCGGTAGTCGAGCTTGCCGCGCAGCGTCGCGCCGAGGATCGGCCCGAGGACCTCCATGTCCTCGATCACGAGCTGGCCATTGCCGGTCGCGAACGACGCGCGCAGCCGGTCGAAGTCGATCTGCTCGCGAACGACCTGCTGCCCGCGCGCACCCTGCTTGATGGCCGGCTGGCCGCCGTCGTTGTAGGCGGACGCCATGTCGCTCACGACCGGATCGCCCATGACGGCGAAGCGCCGGACGCGCAGCGTGCCGCGCCGCTCGGCCGCGCCGGGAGCATCGAGGTTGACCTCGAGCCGCCCCTCGCCGCCGCGCATGCTGCGGTAGATGCCGATGAGCTTCAGCGCCTCGCCCGTATCCTCGGCATCGACCGTGAAGACGCGCGACGCGCCGGCCTTCCCCTTCATGGAGGCGCGCAGCATCCGGTCGTTGTCATGGCGCCCGCTGAACTCGATCTCGTGCACCTGACTGTTGCGCGAGACGAGCCGCAGGTGGACGGCGCGCAGCCGCGGATCGGCATTCGTCGGCACATAGACGTCCGGCACGCCGGTCACCGTGTCGATCCGGGCATCGAGATCGATCCCGGCCGCTTGCTCGTGCTTTTCGCCGTCGTTGCGCGCGCCCGATCCCACGCTCAGAAAGCCGCTGAACACGCTGCGCGCATCGAAGCGCGCGCCGGTGGCCTTGACCTCCCACACGCGATCCGGCCTCAGCGTACCCTGGACCCTGAGACTGCTCACCGTGTTGAGCGAGAAGTCCGTGAAGAGGTACTCGACGGGCTTGTTGTCGGCGCCGAGCGCGACCCAGCCATTGACGCCGATCGTGTCGCCGTCGAGCCGGAAATTCTGCAATACGACATTGCCGTCGCGCCGCTTGCCGATATCGAACTTGAGCTCCGCGCGCTGGCCCGCGGGCTTCGACCAGGCGAGATCGCTGAGCTGGAGTTCGGCCGCCGTGAGATCGGCGGCAATGCGCACGACCTGGCCGTCGTCGTCGCCCGGACGCACGGTCAGATCGACGTCCACGTCGCCACTGACCAGATCGCCGAGATGAATGCCGAGCTGCGCACGCTCGCTGTTCCCGAGCTTCGCCTGCAGGCGAAAGCCCTGCACATCGGCCGGCGCGCTTGGCAGCGCACTGGGTGCCGCACTCGTCGGCGCATTGGCGAATGCATAGCGCCAGCCGAGCTTGGCAAGCACGCCGTCGAGGAGCGCCTCGCCAGTGACGTCGATGGTGTTGTCGCGGGCTTCCGCGCGGATCGAGGCGCCGGAAACGTTGTAGCGCCCGAGGACCTTCTGCGCGTGCCCCTCGACGATGCTCGCCTTGCCCTCGACGATCTTCACATCCTTCGTCGACAGTCCCTCGTACAGCGGAAAGACGGCGCTGAAGCGCCCATCCAGCTTGCCTTCGAACTCCGTGCCATCGAGCACGGAACGCGGCATGAGCGCGAGTTGCGGCCGGGCGAGCAGATCCGCGACCGCACTTGCCGGCCCCGCGACGCGCACATCGAGGCGGGCCTGTGGCGCATCCAGATCGACGCCGCCGACGATGAAACCGCTGTCCAGGATCTGGAGCTGCTGCGTGGGCGACATCCTGATGATGCCGGATGGAATCCTGAAGGTCGCGTTGCCGCCTTCGACCGTCAGCCGCGCCGTATGCGCTTCGAGCGGCGGCATGCCCTTCAGGTACTCGAGACCCAGCTGCTCGCCGTCGAGCGTTAGCGACAGCTCGCGCTCGCGGAAGGCTGCCGGATCGCGCGGATCGGTTCGATCGCGACGCTCGTTCGTCACGCTGAAGGCACCGCCGCCGAGGCGGCCCGTCACGACATGGTTCGCCACCCACTTGCGCGTCTGCGGCGCCAGACCCTGCGGCCACATGACTTTGAGTGCGTCGAGCGACATCGGCCCGATACGGCCGTCGAGGCGCGCGATCCGCTCGCTGCCCGATGCCGCGACCGTGCCCATCATCGCGACCTTGGCCTCGCCCGCCGTCATCGCAAACTCGGAAACATCGACGTGGCCGCTCGCCGGGAACGCCGTGCCGCGCACGACCAGCGCGGTGAGCGGCAACGGCACAGCGCCGAGATCCTCGGCGGTGAGCGTTCCGTCGACACCGCGCACCTCGAATCGCCAGCCTGCGGTGGCGTCGGTGGTGGACGTCGGCGCGATCTCTCCGCTGACCGTCGCGTGGCTTCCGCGCCAGCGCAATGTCGAGGGCGCGATGGTGAGCCGGCGCTCGGCGCCCGCGAAGCTCGCCTTGACCTCGCCGCCCGCGAGATCGAGCGGCACCTTGCCGAGCCACGGCAGGTGAACGCGTCCGCTGCCGAGCGAAACGTCGAACGTCCCGCCGATCACGTCGCCCTGGCGCGAGAGCTCGATCGAACCGCGGCCGACCAGCGGCAGGTCGAGGCCCTCGATCAGCTCGAAGCCGGCATGCCCGAGCGCGACGCTGCGCGGCACCAGATCCTCGACCTCGGCGTTGAGCGTGAGGCGGTCGCGCTGCTCGGAGTCCTCCATGCGGAAGCTGTATTTGAATGGTTCGCCCGTCCCCGCCAGCGTGCCGGAGCCGGAAACGACACTGCGCTGCGATCTGTGGCGCAGCGTGAGCTCGAGGCTCGGGATTTGCAGCACCGTCTGCTGGCCATCGTCCGAGATGACGAGCGAAGCCTCCTTGAGGCCCAGCGTCTCGAGGAACGAGGCGGCACCTTTGCGTCGGCGCATCTCGCCGACGATGTCCGCGACCTGACGCGCCGCGTCGATGCGGTCGCGCACGATCGTGACGGTCTTGGCGACCTCGCTCTCATTCGGCGCGGCACTGCCGCCCTCGCGCGCGCTCGCGGCCGGCATGGAAAACGTGCGCCCCTGCAGGTCGCGGCCATAGCCGAGCATGTAGGAAGGCCGTTCGGATGCAAAGAGTACGACGCGCGGCTGCAGGAGATCGACGCGGGCCGGTGCGAGCCGTCCACGGCGCAGCGCGCGCAGGCTGAGCTGGACCGAGGCACGCGAGGCGAGCGCGACGAGACTGCCTGTCGCCTCGGTGACACGAACGCTGGTGAGCCGCAGCTCTGCGCCACCCCCCGACGAGAGCTGGATGATGGCGTCCTCGATCTGAAACTGGACACCGGGCATGTCCTCGTTGAGCACGCGCTGCATGGGCTCGACGAGGAACGAGACGGGGATCGGCGCGAATATGAGCCTGAGATAGAGGCCACCGGCGGCGAATGCTACGAGCGGCACGACGATCGCAAGGGTCGTAACGAGCGCGCGCGCGCAGCGTCGGAGCCATCTTGGAGATGCCGGCAGGCGCCCTAGGCGCCTCGTGGCCTGCGGACGAATCGCATCGGGCGCCGCAACCGGTGCCGCTGCCGGACCGGGCGCACCATCGCTAACTCCGCTCGCTTGGCCAATGTGGCCATGCATCGCCGACTTCCCCTACCCCCTAGGGCTCTAACC
>JAEWIJ010000059.1 GCA_023387235.1 Pseudomonadota bacterium
ATTAAAACGGGGGGGGGGCGGGGCGGGTGGTCCCCCCGGTTGGGGTGCGGGGACCTGGTCCCCGCTCGCGAAGCGACCAGCTACCCCCGCCGCAACGCCCGCCCGGTGGTCGTGTCGAAGACGTGCACGCGCTCGACAGGCACATCAAGGTTCAACGCGCCGTTGCCGAGATCGCGCATCGACGACGGCACGGACAGGATGAGCGGCTCGCCGCCCGCGACGCCGTGCACGAGGCGGTTGGGCCCGAGCTCCTCCACGAACTCCGGCTTGATGACGAAGCCCGTGTTCTCGCCAGCTGCCGCAACGTCCATGTCCTCGGGGCGGATGCCGACCTCGATGGCCGTGCCCTCGGCAACCTGGAACTCGTCGGGATCGAAGTCGAGCGTACCCGATCCGGCAATCTCGGCTTTGCCGCGGCCGATCACGCGGGCCGGCACGAGGTTCATCGCCGGCGAGCCGATAAAGGTCGCGACGAAGCGCGTCGCCGGACGATTGTACACATCGGTCGGCTTGCCGACCTGCTCGATGCGGCCGTGGTTCATGACCACGACGACATCGGCGAGTGTCATGGCCTCGACCTGGTCGTGCGTGACGAAGATCGAGGTCGCCTTGAGGCGATTGTGCAGGCGGCGGATCTCGACGCGCATCTGCACACGCAGCTTGGCATCGAGGTTGGAGAGCGGCTCGTCGAAGAGAAAGGCCTGCGGTTCGCGCACGATCGCGCGGCCCATGGCGACGCGCTGGCGCTGGCCGCCGGAAAGTGCGCGCGGGCGGCGGTCGAGAAAGTCCTCGATGGCGAGCATCTTCGCCGCTTCGCGCACGCGGCGCTCGATCTCGGGCTTGGGCGTGCCGCGATTGCGCAGGCCGTAGGCCATGTTGTCGTAGACGCTCATGTGCGGATAGAGCGCGTAATTCTGGAAGACCATCGCAATGTCGCGCTCGGCGGGCTCGACCTCGTTCATGAGGCGATCGCCGATCTTGCAGGTGCCGCTCGTGATCGTCTCGAGGCCCGCAATCATACGCAGCAGCGTAGACTTGCCGCAGCCCGAAGGCCCGAGCAGGACGGTGAACGAGCCGTTCGGCACATCGAGCGAGATGCCTTTCACGGCCTCGACGCCGCCGGGGTAGACCTTCCTGACGTTCTCGAGATTTACCGAAGCCATGCGGGCTACTTCTCCGTCTCCACCAGTCCCTTGATGAACCAGCGCTGCATGAGGAGGACGACCGCCACGGGCGGCAGCATCGCGAGGATAACGGCCGCCATCACGAGCGGCCATTGCGGGTCGGTGTCGGCGACGTTGATCATGCGCTGGATGCCCATGACGACCGTCAGGTACTGGCGGTCCGTGGTCATGAGCAGCGGCCAGAGGTACTGGTTCCAGCCGAACGTGAACATGATCACGAAGAGCGCCGCGAGATTGGTGCGTGAGAGCGGAAGGAGAATGTCCTTCATAAATTTGACGGGGCCCGCGCCGTCGATGCGCGCGGCCTCGGCAAGCTCGTCCGGTACGGTCAGGAAGAACTGGCGGAAGAGGAAGGTCGCGGTCGCAGACGCAATGAGCGGGATGGTGAGACCGGCATAGGAGTTCAGCATGCCGAGGTCGGCGACGACCTTGAAGGTCGGCACGATGCGCACTTCGACAGGCAGCATCAGGGTCATAAAGATGATCCAGAAGACAGCCATGCGGAAGGGAAAGCGGAAGTAGACGATCGCGAAGGCGGCGATGAAGGAGACGAAGATTTTCCCGAGCGCGATGATCATGGCCATGATGAAGCTGTTCGCCATCATGCGCCAGAGCGGCACGCCGCCGGCCGTCGGGTTGATCATGCCGTCGAAGAGCAGCGTCCGGTAGTTGTTGAAGAGCTGCGTGCCGGGCCAGAGCGGGATCGGCGCCGTCATGATGTCCTTGGCGTGGTGCGTCGAGGCGACGAACGTGACCCAGATCGGGAAGGCGACGACGATGATGCCGAGGATCAGCACGAAGTGCGCGATGAAGGTCGCGAAGGGGCGCCGTTCGACCATCAGTAGGACACCCTGCGCTCGATCCAGCGGAACTGCACGACGGTCAACACGATCACGATGAACATGAGGATCACCGACTGTGCCGCGGAGCTGCCGAGGTCGAGGCCGATGAAGCCGTCGTTGAAGACCTTGTAGACGAGGATCTCGGTCGCCTTGGCCGGCCCGCCGCTCGTCGTCGCGTGCACGATGCCGAAGGTATCGAAGAAGGCATAGACGATGTTGACGACGAGCAGGAAGAAGGTCGTCGGCGAGAGCAGCGGGAAGACGATCGTCCAGAAGCGCTTGGTCGGCCCGGCGCCGTCGATGGCGGCGGCCTCGATCAGCGAGCGCGGGATGGCCTGCAGGCCGGCGAGGAAGAAGACGAAGTTGTAGCTGATCTGCTTCCAGACGGCCGCGATCGTGATCAACGCGAAGGCGTCCTGCCCGCGGATCTGGTGGTTCCAGTCATAGCCGAAGGCGTGCAGCATGTAGGCGACGATGCCGATGCGCGGGTTGAACATGAAGACCCAGAGCGCGCCGGCGACGGCAGGCGCCACGGCATAGGGCCAGATCAGCATGGTCTTGTAGCCGGTCGCGCCCTTGATCACCCGGTCGGCCATGACGGCCAGCAGCAGCGCGAGGCCCATGGCGAAGCCGGCGACGAGAAGGCTGAAGATCGCCGTGCGGCCGAAGGAGTCGATGTAGTCCTGATTGCGAAAGAGGGCCGTGAAGTTGTCGCACCAGACGAACTGGCTTTTCAGGCCGAAGGGGTCCTCGAGCAGCACCGATTGGTAGAGCGCCTGGCTCGCCGGCCACACGAAGAAGACGAACGTGATGATGAGCTGAGGCGTGACGAGCGCGAGCGGCAACCACGAGGACCCGAAGACCGCGCGCTTCTCCATTCGAGTGTCGTTCCGTCAGTAAGAAGCTCCGGTCTTGAGGCCGGAGCTGTCATGCCAGGATATTAAAAGGGCGGATGCCGTGAGGCATCCGCCCTTGTTTGTCGCTTACTTGTTGGCAGCTTCGAAGCGGCGGAGCAGCTCGTTGCCGCGCGATACGGCCGCGTCGAGTGCTTCCTTGGCTGTCTTCTTGCCCGACCACACGCCCTCGAGCTCCTCGTCGATGATGTCGCGGATCTGGACGAAGTTGCCGAAGCGCAGGCCCTTGGAGTTGGCCGTCGGCGGGTTGAGCGTCATCTGCTTGATCGAGACGTCGGTGCCGGGGTTCTTGTCGTAGTAGCCCTGCTTCTTGCTGAGCTCATACGAGGCCGTCGTGATCGGCAGGTAGCCCGTCTCCTGGTGCCACTTGGCCTGGACTTCGGGCTGCGAGAGATAGTTGAAGAACTGGCCGACGCCCTTGTAGGTCTCCTTCGGATGACCGGCGAGAACCCAGAGCGTCGCGCCGCCGATGATCGAATTCTGCGGCGCGCCCTTCATGTCCGGCCTATAGGGCAGCATGCCGACGCCGAATTCGAAGTCCTTCGCATTGGCGCGCACGCCAGCCTGCGAAGCCGACGAGTTCATGTACATCGCGCATTCCTGCGTATAGAACTTCGGCGCGCTGTCTGCACGACGGCCGCCGTAGTCGAAGATCTTCGATTTCTGCCACTCGCCCATCGCCGTGATGTGCTTCACATGCAGCGGCGAATTGATCTGGAACTCGGTGTCGAGCCCGTCGAAGCCGTTCGACTTGGTCGCGATCGGCACGTTGTGAAGCGCCGACAGGTTCTCGATCTGCACCCAGGACGGCCAACCAGTGGTGAAGCCGCACTTGACGCCGGCGGCCTGCAACTTCTTGGCGGCAGCTTCGAGCTCCGGCCACGTCTTCGGCGGGCTCTCCGGATCGAGGCCGGCCTTCTTGAAGAGAGTCTTGTTGTAGAACATGACCGGCGTCGAGCTGTTGAACGGCATCGACAGCATGTTGCCGGCGCTGTCGCTGTAGTAGCCGGTCACGCTCGGGAGATAGTTCTTCGGATCGAACGGGAGGTTCTGATCCTTCATGAGCTGGTAGACGGGATAGACGGCGCCCTTGGCCGCCATCAGGGTCGCCGTACCGACCTCGAAAACCTGAACGATGTGCGGATGCTGCTTGGCGCGGAAGGCCGCGATCGCACCCGTCATGGTCTCGGTGTAGTTCCCCTTGTAGATGGGGACGATCTTGAATTCCTTCTGGGTGGCATTGAAGCCGGCCGCGATCGCGTCGACCTTCTGGCCGAGCTCGCCGCCCATGGCGTGCCACCACTGAATTTCCTGCTGGGCAAAAGCGGGCGCGGCAAAGAACGCACCAGCCATCACGCCCGCCAGGGCGTGTCTTACACGTCGCAACATATTAGGACCTCCCATCGGTCACCGCTTGGATGCGGTTGCTCTATTGGAAGTTTATGACAGCCTAACGAAACAATCCAGCACAACTATTTGCGGACGGACGACATTGAGCAGGCTCAGTTTTCTTCCATCTTCAAGGCCGCGATGAAAGCTTCCTGCGGAATCTCGACGGAGCCGAATTCGCGCATCTTCTTCTTCCCCTTCTTCTGCTTCTCGAGGAGCTTTCGCTTGCGCGTAATGTCGCCGCCGTAGCACTTGGCGAGCACGTCCTTTCGGAGCGCCCGGATGGTCTCGCGGGCGATGACCTTGGCGCCGATCGCGGCCTGGATCGGGATCTGGAAGAGGTGCGGCGGGATCAGCTCCTTGAGCTTCTCGCACATCGCGCGACCGCGCTGCTCGGCGCGGCTCTTGTGAACGATGATCGACAGCGCATCGACCGCCTCGGCATTAACCAGGATCGACAGCTTGACGAGGTCGCCCTCCTCGTAGCCGACGATGTGATAGTCGAACGAGGCGTAGCCGCGCGAGACGGATTTCAGCCGGTCATAGAAGGCGAACACGACCTCGTTGAGCGGCAGCTCGTAGACGAGCATGGCGCGCGTGCCGACGTAGGTGAGATTCTTCTGCCGTCCGCGCCGGTCCTGACAGAGCTTGAGAACGGCGCCGAGGTATTCGTCCGGCACGAGGATGGTCGCCTCGATCCAGGGCTCCTCGATGTGGTCGATGCGCACGGGGTCCGGCATGTCCGCCGGGTTGTGCATCTCGATCGTCGAGCCGTCGTTCATGTGCAGATGATAGATGACCGACGGCGCCGTCGTGATGAGATCGAGATTGAACTCGCGCTCCAGCCGCTCGGTGATGATCTCGAGATGCAGGAGACCGAGGAAGCCGCAGCGGAAGCCGAAGCCGAGGGCGGCGGAGCTTTCCGTTTCGAAGGAGAAGCTGGCGTCGTTGAGACGCAGCTTGCCCATGGCCTCGCGCAGATCCTCGAAGTCGGCGGCGTCGACGGGAAAGAGGCCGCAGAAGACCACGGGCTGCGCCGGCTTGAAGCCCGGCAGCGGCTCGGCCGTGGGATTTTTCTCGTCCGTAACCGTATCGCCGACACGGGTATCGGCGACCTGCTTGATGGCGGCGGTGAAGAATCCGATTTCGCCGGCCTTGAGCTCGGACAGCATCTCCTGTTTCGGTCGGAAGATGCCGACACGCTCGATCTGATAGTTGGTGTCGGTGGCCATCAGCTTGACCTTCTGGCCCTTCTTCAGCGTGCCCTCGATCACGCGCACGAGCACGATCACGCCGAGATAGGCGTCATACCAGCTATCGACCAGCAGCGCCTTGAGCGGCTTCGTCCTCTCGCCCTTGGGCGGCGGCAGGCGCGTGACGATCGCCTCCAGCACATCGGCAACGCCCACACCGGTCTTGGCCGAGATGGGCACGGCCTCCGAGGCATCGATGCCGATCACGTCCTCGATCTGCTGCTTGACGCGATCCGGATCGGCAGCGGGCAGGTCGATCTTGTTGAGGACCGGCACGATCTCGAGATTGTGGTCGATCGCCTGATAGACGTTGGCGAGCGTCTGCGCCTCGCCGCCCTGGGAGGCGTCGACGACGAGCAGCGCGCCCTCGCAGGCCGCGAGCGAGCGCGAGACCTCGTAGGCGAAATCGACGTGGCCGGGCGTGTCCATCAGGTTGAGCTGATAGGTCTTGCCGTCCTTGGCCTTGTAGTCGAGGCGCACGGTCTGGGCCTTGATGGTGATGCCGCGCTCGCGCTCGATATCCATCGAGTCCAGGATCTGGTCCTGCATCTCGCGCGCGGAAACGTTACCGCAAAGCTGGATCAGCCGGTCGGCCAGGGTGGATTTCCCGTGGTCGATGTGGGCGATGATGGAGAAGTTGCGGATCAGATCGATGTCGGTCATGGCGCGCTAGATAGCATCGCCTCCCGTACCGCAAAAGGGCCGGATGCGGCTTTCGGCAGGGTTAGCTCTCGCCGCCGCGCCGCAGGCCCCTCGAAAAGAGCGAAGGCCCGACCGCTTGCGCGGCCGGGCCCAGATATATCTTCCGGGGTAGTCCCCGCGTCAGACGGCCCCGACCAGAACGAGCACGAGAACGAGCGACAGCGGAACGCCCAGAAGCCAAAGAAGAACCGGCATTTCGACCTCCAAATTGATGTGGTCGAAGAACGCCTGTTAACCCCCTCAAGTTCCGTTCAACCCCGTAAAGCGCGCACTTTCGCCTCGACCGCATCCCAGATCATGGCGGCAATATCGTTGCCGCCGAAATTCTTGACCTGCCGGATGCCGGTCGGCGAGGTCACGTTGATCTCGGTGAGATAGGGGCCGATCACGTCGATGCCCGTGAAGATCAGGCCGCGCGCCTTGAGGTGCGGTCCGAGGCGCGCGCAGATTTCGAGATCGCGCGGCGTCAGCTCCGTCGGCACAGCCTGCCCGCCGACGTGCATGTTGGAACGCGTCTCGTCCTTCGCCGGCACGCGGTTGATGGCGCCTGCCACCTCGCCATCGACGAGGATGATGCGCTTGTCGCCCGCGCGCACCTCGGGGCGGAACTCCTGCACCATGAAGGGCTCGCGGAAGACCGTCTGGAACAGCTCGATGAGCGAATTCAGGTTTGTGTCGTCCTCGCGCACGCGGAACACGCCCGAGCCGCCGTTGCCGTAGAGCGGCTTCAGAATGATGTCCTTGTAGCGGGCGCGGAACTCCTTCACGTCCTCCGGATTGCGCGTGACCAGCGTCGGCGGCATGAGGTCCTGGAATTCGAGCACCCAAACCTTTTCCGGCGCATTGCGCACGTGCGCGGGATCGTTGACGACGAGCGTCCGCGGATGAATTCGCTCCAGGAGATGCGTCGTCGTGATGTAGGCCATGTCGAAAGGCGGATCCTGGCGCAGCAGCACCACGTCCCACGTGCCGAGATCGATCTTGCGGGCGTTGGAGAGCTTGTAGTGGTCGCCGATCTTGTCCTCGACGGTCAGCGTCTCGCCGCGCGCGATCAGCTTGTCGCCGTCGAGCGCGATGTTCTGCGGCGTGTAGTAGAAGAGCTCGTGGCCGCGCTTTTGCGCTTCGAGCAGCATCGCGAAGGTGGAATCGCCGCGAATATCGATGCGGTCGATCGGGTCCATCTGGCAGGCAATCTTGAGCGGCATCGGTGTGTGGTCTCCAGCGCGGGCGCGCGGTCATCCTCGTTCGGCGCCCATGCAAACGGGGCGGGGGGTGGGAAGTCAATCGGTATGTCGGAACGACTGCTCAACTCGCGCCTGCGGCGCGACGGGGCTTTCGCCCCTGGCCCCAATCGGGGAGACCCCGAACCCCCTTCTTTTTATGACTTTGGAGCTTGTTGAAGCGCTCTCCGCACACCCACCGCGGCACCACGAGATCATCGCGAAACACCTCTTCATGAGCACGCGAC
>JAEWIJ010000103.1 GCA_023387235.1 Pseudomonadota bacterium
GTGCCAACATCTCCATCGCGCGGGTCGACAGCCGTGAGGCCATCACCTTGCGCACATGGGAGCGCGGCGCGGGATTGACGCGCGCGTGCGGCTCGGCAGCGTGCGCGGCGGCGGTGTCGGCAGCGCGCATCGGTCTCACGGATCGCAAGGTGACGGTCACGTTGCCCGGCGGCGCGCTTTTCATCGAATGGCGCGCGGACAATCACATCATCATGACCGGCCCCGCCGAGATCGAGCACGAAGGCACGCTCGATCCGACACCGCTCGCGGCAGCGGGTTAGCGGCGGCATGGAGGATACGGCCATCATCGCCCCGCCGATCGAGGATGCCGTGCCGGCGTCGGATGAGCGGCTGCGCGAGCGTGGCGGCAGTGGCGTCGAGATCATCACGCTCGGCTGCCGGCTCAATGCCTACGAGTCCGAGGTCATGCGGGGCCACGCAGCAGCGGCCGGCCTCGGCGATACGATCATTATCAACACCTGCGCGGTGACGGGCGAGGCCGTGCGCCAGGCGCGTCAGGCCATCCGCAAGGCGCGGCGCGCCAATCCCTCGGCGCGCATTGTCGTTACGGGGTGCGCGGCCCAGATCGAGCCCGAGAGCTTCGCTGCCATGCCGGACGTCGATCATGTGATCGGCAACGGCGAGAAGGTCGCGGCAGGCACGTGGAGCGCGCTCGCGACCGGCGACAGTCCGCGCGTCGCCGTGAACGACATCATGTCCGTGCGCGAGACGGCGGGCCATCTCGAAACGGGTTTCGGCAGCCGCGCGCGCGCGTTCGTGCAGATCCAGAATGGCTGTGATCACCGCTGCACGTTCTGCATCATTCCCTACGGGCGCGGGCCGTCGCGCTCGGTGCCGGCGGGGGCCGTCGTCTCGGAGATCCGTGCGCTGGTTGCGGCTGGGCATGCCGAGGTCGTTCTGACGGGGGTCGACCTCACTTCCTGGGGATCTGACCTTCCGGCCACGCCGCGTCTCGGCAGTCTGGTTCGGCGCATCCTGCGGCTCGTGCCCGAGCTCAGGCGTCTGCGCATTTCCTCGATCGACAGCGTCGAGGCCGATCCCGAGCTGATCGAGGCGATCGCCCATGAGCTGCGCCTGATGCCGCATCTGCACCTCTCGCTCCAGGCGGGCGATGACATGATCCTGAAGCGCATGAAGCGGCGCCATCTGCGCGCCCATGCCATCGAGTTCTGCGACGAGGTGCGCCGCCTGCGGCCCGACATCGCGATCACGGCCGATCTGATCGCGGGTTTTCCCACCGAGACGGAAGCCATGTTCGCCAACACGCTCGACCTCGTCGAGCGCTGCGGGCTCGCGGGTGTGCACGCATTCCCGTTCTCGCCGCGTACCGGCACGCCGGCCGCGCGCATGCCCCAGGTGGACCGCGCGACGATCAAGATGCGGGCCGAGCGGCTACGGGCCGCGGGACAAAGCGCCACGGAGCGGCATCTTGGAACACAGATCGGTCGCGAAATAGCAGTACTTATAGAGAAGCCTGGACTTGGTCGCGCCGAGGACTTCACCGAGGTGCGCCTTGCCGAGACACATCCCGTTGGCCATATCGTGCAGGTACGCGCTCATGGCCATGATGGCCGCCGGCTGCGGGCAGAAGGTGGATCGTGAGCGCGACGGAAGAAAAGAAGCGAGGTCTGTTCGGGCGCCTGTTCGGTGGTGCGCCGGAGCGTGCGCCTGCTACTGAGCCCGCTCCCGAGATTGAGCGCGACGACAAGGCCGAGACCGCATCTGAGCCGCCGCATGAGCCGAAGGCGCCGGCTGCTGCTGCCGTCGTGATCGCCGAGGCGCGCCCTGCTGCCGACGAACCGGTGAGCGAGCCCGCACCGGCCCAGAAGGGCGGATGGTTCTCGCGCCTCAAGGCAGGCCTCACCAAGACCTCGTCGAAGCTCTCGGAAGGCATCACCGGGCTCTTCACGAAGAGCCGCCTCGATATCGACACGCTCGATGATCTCGAGGATGTCCTGCTCCAGGCCGATCTCGGTGTCGAGACGGCGACGCGCATCACGAACACGCTTTCACAGGGCCGTTTTGCGAAAGGCATTTCGCAAGAAGACGTGCGCACGGTGCTCGCCGAAGAGGTTGAGCGGGTGCTGGGGCCGGTCGCCAAGCCGCTCGTGCTCGATCCCTCGCACAAGCCGCACGTGATCCTCGTCGTCGGCGTCAATGGGGCTGGAAAGACGACGACGATCGGCAAGCTCGCGCAGCAGTTCAAGCGCGCCGGGCGTCCGGTCATGATGGCCGCTGGCGATACGTTCCGCGCCGCCGCGATCGACCAGCTCAAGATCTGGGGCGAGCGCACGGGCGCGCCCGTCATCGCGCACAAGGTCGGCGCTGATGCCGCCGGTCTCGCGTTCGACGCGCTCAAGGCGGCCCGCGAGGCGGGCAGCGACGTGCTCCTGATCGACACCGCGGGCCGCCTGCAGAACAAGCAGGGGCTGATGGACGAGCTCGAGAAGGTCGTACGTGTGCTGCGCAAGCTCGATGCTTCGGCACCGCACACGGTCCTGCTGGTGCTCGATGCGACGACCGGGCAGAATGCGCTCAATCAGGTCGAGGTCTTCAAGGATCGGGCGGGCGTGACAGGACTGGTCATGACCAAGCTCGACGGTACGGCGCGGGGCGGCATCCTCGTGGCGATATCGGCGCGCTTCGGGCTGCCCGTTCATGCCATCGGTGTGGGCGAGGCGGCCGACGATCTTCAGCCGTTCGATCCTAAGGAATTTGCTCGGGCTATTGCGGTCGGTTAATCAGTCTCGGCGATGATGATGCGGTGCCTGCCGGAAGTGGCGGGCTACCAAACAGGAAGCAGGAATTGGAACGCGGTTCATGGGCTGGTTGACGAAACATTACCCCTTCAACCGGATCCAGACCGTCAACATCCTAGGGGAGATGGGACCGCTGGTCGCCATGTTCCTCGTCAACGGCATCTGGGGCATTGCGGCGGGCACGTGGGCGCTGATCGCGACCACGATCATCGCGCTCATCTCCACGCTTACGATCCTCGGCCGTCCGCCGATCATGCCGTTCATCGCCGGCGCCGTCAGCATCTCGTTCGGCATGTTGACCATCATCACCGGCGATCCCAAGTGGGTGCAGATCAAGGTGACGATCTTCAACACGTTCGTCGCGGGATTGCTCTGGTGGGGCCTCAAGACCGATCGGAACTTCTTCCGCTTCGTGTTCGGCACGACCTTCCACTACACGCCGGAAGGGTGGAATAAGCTCACCGCCAATCTCGCCTGGTTCTTCCTTGCCACGGCCGCCTGCAACGAAGCCGTGCGGCTCGGTTTCGAGCATACGCAGTTCTGGGCGCTCAACCGCCTGTTCACGGGCGTGGACGTATGGATCCTCTTCAAGCTGTTTATCGTCATGCCGATGACGGCACTCTTCCTGTGGTGGCAGGTGCGCCTGCTGCAGCGCCACCGCCTACCGGTGGAGTCGAAGAGCAGTCGAAAGTAGCGCATATGCGCGAGGCCGCGCGCCTCGT
Organism: Pseudomonadota bacterium; assembly: GCA_023387235.1. Lineage (GTDB taxonomy): Bacteria > Pseudomonadota > Alphaproteobacteria > Rhizobiales > Hyphomicrobiaceae. Next base: position 3,503 of record JAEWIJ010000103.1, read on the forward strand.
TTCCGCTGCCAAGCGTCCGCCATACCGCTCTGTGCGGATGGCGCCCTTGCAGCCGCTCTACGTTTCAGGAGGTCGATCATGAGCGCCCCGGCTCCCCGCGATCACGATGCGGCCGCTCGGCCTGCCGCCGACAGCAAGCAGGTCGCCAAGATGATTCTCGATCTGGCGCCCCTGCTCATCTTCTTCGCCGCCTACATGGCGACGGATATCTATGTCGCGACGGGGGCGCTGATGGCGGCGACCGTCGTCTCCATGATTGTCTCGCGAGTCTGGCTCGGCCATATCTCGGTGACGCTGGTGCTGACCACGGTTCTCGTCGTCGGGTTCGGTGCGCTCACGCTGTGGCTCAACGATCCGAGCTTCATCAAGATGAAGCCGACAATGGTCAATCTGCTGTTCGCCGTAGCTCTCGGCGGCGGATTGATCATGGGGCGCAATTTCCTGCAGCTTCTGCTCGGCCAGGCCTTCCGTCTGACAGAGGAAGGCTGGCGGAAGCTCACCTATCGCTGGATCGGCTTCTTTCTCGTCATGGCCGCGGTCAACGAGATCGTCTGGCGGAACTTCAGCGAAGCGACATGGGCGAGCTTCAAGGTCTTCGGCATCCTGCCGATCACGATCATCTTCGCCATGCTGCAGGTCGGCCTCATTCAGCGGCACGGCCTCGAGAATGCCGACGACACGCCGGCACAATAACTCGCTGTCTGACAGCAGTCGGTATTTGCTCTGATCAGGCAGATCTGTTTCAATCGCGCGCGATGGATTCGACCATCGGTGTCCCGGCTTTCGCGCGAGAAAAGCAGGTATCGCAAATTCCTGTATCGTCTCGGGAATTTGCTTTCGGCTGAGCCGGCTCCGAAGGTGCCCGCGCCAAGCGGCGAATCCGATCGGGGGCAGCGAGCATGACGGCATTCCGCCAGATGAAACAGAAAACGCACCACGACGTTCAGGGAGCCGAGCCGGCAAGCCTCGTGCGATCGCCGATCCATCTCCTACACCGCGCCGGTCAATGCGCCGCCGATATCTTCGCCATGGAGTTGGCCGACCTCGATCTGACGCCGCGGCAGTTTGCCGTGCTCCTGACCGTGTCGCAGCGCGAGGGACTGAGCCAGACGGACCTCGTGGAGATCACCGGCATCGACCGCTCGACCCTCGCCGATATCGTTCGCCGCATGTTGAAGAAGGGGCTTCTCCAGCGCCGCCGCACGCGCGAGGACGCGCGTGCGTATGCGGTCAGGCTGACGGACGAAGGGCTCCGGGTGCTTTCCGCCGCGCGTCCCAAGGTCGAGGCCGTCGATGCGCGCATCGTGGCGACGCTCTCGGCCGAGCAGCGGACAACGCTCGTCGATGATCTGAGGACGATCGTCGCTGCGCTGCAAGCCCGCGCCGGCGATCAGGGCCGGCGCGAGTAGGTTCAGCGCACTTCGATCTTGACCGTCAGGCGGCCTTGGGAAGCAATTTCCGGTTCACCAGCGTCTCGGCGATCTGCACCGTGTTGAGGGCAGCGCCTTTGAGCAGGTTGTCGGAGACAATCCACATGGCGAGGCCGTGCTCGACGGTCGCATCCTCGCGGATCCGCGAGACGTAGGTCGCGAACTCGCCCGCCGCCTCCACCGGCGTGACGTAGCCGCCGGTCTCGCGCTTGTCGACGACCATGATGCCCGGCGCCTCGCGCAGGATCGACCGCGCCTCCGCGACCGTCATCTGGCGCTCGAACTCGATGTTTACGGCTTCCGAGTGGCCGACAAACACCGGCACGCGAACGCAGGTCGCGGTCACCTTGATCTTGGGATCGAGGATCTTCTTCGTCTCCGCCAGCATCTTCCATTCCTCTTTCGTGTAGCCGTCCTCCATGAAGACGTCGATTTGAGGAATGCAGTTGAAGGCAATCTGCTTCGGGAACTTCTTCGGCTCCACTTCCTGGCCGGGAACGTACTTGCCCTTGGTCTGGGCCCAGAGCTCGTCCATGGCGTCCTTGCCAGCACCGGAAACCGACTGGTACGTCGAGACGACGACGCGCTTGATCCGCGCGGCATCATGGAGCGGCTTCAGGGCCACAACCATCTGCGCCGTGGAGCAGTTTGGATTGGCGATGATATTCTTGCGGTTGTTGCGCGCCATGTACTCGACGAGCACGTCGGCATTGACCTCCGGCACGACGAGCGGCACGTCCGCGTCGTAGCGCCAGGCCGAGGAATTATCGATGACGATGCAGCCTGTTGCGCCGATCTTCGGGCTCCATTCCTTGGAAACGGAACCGCCCGCCGACATGAGCGCGAAGTCCACTTTCGAGAAGTCGAACGTCTCCAAGTTCTGGCATTTGAGCGTCTTCTCGCCGAACGTGACCTCGACGCCGACGGAGCGACGCGAGGCAAGCGCGTGGATCTCGTCGACCGGGAATTCCCGCTCGGCGAGCACGTTCAGCATCTCCCGGCCTACATTGCCGGTGGCACCGATGATGGCGACCTTGTAGCCCATGACAGTTTCCCCTGGAGGGTCGGCGCGTCTGCCGCGGCCGTGCGGAATCACGGAGCCGCCCGGCGAAGCGCTGCCGTCACTTAGCGATTTGAGGCCCGAGCGGCAAGAGGAACGGGCCCAATTTGTGCCTTTCCGTGACCTCGCGGCTCGACGCCGCATCGATCGGCCGCATTTATGGGATCGTAAACCACGCTCCCACTTATTGATGCGATGTTGGTCCACACTTGACGGAAATTGGTGTTCTTCTATGACGTGTGGGCTGACTATGCTCCCAACTGGCCCCCCAAAGTATCTGTACGTGCCGAGGCGCGGCGACCCGAAGTGGCGCTGCGAAACCCGGCTCGAGAGGTGATGATGATCCGCTACCAACTCAATTGCGCCGAGGGGCACACCTTCGAGGCCTGGTTCAGCTCGAGCAAGGGCTACGATGCCCAGGTGCGGCGCAAACAGGTGACGTGCCCGGTCTGCGGCTCGGACGAGGTCAAGAAGGCGATCATGTCGCCGCGCGTTGCGCGCTCGCGGAGCCGTAAGCAGCAGCCCATCGTCGAGGAAGCGCCGACGACTGCGCCTGCCGCACCGCCGCCCGCCCGCCAGTCGCAGCACATGCTCAACGGCGAGCAGCGGAAGCTTCTCAACCAGATGCGCCAGTTGCGCGACGAGATGCTGTCGAAGTCGGATTACGTCGGCCCGAAATTCGCCGAGGAGGCGCGGCGCATTCACAATGAGGAATCGCCGGCGCGTGGCATCCACGGCGAGGCGACGCCCGAGGAAGTGGCCGAGCTCAAGGAAGAGGGCGTCGACATCTATCCCGTGCCCATTCTTCCCGACGATCACAACTGAGCACCCGGGGCGATCCGCTCTTCCTGCATTTTTTCCGGACGGCAAAGGGCGGCGATCCGCATTTCCATGCGTAGTGCTCTTCAACTATGGCGTCGGCCCTCGAATAGGGGTGAATTTCGAGTCCGTTGCTTTTAGAGTGCGGCGCGTGGACAGGTGGCCGAGTGGTTTAAGGCAGCGGTCTTGAAAACCGCCGTGGGTTCACGCCCACCGGGGGTTCGAATCCCTCCCTGTCCGCCAAATAGATCAACTAAGTCTCTGATTTTTGATTTATTTGTTCTTCGGATTCCTCCGCCGATCCCACTGCTGATCCCACCAGCTCCCGGCCATTGAGCGAGCGACGCCGTGCGCGGCCGAACGGACGCGGGACGCATCGCATTGCCCAGCGCCCCCAAATCACGAGACAAGTCTAAGTGTAGCGCACAGGGGGCAACCCGTGATCAGGAGGCGGTCCATGAGGCTTCGTCGGCGCGATCCCGGCTACACGACGTCCGCTGAACTCGATGCCGCGCTGGGGTCGTTCAGGCGCGCGGGCGCGCACACGCCGTTTGATCTTTCCGCGGCTTTTCTAGTGCAAGAGGAGTTTGTGGGGTCCCTGCGCCATCATCGGATGGCGTTCACGCCACCGGCGCGCAGCACTTTGCTGAAACTGCTCGATCTCGACAACGCGGCGGCCGACGAGGCGTTTGAATGGCTGGCCGCCAAGCTGCGGTGACCGTTTCTGGAGCTGCACGGGCATGCGCGCGACTGCACACGTCCTCAACTGATAGCCGCACTTCTTGCACTTGCAAGGCTCCACCCCAGTCAGCCTCTACCGCAACTCCCAGCGAACCTGCTGCGCGCCGTGCGCTCGAGCGAGCGTCATCGCCAGTCAAGTCCGGAGGATGGCAGGCAGCCATCACCCAAAGATTGAGAGCTTCCCAAAGTTCTCGGCTAGAAGATAGTAAACCGTGACCCGGTTCTTGGTTCGATCGCCTTTCATCTTCTCGCCGACGGCCTTGATCGCCTTGTCCAAGTCAGCATCGGGCGTGGTGAGGCCGAGCTTCTTCTTCAGAAAATTCTCTCGAACTCTGGATACTTCATCCTTGTCGGTGAACGCGACCAGAGAGGAATCCTTATTGCGCAACGCAATGCCGCAGTAGCGAACGATGCCGGCTATCGCCTTGTCGTCAGCGGTAGGCACGTACTTCTTGACGTCGGCAGCCCAGTCTTCGGTCATCTTATCCTCCTCTGCACGATCGACTGTTTTTATCCGCTTGGGTTGTGAGAGAACAACCCATCAATTTACCTAAACTGTCGTGTCGCGCGCCCACGACGCTTTCTGATTTGCATCCGGCCGATCGCATGATCCCCTCGCCGGCATCCGAGGTTTGTCCGATAGTGTCTGCTCTCGCAGGCGGAGGCGAAGATCAACGACGATCAGCTCCGTTACTCAGCGTCGATGAATGCAGAACATCCATGCTCGACGGTCAAGCGCCGTGCACGCTCGGTAGGCGTGCGCCGCATCACCTTACCGATCTGCCAAACTTAAATCTTCCGATGGGATCGAAATGCGGCACACGAGGCCGGCCGGATCAAAATCGAACTCTGCGCCGCCGCCACTCCCATATTGAAGACTTCGGGTAATAACCGTGTGCCCGAAGCCTTTCCGCTCTAACGGTGCGACAAGCGGCCCCCCGGATTCGCGCCATTCAACGACCAAGGGATCATGTTTCCCATTACTGTCGCTGATCTCCCGCAGCGTGATGTGTCCCCCTTCCTGCGAGAGGGCGCCATACTTCACCGCATTGGTCGTCAGCTCGTGCACGATCAGCCCGAACGCAATCGCCGCGCGGGGCGTCACCCCTCTGTTCAATCCTTCAATCGTGACGTTGCCCGCGACATTAGCAATGTATGGCGCGAGTTCAGATTTGACGATCTCGCGCAATCCCAGTGACGACCAGGAATTCTCCAAAAGGAGGCTTTGGGTCGCCGCGAGCGCCTGAATGCGGCCGGAGAATATCTTCTGGAATTCTTTCACGCTACTCACCGTGGACGCCGTCCGCGCGCTGATGGAAGCGACCATCGCAAGACTGTTTTTGACGCGGTGGTCAAGTTCATGCATCAGAAGTTGCTGACGCTCTTCAGCGGCCTTGCGATGCGAAAGATCGACCATGGTGACGACGGCGCCGCTGATCTGATCGCCAGCAACACGCAAAGGTGCAGCGCTGACGAGATAGCTCTTCACCTTTGGAGCATTCGGTGCCGTCGCTTCGATTCCTCGCATGGGTGTACCGGCGACGACCATGGCGATCATGTCGTCGGGATGAAGAACACCTGACGTGTCGTGGAAATCGAGCGGGATGATATCAGCGAAAGCTCGCCCAATCCGATCGCCTTCATAAACGATGCTCGACGCCGCATTGGCATGGGTGATGATCCCATCGCGATCGCAAACCAGAACGGCTTCGTTGGCAGAGTCGATAACCGCGCGAGCGGCGTGCTCGCGCTGTTCAGCACCTTCATTGAGAACCCGCTCGGTCACATCGGCGAAGGTTATGGCATGGCCTGAGGTCGTGCCGAATTGCACCGGGCTCGCTATAGATATGAAATAAAGATCACTCCCTTCGTTCCGAAAAAATCGAACTTCTCGACTTTGAGACGTTGTGCGTGCCTCGTTGAGCAGGCGCGCGATTTCTTTCCGGGTGTCAGGTGGAAGAACCTCTACCAACAATTGTCCTTGCAATTGAGCCAGCGACCTGCCGAGCAGTCGAGTCAGCGTGCCGTTGGCGTAAAGCACACGTCCAGAATCGTCGAGTGCAGCGGCACCCGGCTCCATGACTTCCATGAATGTCCGGTAGGAATCGTGATCCCCTCCGATGGTGAAAATCTCGTCGTCCAGGTGACCACGCATCACGAGTGCGTCCACCTCGTTCTCGCGAATGGCCCGCAGCGTTTCCTCCGCCTCTGCAAGCCTGTGGCGAAGGTCGGCGATGAGAACGTCTTTCTCCGAGGGGGAAGCAGTCATCATATGCCGTCACGGATGCTGAGATTCACCAGGACCTTGTCGGTATCGGAGAGATCGCCAATGAGCTTGCGTAAAGGAACCGGCAATTCGCGCACAAGCGTGGGAATGGCCACAATACTGTGTTCGCGAGCAAGCTTCGGATTCTGCCGCAAATCGACTATCTCTACCTCGTACTGTCCGGGAAGGTGCTCGGAACAAATTCGTTTCAGATTGGTGATTGCAGCGAGAGATTTCGGCGTCTCTCCCGCCACGTAGAGAATAAGCTTTCTAGGAGCCATGGAGCTGCCCTTCCGGTTATTCTTTTGCCGCTAGGATTTGCGGCTCCTCTCGAGCTCAGTCTTGTCAACGGCTGCTTGGCGGAGATATTCGCCTTCATCGGCTGTGATCGCTTTGAGCTCTATCTCGTCCGCGTCGAGCTCTGCCTGCAGCGCCTCCATCTGAGCCTTGGCACGACGCCGCTTCTGCTGGAGTTGTTGTTGGGCTCGCGCGACCTCCGCCCTGCGGCGCACCTCCGCCCTTCGGGATTTGGCTTCTTCATTCCTTCGAGCGGAGCCGGTCAAGGCGCCCGTCTCCCCCAGATACGGTGGAAGGAGTTTGATGCCCTTGTCGCTCATGATGAATTCACGGACTTGGTTGGAGTGCGCTGTGCCGCGTGCTTTGAGAAGATAGAGTTCGCGATTGAACTCACCGCCGACTTCGCGGTTGAGCAAAAGTATCCATGCGTCCATGAGAGAGGAAAGGCCAGCGTCGGTCTCGACGCGCCGATCATCCTGACTGTGCATGAGGTGGGTGAACACGGCAGTGATGCCGCGTCCTTTCAAGAAATCGATCATGCGAAGCAGCATGGACTGGATTTCCTGGCGTTCGCCGCTCTCCGTGAATGAGGAGATCGGGTCAAGCACGACGATGCTGGGATTGAATCTGGTCACTTCTCGCATCATCACGGCCAGATGCATTTCAAGACTGTAAAATGTCGGTCTCGTAGCAATGAACCGCAGTTTGTCGGCGTTGATCCATTTGCCGATATCGGTCCCCAGCGATTTCATGTTCCTGACGGACTGATCGGCAGATTCCTCGAAAGAAAAAACGAGAGCGCGCTCGCCCGCGGCGCAAGCAGCTTCGGCGAAGCACGACGCCACTGACGACTTGCCGGAACCGGCAACGCCCGATACGAGAATGCTGCTCCCCCGATGGAAGCCGCCACCCGCCAGCATGCTGTCGAGATCCGTGATGCCGGAAGAAATGCGGTCCTCGTAGACTTTGTGATTTAGGCCAAGCGTCGACACGGGCAGGACGCTGAAGCCTTCCTGATCGATGAGGAACGGATACTCGTTGGTGCCATGCGCCGTGCCGCGATATTTGACGATGCGAATGCGGCGCGTCGAAATCTGATTCTGGACGCGATGGTCGAGCAAGATCACGCAGTCCGATACGTATTCCTCCAACCCTTGCCTCGTGAGGGTGCCGTCGCCACGCTCGGCGGTGATGACCGTCGTCATTCGCCTGTCCTTTAGCCAGTCAAACAACCGGCGAATTTCAGCCCGCAGTATCGCTTCGTTGGAAAAGACGGAGAACAAGCTCTCGATCGTGTCGAGCACGACCCGTTTGGCGCCTATTGAATCGATCGCCGCCTCAAGCCGGAGAAAAAGGCCCTCTAGATCATAATCGCCGGCTTCCTCAAGCTCGGAACGATTAAGTGGGACGTATTCGAAGGCAATTTTCTCATCTTCAACCAGCCGGTCTAGTTCAAAACCGAGAGAAGCCACATTGCTGACAATGTCTCCCGGCCGCTCCTCGAAGGTGACGAATACGCCGGGTTCCGCGTAGTCGCGCGCACCGTGGATCAAGAACGTCGTCGCAAAAAGCGTCTTGCCACAGCCGGCCGAGCCGCAGACTAATGTCGGGCGCCCGGTAGGAACGCCGCCCAGCGTCAGGTCGTCGAAACCGGCAATGCCAGTTGGGGATTTCGAAATGCCATGGGATGTGGACATCAAGCACTCTTACAGACGTTCTGGGTTAGTACCAATGCACAAGGTTAGGCGACTTCGCAATTCGTCTCATGAGGGACTTATACTTGAGTTAACCACGCGCGGTTCGGGCGTGCTTGCCAGGACGGATCGGTCCTGAACGCGCCCGCCTCGGTGTTCCCATCTAATGTGTTGGGGGCCGGCCCACACTCGACCGGATGGATACTGGGACATAGGACATCAACAAAGTATAACTCGGTGGTAGTGACCATCGTTCCACCAATGTCTCCTTTGGTCTGAAGAACGGCCCGCCCGCGCGAATGAGCAAAGACTGCTGTTGGGCCCTCACGTTGGTTCGAGGTCGGGCAGAGCGCGGCAGCTCTGCCGAGGTACTTCAGACGTCGATTTTCTCCGCGATCTCGATGGCGTCATCTATCTCGACACCGAGGTAGCGAACGGTGCTCTCGATCTTGGTGTGGCCGAGAAGCAGCTGAACGGCACGTAGATTGCCGGTCCGACGATAGATCAGCGTGGCTTTGGTCCGCCGAAGCGAGTGTGTACCGAACTTCAGAGGGCCGAGACCGATGTCCGCAACCCATTCACCGACGAGACGCGAATACTGCCTCGTCGTGGGCCCGCTGTAGCCGCCGGGAGCGACGTCGTCGACGCGGACCGCTACCACGTCGCAGCCTCGAAGCTTGCTGTCGATGGCGAGATTGAAAAGGGCAAGATCGCGAATGCGCTTTTCAAGTTGGAGGCGGGTTCGGATGGACCAAACGTGCCCCTGACGGAGTGGGGGCTTCGGGCCAATGATCTTGCCCTTGTTCCACGGTGGGCGGCGAGCCGGCTTGCCAGTGGCTGACGCGTCGTTGTCGTTCATAGCTTGTCTCCTTGTTTGAGAGACAAGCCAGCATGATCGCTTTCACCTCAACTGCTCGATTCGGGCGTCAGTTTTTGGGCAACTTCTTCCATCGCATGGTTACCATCGCGACGCGTTCTGACCCACAGCAGACCTTGCTGTTGGTCAGCGGTCCGGCGGCAGGCAAATGCCTCTCGTAAGATTTGCGGAGGTGATCAGGAGATTCGGCGTTGGTCGACCATCGCTTCCGACCGCTGCGCCGGTTTCTGCTAGGTAGAGCTAAGCTGCTCTGTGTTGCTAGTGACACACTATGTTGAGTTCTTTCGTCAACAATCGCTTGCCTCATTGTTCAGCACCAGCTGCCATGCCACGCTCCCCCCGGGGATGATAATGGGGGGGCTGCGATGTTGTTTCGCAATCGGAATCTGCTATTTGGCGGGATCTCCTTTGCCGGCCTCGCGCTGGCCGCGTCGCAAGGCATGGCCCAGCAGAATGCTCCTACGGCTGGGTCGAAACCCTCTGTCACCCTGCCGAGCATTGAAGTCACGACAACGAAGAAGGCAGCAAAAAGGAAGAGTGCCGCTAGGCCGAAGCGCCCCCCGGCTCCGACGGCACCGT
>JAEWIJ010000115.1 GCA_023387235.1 Pseudomonadota bacterium
CCTGAAGGCAGCGGGGGCCGCCGATGTATGACTACTACTGGTTCGTTCCCATGGCCTTCGGCACGGGCCTCGTGCAGTGGATCATTGCCGCCGGCATCGGCGCGCTGTTCGTGACGGCGCTGGTGCACGATGCGCAGGCGCGGCGCTGGCTCTGGCTGTTCGGAGACATTGTCTTCTTCCCGATCGGCATCGTGCGCGGCCTTCTGGTCTGGTTCGAAAAGATCTAGGTGATGTCTTCTGAAGACCCAGCGCTCAAGCTGCTGACCACCATGGAGATGGCGGCGGCGGATCGTCTTGCCATTGCCTCGGGCGTGCCCTCCCTCGATCTCATGGCGCGCGCGGGAGAGGCCGTAGCGGAAGTTGCCGGCACGATGGTGGACATCGGCGCGCGCATTCTCGTGCTGGCCGGACCGGGCAACAATGGCGGCGATGCCTTCGTCGCCGCGCGACGGCTTGCCGAGCAAGGCTACCGCGTGCGCCTTGCGCTGCTCGGTGACCGAAGTGCACTCAAAGGTGATGCCGCCCATTTTGCCGCGCGATGGCCGGGATCCATTGAAACAGTTGACCGGACCTGCATCCGCGACAGCGATCTGATCGTGGACGGCCTCTTCGGCGCCGGCCTCTCGCGCGCCATCGAAGGACCGGCCGCCGACGCCATTGCGGCGATCAACGCGTCGCGCATTCCCGTGCTGGCCATCGATGTGCCGAGCGGCCTCGACGGCAGCACCGGGGCGCCAACGGGGGCCGTCGTCGAAGCGACGCGATCCATCACCTTCTTCCGGCGCAAGCCGGGCCACATCCTGCTGCCCGGCCGCGTGCTCTGCGGACCGGTGACGCTTGCCGATATCGGCATCCCGGCGAGCGTCCTCGATGAGATCGGCGCTCGCACCTTCGTGAATGATCCCGCACTCTGGCGCGACGCACTCCCCGCGCAGAAACCCGAGGGACATAAGTACACGCGCGGCCACGTCGTCGTCGTCTCCGGGCCGGCGGAAAGCACCGGCGCCGCCCGCCTCGGCGCCCGCGGCGCCCTCAGGATCGGCGCCGGTCTCGTGACCGTCGCCACTCCGCGCGCCGCCTTTCCGGTGAACGCCGCGCATCTGACCGCCATCATGCTCAAGCCCTTCGACGTACCGGAGGGATTGACAGGCGTGCTCACCGACAAGCGCCGCAATGCCGTACTGATCGGACCCGGCTGCGGCGTCGGCCCCGCAACCTGCCGTATGGTCGAGATCGCGCTTCAGTCCGGCGCCGGTGTCGTGCTGGATGCGGACGCCCTGACATCGTTCGAGGTCGCGACGGCCGATCCGGCAGCGGCCTCACCTGCGTCATTCGGCTTCCTGCCGGGTGCCGCCGCTGCGGCGCCTGCCGGCCCCGAACGCCTCTTCGCCGCCATCAAGGCCAATGCCGGGCGACCTGTCGTCCTCACGCCCCATGATGGCGAATTTCGGCGGCTCTTCGGCACGCTTTCCGGCTCGCGCCTCGAGCGCGCACGCCATGCGGCAGCGGAAAGCGGCGCCGTCATCGTCCTCAAGGGCCCAGACACCTGCATCGCGGCTCCGGATGGGCGGGCCGCCATCAACGATAACGCGCCGCCGTGGCTCGCAACCGCCGGCTCAGGAGATGTGCTCGCGGGTTTCGTCACCGGCCTGCTGGCGCAAGGCGTGCCTGCGTTCGAGGCGGCCGCCGCGGCCGTCTGGCTTCATGGCGCGTGCGGCGCCGCCGCCGGGCAGGGCCTCATTGCGGAGGACCTTCCGGAAGCGCTTCCGGGAATTTGCGGACGCAGCCTATAATTGCATACGAAATTCATACAATCAAAAGCTGCAACGGTGATTTCTTTCCTATTTTGAGGCCGCTATTAACGCATCTCTTTCCGAGATCTTAACTTACGTCTCAAAATAGGACAAATTTCGTCAAGATTCCGATACTTAGCAGCGTAAATATTCTGTAAACCCTCTTGCATCTGATAAGAATACCATCCTATAAGTAACCTTAAGGAAATGCTGCGCTCGAGTTAAACGGGTCGCATTGTCCTTCCATCTCGTATTGGGGGAATTTGTTATGCATACCTCCGCTAGGACGAACGTCGCGAGGCCGCGCGCCGTACCGACGCCGGCGATACTTCCACAGATGTTCAGCCAGAACTTCCTGGCCGACGTGCGGATCGATCACGGGCCGCGTCAGGTGCTCTCGCGTCTTTTCCTGCGCGGCGACACGCTGTTGCGCGAGCGCGGCATCAACCTGCAGTTCGCGCCCATTGACGCACTGCTGGAGGTGAACCGCCAGAACCAGGATAGCTGGCGCTCTCTGTTCCCGGTCTTCAACCCGGAGCTCGGCGCCGTCGACGCCTCGAACAGCTTCGCCCTGATCGGCCGCGAGGCTTCCGGCCGCGTGATCGCTGCCCAGGGCGCGCGCCTCTATCGCCTCGGCGATCGGACCTTCAAGCAAGAAACCGACAGTATGCGGCTCTACTATCCGAACCCGGAGCGCCAGTGCATGCCGGGCGAGAGCTGCGTGATCACCGCCCCATCGGCCGAAACCTTCACGGGCGACCTGATCTTCTCGGGCGCGGTCTGGTACCACCCTGATTACCGGCGCCAGGGCCTCACCTCGATCCTGCCGCGGATCACGAAGGGTCTGTCGCTTACCCGCTGGGGCTGCGACATCACGCTGAGCTTCATGGTCGACAAGGTCGTCGCGGGTGGCACCGCGCCGCGCGCTGGATATCAGCACGTGGAATGGGAAGTTCTGATGAAGAACACGATGTTCGGCGATGCGCGCCTGGCGCTCATCTGGTCGAACGCCAACGAGCTGGTCAGCTACTTCTCAGGTCTTCTCACGCCGCCGGAAGCGAAGGTCGATGCGGTCGTCGACCAGCGACCCACCCACAACAATACGGCTTCCGTCGCTCAAGGCTAGCGGCAGGATCAGACGCTGGTACCGCATTCTGGTTCGTCCAGAATGCGGCCAGTGCACGATGGCATCCACCTTCTCGATCTTGGGCTCCATGTCCTTGAGCGCATCGAGATAGCAGTTGGTCGCCCAGCGCCCATAGGTCCGGTCCGGCATCTCCTCCATGGGAGCGCCCACCGCGCACGTGCGCCAGGTGTCGTACTCCGCGAACAGGCCCTCGCCGAGTTCCTTGTAAAACAGGCGCTGACCGCTGTTCTCCTCCTGGCAGATGATGTAGCGATTGCCGAGGATCGAGTTGATGGCGGAGTGCACCTCCGTCGCCCGGCGATCCGTCGTCACGCGGTTCCACCGCTCGACGACGGCGTGCAATTTCGGATCGCGGCGGATATCGTCGCCTGCGATCGTCGTCGACAGGAAATCCTCCGGCCGCTGCCGCTTGGCTTCCTCGATAAGATCGTCGAGCCGGATGAGCGCCGCCTGATTGGAGCGCAGCATCTCGTTCCGCCAGCCGTTGTCCAGCCACGTGAGAACGATCCGCTCGAAACGCCGGCTCAGCAGCCAGCGGTACAGGGCATCGTAGGCGGCATCGGCCGTAAAGCTCGGGCGCAGGCGCACCTGCGCGGACTGGCCATAGACGTTGGTCGCGATGAAGCCGAGATTGACGACCGCATAATCGGAGAATTCACCCCCCGAATAGGGCGAGTCGTAGGCGTGACGGAGCTGCCGTGAGCCCCCGTCCCACACTTGGCCCTGATCATCTATCAGCTGCAAACTCAACACACGGCTCCGGACGTCACAGGCAGGGTGCCATAGTGAAATATCAGCACATGCCTGTTGCTAAATCGTTGCACTCAACGAAACTTTTGTATGTGGTCCATCCACAATACGAGTTGTATTCACGCCACAAACCGACCTCAAGGTCCTCGCAGATCTAGCTGCATACGCGACCTGTCCCGCCGCGCCCGTGGCGCGCGAGGTCGAGGTGGAAGTGATCACGGTGGAAGCGGTTGGCGTCGGGGCCGAGGACGGTCGTGAACGTCCGGCAAGCCCCCTTGTGAACCGCGCGAAGAAACGCACGCTCGGCAACGTTGCCATTCCAACCCGAGAGCACGGATACCTCACGTCCATCCGCCAGCTTAAAGCCCGCAATGTCAAGGGCATTGGCCAAGCCATGCTCAGAAAGAATGCCACCCGCGATGCCATTTCGGGGCCGGCAGGAGTACGAAGCGATCACTTTCAGCTCGACGACGTCCGTGCCGAAGTAGCGGCGCGCGGCCGGCATGACCGACGTGACGACCCAGTGATCGGTCGCCGGCACCATGGGGCACTGCAATGTCGCCGCCGGCGCCATGCCCACGGCACCATGCGCCGTCGCGCTCACGAAGAGCGGCTGCACGGCACCGCACGGCGCAGGCCCGCCGAGGGCACTGCGCTTGGTGATGTAGGGGTTGTTGCGAATGTAGCCCGAGGCAAGGCAGCGGCGCTCCTCGTCGGCGCGCCACGGCTCCTCTTTGGCCACGAAGTACGCTTGCTTGCCGCAGCCCTGTATCTGGAGCAGCGCCGCAATCGTCAGCCCGAATTTTACCCACCTACGCAACATGAGGGAAAGTATACGGTCCGACGGCCTAAGAACTGGTCAACGCTAACGAGCTCTGATCATCAGATTAGTGCGGCACTTTGTTGCGAGGATGTCGGCGAGCTGTCTGGACGTTCATCATCCGTCAAGAGTTGCTGCTGCGTCCGATGCTCGCCTTGCAGGATGGCCGAGGCACTCATCTCGTGATTGCCCCAGGGCCATGGAGCGTCTACCCTCTCGCGCTTCGAGATCAGAAACGATGCCGGGCAATCGGCCCGGCCGTGAGGGGACGCAATGATCGATCTTTATACGTGGTCCACACCCAACGGGCGCAAGGTCTCCATCATGCTCGAGGAGGTGGGCCTCCCCTACACGGCGCACGCCGTCAACATCTCCAAGGACGAGCAGTTCAAGCCCGAATTCCTGGCCATCAGCCCGAACAACCGCATCCCCGCGATCGTCGACAGCGACAATGGTCTCGCCCTCTTCGAGTCCGGCGCCATCCTCATGTATCTTGCCGAGAAGACGGGCAAGTTCTGGCCGACCGACGAGAAGGGACGCTGGAGCACCATGCAGTGGCTGATGTGGCAGATGGGCGGCATCGGTCCCATGCTCGGCCAGGTTCATCATTTCGTGCGCTTCAACAAGGGCAAGGCCCCTTATGCCGAGGAGCGCTATCTCAAGGAGGCGGCGCGCCTCTACGGCGTGCTCGACCGCCAGCTTGCCAAGACCGAATACCTCGCCGGCGACTACACGATCGCGGACATGGCCACATGGCCGTGGATCTCGCGCTTCGAATGGCAGGGCATCGATCTTGGCCAGTACGAGAACGTCGCGCGCTGGTACAAGGCCATTGCCGCGCGCCCGGCCGTCCAGAAGGGCTATAACGTGCCGGTGCCGCAGGACGGCATCCCCATGCCCGCCTGAGACCTACGACACCGGCGGCCCGCGTGGCCGTCAAAGAGAACCAGCAGCCTGCGCGCGCCAACAAGGAACGCCGCCATGAAGACGAACCCGATTTTCTCCGGCGTGATCGCCCCGGTCCTCACACCCTTCGGCGAGGACGGCGCGCCGGATCTCGACCGCTTCGTCGAGCACTGCGAATGGCTGCTCGAGGACGGCTGCACGGGCCTCGCGCCCTTCGGCACGACGAGCGAAGCGAACTCGCTCGGCATCGACGAGCGCATGGAGATGCTCGAGGAGGTCGTCGAGGCGGGCATCCCGCCGTCCAAGCTCATGCCGGGCACAGGCATGTGCTCGCTCGCCGACGCGATTCTGCTCACCGACCACGCGGTGGAGCTCGGCTGCGGCGGCGTGCTCATGCTGCCGCCCTTCTACTACAAGAACCCGAGCGAGGAGGGCCTCTTCCGCTTCTTCGCCGAGGTGATCGAGGAGGTCGCCGACGACGATCTCAAGGTCTACCTCTATCATATCCCGCCGATCGCCCAGGTCGGCTTCTCGCTGCCGCTGATCGAGCGCCTCCGCAAGGAATTCCCCCAAACCGTGGTCGGCCTCAAGGATTCCTCGGGCGACTGGAACAACACGAAGGCCATTCTCGAGGCCTTCCCCGGCTTCGAGATCTTCCCAGGCTCGGAAGCCTTCCTGCTCGACGCACTGCGGCTCGGCGGCGCGGGCTGCATCTCGGCAACGGCGAACGTGAGCGCGCGCGCCATCCGCGAGGTCTTCGACAACTGGCAAGGTCCGAACGCGGACAAGATCCAGGTCAATGTGACGGCGCTGCGCCAGGCCATCCAGCAGTACCCGATGATCCCGGTGCTCAAGGCGCTGCTCGCGCACTACCGCAACGACCCGCTGTGGGCGGAGCTGCGTCCGCCCTTCACGGAGCTTCCCGAAGCCGAAGCCGAGAAGGCGATCCAGACGCTCGCCGAGGTGCACGGTTTCCGGCTGAGCTTCGCCGAGGCCGCGTGAGGCCACCATGGCGCCGACACCGGCCGTGCG
>JAEWIJ010000118.1 GCA_023387235.1 Pseudomonadota bacterium
TGAAGGGGCGGCAGCCCCTCTCGTGCCGAAGGCACGATCGGCCCCCCCCGGATAGGACCTGCCGGCCAGTCCGCTCCGAACATGGCACCACGGCCGATCGAGGCAGCGCACCTTCATGAGCGCGCGACTGCGCGCCGGCCGATGGGCCGCAAAGAAAAGAAGAGCAGCCCGCGGCAAGAAACAAAAGGCTCGCGGGATTGCTCCCGCGAGCCCTTCTTGCAGTGCCCGAAACTGATTTGATCAGGCGCGCTTGCGGGCCGTCTCGAAGGCGTTGGTCGCGACGCTCGTCGAGAGCTCGAAGAGCTCCTTCGTCTGGGCGCCGGCGACAGAGAACTGGCGCTGCATGAACTCGGCCTGGAGGCGAAGCGCCTCGGGAACCGAGCCGGCGCGGGCAATGGCACGGGCGGCGTCGAAGGCTGCCTCGGCATTGACGACCGTGTTGTCCATGATCTTGGCGCCAATCGACTTGAAGCCGGCCTGGGTGGCAAGCGCAAGCTCCTCGGCGACCTTCACCTGGTCCTTGGCGGCCGTGCTGAGGGTCTCGAAGGCCTCCTGCGAGCGGCTCACGCCCTGCTCGGCAAGTGCCTGGATGTTCTCGGGAATCTTCGCGGCCTTGGCAGCTTCCATGAACTGCTCGGCCTGGCGCGTGAAGTGCTCATTCATCTGGCGTCTCCGTTTCTTGAAACCACTAAGGTTGCATGAGCTGCGAGGGTCCTGGCTCACACAGGAATGTTGTCCGCGATCGGTATGTAGGGTGCCTGATTGTGCGGCGCAACATGATTGTGCGTCGCAATATATAGACTTTAGTCGTATATCACCGAGGTCGGACGATTTCAATCGAGCTCGTCGCGCTCGCCGGAGCCCAGCAGGATATCGCGCTTGCCGACATGGTTGGCGGGGCCGACCAGCCCCTCGCGCTCCATGCGCTCGATGAGGTCGGCGGCTCGGTTGTAGCCGATCGCGAGGCGGCGCTGGAGAAAGCTCGTCGAGGCTTTCTGCTCGCGCACGACGAGGGCCACCGCGCGGTCGAAAAGCTCGTCGGCCTCGTCCTCGGGGTCCTGCTCCTCGTCCTCGGGCGCGTGGTCGAGAATGACATCGACGTAGGCGGGCTCGCCCTGCGCTCGCAGATGATCGGCGACCTGCTCGACTTCCTCGTCCGAAACGAACGGCCCGTGCACGCGCATGACGGCGCTGCCCGCACCGGAGAAGAGCATGTCGCCCGCACCGAGAAGCTGCTCGGCGCCCTGCTCGTTGAGGATGGTGCGGCTGTCGATCTTCGACGCGACCTTGAAGCTGATGCGCGTCGGGAAGTTCGCCTTGATGGTGCCGGTGATGACGTCGACGCTCGGGCGCTGCGTCGCCATGATGAGATGGATACCGGCCGCGCGCGCCATCTGCGCGAGACGCTGCACGGCGCCCTCGACCTCCTTGCCGGCGACGACCATCAGATCGGCGAACTCGTCGACCACGACGACGATGAACGGCATGGGTGTGTAGTCGAGCGGCTCGCTTTCGTACATCGGCTTGCCGGTCTCGGGATGAAAACCCGTCTGCACACGCCGCGCGAGCTTTTCGCCGCGCTCGGCAGCCGTGCGCACGCGCGTGTTGAACATCTCGATATTGCGCACGCCGAGCTTGGACATGCGCCGATAGCGCTCCTCCATCTCGCGCACGACCCACTCGAGCGCGCCCGCAGCCTGATGCGGGTCCGTGACGACGGGCGTCAGCAGATGCGGGATGCCGTTGTAGGCGGAAAGCTCCAGCATCTTCGGATCGATCATGAGGAAGCGGCAGGTCTCCGGCGAATGGCGGTAGAGCAGCGAGAGGATCAGCGCGTTCACGCCGACCGACTTGCCGGAGCCCGTAGTACCGGCGATCAGCAAATGCGGCATACGCGCGAGATCGACGACGATCGGCTCACCGGCAATGCTCTTGCCGAGTGTGATCGGCAGGTGCGCCTCGCTCGCGACGAACGGCTCGGCCTCCAGCAGCTCACGCAGGAAAACGGACTCGCGCCGCGCATTCGGCAGCTCGATGCCGATGGCATTGCGGCCCGGAACCACGGCGATGCGCGCGGAAGCCGCACTCATGGAACGTGCGATGTCGTCGGCGAGCGCGATGACGCGGGCGGATTTGGTGCCGCGCGCAGGCACAAGCTCATACAGCGTCACCACGGGACCGGGACGGATATCCTTGATCTCGCCCTTCACGCCGAAGTCGGCGAGCACATCCTCCAGAAGACGCGCATTGCCACGCATGACGGCATGATTGATCTCGGCACCCTGCTTCGACGGCGGCGGGCGGCGGAGGATGTCGAGCGAGGGCCGCTGGAAGCCACGCGGACGGGATGGACGGCGGCGCGGTGCCGGCGCCGGCTGCGGCGCGGGTTCGGGACGACGCATGGCAGGTTCGGGCGCGAACGCGGGCTCACGTTCCAGGCTCGGCCCGCGCTGGGGGCGCACGCCGGCAGGTGCGAAGCGCTCGGCGATGAGGCGGCTCTGCTTCTCGGTCGCGGTGTCGAAGGTAGTCGGCTGCTCGTCGTCGTCGGGGATGTCCGGCGCGGGCTGAGACGGTGCGCGATGGAGCGGCGCGCGTTCAAAGTCATCCGCATAAGGCATCATCGGCCCCGTCGGCATGACGAACTCGGGGTCGTCGTGGAACTCGTGATGGCTGTGCGAGCGGCGCCAGTTGCCGCGCCCTGCCTTGAGGCGCTGCGTGAGACCAGTCATGGCATCGCCGAAGAGGCCGGGCTCGGCGCGGGGCGCGCGCTGCCAGAGCAGTGCGTACTCGCGCTGCGTCAGGCCGAGCGCCGCCGAGAGTGCGCACATGCCGCCGGCAAAGAGCAGCAGCCCGGCGACGATCCCAGCGCGCGCCGGATTGATCATCGCGAATGCGCTCGACGCGAGCTTCAACACCATGCCGCCAAACGCACCACCGAGACCATGATGCAGCGGCCAGCTCGCGGGCGGCGGCAGCGAGACGAGCGCCCCCGCCAGCAGCAGCACGGCGAAGGGCGCGACGATCAGGCGCCAGCGCGCATCGATCAGCCGCCGGCGCAGAATGAGCTCGGCGCACCAGAAGGTCGGGATGACCATGCCGAAGATGGCGGCGAGGCCGACGGACTGCAGCAGAAGGTCGGAGAAGATGGCGCCGAGCGGCCCCATCCAGTTGCGGGTCGCGCCGCCCGCGGCGTGCGTGAGGCTCGGGTCGGCCGCGGACCAGGAGATGAGGCTCAGCCAGCCGGCCGCCGTCAGCACCGCGAGCACGATGCCCGCGAGCCGCCAGAAGCTGCCCTTCAGCCGCTCTTCCAGGGGATGAGGAAGAAGCGGCCGGGGCTCATAGCTGGAGCCATGCAACGCCATGATCCCAAGTTGCTTACACGCCTAGATTGCGACAACACGCTGGAGCGCCTCCCGGATTGTGGCCACATCGTGCACAAGAGCGACACGGATGTACTGTTCCGCCGGATTGACCCCACGCGCATTCGGCTGCGCCAGATAGGCACCTGGGACAACCTTCACACCACAGCGTTTCCAAAGAGTTACGGTCGCGGGTACAGAACCCCCGAGATGGCTCATATCGAGCCACAGAAAGAAGCCGCCGGCAGGGCGCTGATAGCCGAAACGGGAGCCTAAAACCTCGTCGCAGACGTCGAATTTGGCCCTGTAGGCCCGCCGGATGACGCCGACGTGCTGCTCCTCGCTCCAGACGGCCACGGAGGCGTGCTGGACGACGCCCGGCATCTGCGGGGCCATGAGATTGCGGACCTCGGCGAAGCTTTCGAGGAAATCGGCGTCACCGGCCGCGAATCCCGAGCGCAGGCCCGGCAGATTCGAGCGCTTCGAGAGCGAGTTGAACACGACGATGTTGCTGAAGCCCTCGGGCGTGCTCGCCGCCACCTGGAGGCCCCCGATCGGCGGCTCGCGGGTGTAGATCTCCGAGTAGCACTCGTCGAAGAACAGCATGAAGTTGTACTGGCGCGCGAGCGCAAGGGCCCTGCGGATGTAATCGGGGCTGGCCACGGCGCCCTGCGGATTGGCCGGCGAGCAGAGATAGAAGGCGACCGTGCGGGCGAGCACGTCGGGTTGCCTCTCCAGCTCGTCGAGGTCGGGAAGAAAGCCCGTCTCGGCCGTCGCATCGAGGAACACGGGCTCGCAGTTGGCCGCGTACGTTGCGCCGAGATAGGCGTGGTACATGGGGTTCGGCAGCAGGACGACCGGGCGTCCTTCCACGACCTTGCGGCCGACCGCCGGCAAGAGCGCAAAGAACAGCCCCTCGCGCGAGCCGTTCAGCGGGTGCACGTGGCGCAGCGCATCAATGCTGCCGGCAATGCCGTAACGGCGCTCGATCCAGGCGCCGATCGTCTTGCGCAGCTCCTCGCTGGTGCGGATCGGCGGATACTTGGCGAGCGTATCCTTGGCCTCGACCATCTTGTCGGTGACGAAGGCCGGCATGACCTCGCGCGGCTCGCCGACCATCATCTCGATGGCAGGCTTCATGCCGGGCTCGACTCCTTCGAGCAGCCGGCGAATGCGCGTGAACGGCGAGAGGATCACGCCTTGGGCAAGCGCGTGCAGTCCGGTCGGAGCGGCGGTCATGTGGTCGATCCCGGTGGTGAGCGCGCTCAGTCGACGATGGCCTGAAGCACGAGCGAGCGAATGAGCTGGCGATAGCGGAGCCGGAGCGGACCCGGTGCGACGATCATCGCGACAACCGTCATGTTCTCGGCCGGATCGTTCCAGAAATACGTGCCATAGACGCCGGACCAGTAGTAATCGCCGGGCGTGCCGTTGGCGGCGGAAAGGCCCTGCTCCTTACGCACGGCGAATCCGAGGCCGAAGCCATAGCCCGAGAAGGCCGGGTCCATGGTCAGCGGCAGGCGATTGACGATCGTGCTGCCGAGATGGTCCGAGGTCATGAGCGCGACCGTCTTGCGCCCGAGAATGCGCTGGCCGTTGCCGATGCCGCCGTCGAGCATCATCTGCGAGAAGCGCAGATAGTCCGCCGCCGTCGACACGCAGCCGCCGCCACCCGACTCCCAGAGCGATTTCTTGCCCGTCGCGTGGTGCACAATCAGAGGATCGCCGGTCAGCGGATCCTTGGGCAGTGCGCGGGCATAGCGCGCGCGCGTCTGGTCGGTGAGCTCGAAACCCGTGTCGGCCATGCCGAGCGGCTGCCACAGGCGCTCGGAGAGAAACTCGC
>JAEWIJ010000119.1 GCA_023387235.1 Pseudomonadota bacterium
CCTTGCTCTATCGCTTTCTGACGCAGCTTCCGGGCGACCCGCCTTGTCCCGGCGTGTTCAGCGAGCTCGCTTCCGTCCTCGCGGAAATGCGCAATGGCGGGCGGCCTGCGGGCGAAGCCACGGGCACACAGGTTGCGACGCGGCCGGCTTCGTGAGGCGGCTTACTGCGTCGCCATGATCGCGAATTCGCCATCGAAGAGCACGATCAGCTCGGCGAGCTCGAGTGGCATGTCCTTGGCATCGTAGGCCGTGCGCGTGCATCGGAGCACCGTGACAGCGCGCTCGCCTGCGAGCTGACGCGCGAGAACATCGCCCGGCGCCAGCGGCTTCATGGTCCAGACCGTGCGATCCACCGCCGCGTGGTACTTCTCCGCATAGACCGGGAACAGTACCTCCGCCGCCGTATCGATCTCGAACTGGAGATTGGGGAAGCGCGCCGCATCGACCGTGATGGTCTCGACGGCCACGAGCGCGCCGTCATGACGCCACTCGCGGCGCAGCCTCAGTGCGCGCGGCACGATGGAAGCCGGCCGCAGCATCCTGAGCGCCGCCACCTCGGCCACGCTTGCGACCGAGTAGTCCGTTCCAATGAGCGCAATGTCGAGCGCGACAGGTTGGCCATTGGCGTGGCAAAGGCGCAGTGCAGGTCCTGTTCGCCACGCGCCGCCGTCCTTGACGAACGTGCCCCGCCCGCGCTCGCGCACAAGAATGCGGTCGCGCGCGAGCTGGTCCAGCGCCTTCCGAACGGTGCCGATGCTCACGCCGAACTCGCGCGACAGATGGACCTCGGGAGGGATTGGCGCGCCGGTTGCCCAGTCGCCCCGCTCGATCCTCGAAAGAATGAGGCCGCGCACCTGCTCGTGAAGTGGGCCCGAGAAATGATGGAGCTCGATCTGGTCCTCGCGCGCGCGCTCGACCACCGCGCCGAAGCGCCCCTGGTTGGACATCAAATTCCCTCAGCCCCGAATTCCACGACATCGGCCGCCACGCCGAATCGCCTGAAACAACGATAGGTTGATTCCGGCACAACGCAGCTTCGTCATTATTTTGATGCCGGCCAAAGTCCGGAATCGAGGCTTTTGGGCAACAATCGCCGCCAGGGCGATCTGTCAAATCAACCCATTGATATTAAACAATCTTCTGAATGACCCCCGAAGCTACCTATTACACGCATAAATGGCATTGTAAAATAGCACAACCATAGATGGCATGGCTTTCACTCATTTATCTTCAAACACCTGAAAAAGCGCCTCCAATTAACGCTAAAGCAAATCTCCGTACCTACGCTCCTTTTCCGGTCAGCCAGTCGCGAGGGCTGCCGGCGCGCCCGCCGCGCCATTTCATCTGACCGGGCCTTGGAGCCAACATGAGTCGTTCATCCAGTTTGCCGTCACAAACGGCGCGTGAGAGCGCCGGCGTGACTATGCTCCCGCAGCGCGAGCCGAGCATTGCGCCCGAGGCCCAGCCCCCAGCGGCCGACGCGCCCCTCGCCGAGCTCGATGCCCTCGGCCGCCTTGCCGCTCTCGACAAGGCGTTTGCTCCTTCGTCCGAGCCCGCTCCGGAAGCCAAGCCGCAGCCCGCCGCGCGCGCAAAGAAGACGCCATCGCAGCTCCGCCCCATCGACCGCCGCATCCTGAAAACGCTCGTCGGCGTCATTCTCGTCGTGCTCGCCGGCTGGATGCCGCTCCAGGCGCTCCTGCAGACGACCAGCACCGAGGCGGTCATCAACGCCCGCCTCATCACGCTGCGCGCACCGATCGAAGGCCAGATCTCCTGGATCGGCCAGATCGGCGCCGGCAGCGAGCTCAAGCCCGGCGCGCAGGTGCTCGGCATCGTCAACCCGCGCGCCGATCGCGGCCGCATGGATGCCGTCGCCCAGCTCGTCGGTGAGCTCGAAGGTGACATCAAGGCTCTGACGGCCCGCCGCGACAGCCTCCGGAGCCTCCGCCAGGAGCACACCACGAACGCCGAGGCCTTCCGAGTCGGACGCCTCGCGCAGCTCGAGTCGCGCATGGCCGAGACGCGCAGCGAGATCGGCGCCGCAACGGCGCGCCACGAGGAAGCCCAGCAGACGCTCGAGCGCTCGCAATCCCTCGCCGATGCCGGCACGGGCACGGTCGTCGCCCTCGAACGCGCGCGCCGCGACGCGACCGTCGCCGCCCAGACGCTCGAAGCGCTCCGCCATCGCCTCCAGACCCTCGACGTCGAGCTTTCCGCCCTTCGCCGCGGCGTATTCGTCGGCGACAGCTACAACGACCGCCCGCAATCCCTGCAGCGCGCCGACGAGATCGAGCTTCGCCTCAACGAGGTCAATGCCGACATCACCCAGCGCGAGGTCCGCCTCGCGAACCTGCGCACCGAGCTTGCCGCCGAGAACATGCGCTATGCCCAACGCTCCGCGGCCGGCATCGTCGCGCCGGTGAGCGGCAGCATCTGGGAGGTCATGACCGCGCCCGGCGAATCCGTCGTGCGCGGGCAGGATCTCGTCCGCCTTCTCGACTGCTCCGGTCTCGTCGTGACCGCAACGGTCGGCGAAGCCGCCTACAACCAGCTCCGCGTCGGCCAGAAGGCGCGCTTCCGTTTCCGCGGCGAGAGCACCGACTACGAAGGCCGCATCGTCAGCCTCACCGGCGTCGCGACGGCACCGGCCAATCTCGCCATTCAGCCGGCCGCGCTCGCGAAGGAACCCTACCGCGTGACCGTCGCACTTCCCGAAATGCCCACCAACGGCCGCTGCAGCGTCGGCCGTACGGGCCGCGTGACTTTCGGCGGCTGAGCTGAGGAAACTGCCATGGCGCTGTTCCTGGAAGCGCTCGCGCCCGGTTTCCTCGTGCTCGGCTTTGCCTGGACGGTCCTGCCGTGGCTCAAGGCCGAGGACGAGCGCGCCCGCGCCGCCATGGTCGCCGTCATGCTCGTGCTCATGTGGCGCTACATGGCATGGCGCTGGATCGTGACGCTGCCGCCCATCGGCCTCAGCATCGACTTCGTCATCGGGCTCATCTTCGTCACCATCGAGACGCTGGTCGTCATCGGCGCCACCATCAGCCTCACGTTCCTCGTCAAGCTCACCAACCGCACGCCCGATGCCGACCGCAACGAGGCCTGGCTGATGGCGCAGCCGCGCCTGCCGCTCGTCGATGTCTTCATCTGCACCTATAACGAGGAAGAAGCGATCCTCGAGCGCACGATTGTCGGCGCCCTCGCCCTCGATTATCCGCGCTGCCGTGTCTGGGTGCTCGACGACGGCCGCCGCCCTTGGCTCGAGGCGCTGACCGCCCGTCTCGGCGCGAACTACCTGACGCGCCCCGACAACGCCCACGCCAAGGCCGGCAACATCAACAACGGGCTCCGTCACGTCGCGACGCTGCCCGAGCCGCCCGACTTCATCAGCATCCTCGACGCGGACTTCGTGCCGGCGCCGCACTTCCTCCGCCGCGCCGTCAGCCTCTTCCGCGAGGACGATGTCGGCATCGTCCAGACGCCGCAGCACTTCATCAATCCCGATCCGCTCCAGAGCAACCTCTCGATCGCGCGCGTGTGGCCGGACGAGCAGCGCTACTTCTTCGACGTCGTCATGGCCGCGAAGGACGCCTGGGGCGCCTCCTTCTGCTGCGGCACGTCGTCGGTGATCCGCTTTCCAATCCTTCAGCAGATCGGTGGTTTTCCCACGGAATCGGTGACCGAGGATTATCTCGTCACGCTCAAGATGAAGGTCGCGGGCTATCGCACGATCTATCTCAACGAGCGCCTCTCGCTCGGCCTCGCGCCCGAAGGCCTCAAGGAATACGTAACCCAGCGCAGCCGCTGGGCGCTCGGCTTCATCCAGATCTGCCGCGGCGCCCTCGGCCCGCTGCGCCCGAAGAATGGCCTCACGCTCATCGACCGCATCAGCCTGACCGAGACCTTCCTCTACTGGTCGGCCGCGCACGCCTTCCGCCTGCTCGGCATCGTCGTCCCCATTCTCTACCTCTTCCTCAACGTCCACGCCGTGCAGGCCGACGTCGCCGACACGCTCGGCTACTACCTTCCCTATTTCATCTCTCAGATCACCATCATGGGCTGGATGGCGCGCGGGCGCGTCATGCCGATCATGTCCGACGTGACGCAGCTTCTCGCCGCTTCGCAGATCGCGCGCGCCGTCGGTCACGGTCTCGTCAGGCCGAAGGGCCACAAGTTCCAGGTGACGGCCAAGGGCGGCGATCGCAGCAAGCGGTTCATCCAGTGGCCGCTCATGCGCGTCTTCCTTATCTATCTCGCCCTGACGATCGGCGGCCTCGTGTGGGCCTTCCTCATCGAGGACGGCAGCAAGCTGCGCGATTCCGCGGCACTCTGCCTCTTCTGGAGCTGGTACAATATCGTCGTGCTCACCATCGCCTGCATCGTGTGCATCGAGCAGCCGCGCCTGCGCGCGTCCGAGCGCCTCAGCGCACGCGGCATCGCGTCGATCGACGTCGACGGCGAACTTTCGCAGACGCGCGTTCTCGATGTGTCCCTTGGTGGCGCCCGTCTCGCCGGCACAGCACCTGCCGCAACCGGGACGAGCGTGACGGTCGTTCTCGACGGCATGAGCATAAGAGGCACGGTGCTGCGCGTCGCCAGCGACGACTACGTCGTGCGCTTCGAAGAAACGGCCGAGACCAAGGCCAAGCTCATCCGCTTCGTGTACTCCGGCCGCTTCTCGGCCGACGTGCCGCGCATCGTACCCGCCCACGTCGTCGCCGCGACACTCGGCCGGGTCATGCGCTGAGACGCCTCGCATCTATTGCAGCGCGCCATCACACGCTGGTGATCGGCGAACCGCCGCTCACCAGCTTCCGCACATATTCGAAAGCTCCTACCATTCCGCCTGCGGACCGAAGGGCCGTGAGCACAATTCCAAACGCACGGAAAGGAGCATCTCGAAGCGGCAAGACGTGGTTCGCGAAACAAGAGACGTCAAAGTCCACGAACATCCGTTCGATTTCGCATTCTGGGAGGAATCACCGTGACTCGTACTGCGATACGCGCCCTCCTCATGGGGCTCATCGTGCTTGCATTCTCTACGCAGATGCCACAACGGGCCTGGAGCCAGAGCGGCGAAGGCTGGATCCAGCTCTTCGACGGCAAGAACCTCGGCGACTGGAACAAGGTCGGCGAGACCAACTGGCGCGTCGAGGACGGCGCCATCGTCGCCGACAAGGTGACGAGCAAGACGCCCGCCTATCTCGTCAGCAAGGACAAGCTCAAGGACTTCATGGTCTACGTGGAGTTCTGGTCGAGCGACGACGCCAACAGCGGCGTTTTCCTGCGCTGCCAGGACCCGACCACCATCACGGATCGCAACTGCTACGAAGCCAACATCTTCGACCAACGTCCCGATCCGACCTACGGCACCGGCGCCATCGTCCGCTTTGCGGAAGTGAATCCGATGCCGAAGGCTGGCGGCAAATGGAACACCTACGAGATCACAGCCAAGGGCCGCGATATCACCCTCGTGCTCAACGGCAAGGAGACTTCGAAGCTCCGTAGCGAATACCTCATGGACGGACATCTCGCGCTTCAGCACGGGTCCGGCGTGATGAAATTCCGCAAAGTGGCCATCAAGCCGCTCTGACACGCTTTTCGTATCTGCTGGCCGGCGCGATCGAGGATTGCGCCGACCGCTTTCAGGTCACGCGGAAGCGCGCAACAGTCTCCCGATCGACCTCGATGCCGAGCCCCGGCCCGGCCGGAATCGCCACGCGCCCATCCACATGCTCGATCGGTGTCTTGAGCACGGCCTGCCGGAATGGATGCTCCGAACGGTCGAACTCCAGGACCGGCGCGCGCGGCGTATGGCGCGGCGGCACATCGGGCAGCGCCGCCAGGAGTTGCAGCGAGGCGGCGAGCCCGATCCCCGTACCCCAGACGTGCGGCACGTAGCGCACGCCGAATGCCGCCGCCATGTCCGCGATCTTCTTGCACTCCGAAAGCCCACCGGCCGCGCACGTGTCCGGCTGCACGATATCGATCGCGCGCCGCATGAACACCTCGCGAAAGCCCCAGCGCGTGAACTCGCACTCCCCGCCCGCAACGGGGATCGGCTGGCCGCGCCGCACCTCGACATAGCTGTCAAGATCGTCCGGCACGACCGGCTCCTCGAACCAGCCGATGTCGAGATCGGCGACCGCGCGGCCAAGCGCGATGGCTTCGAGCGCGTCAAAGCCGTGGTTCGCATCGAGCATCAGCCCGATGCGCGGCCCGATCGCCTCGCGCACGGCGCGAATGAGCGCGACATCCTCCTCGACGCCGAAGCCGATCTTGAGCTTCACCGCCTTGAAGCCCTCGCGAACGTAGCCCTTGACCTCCTCGACCACGTACGCGAGCGGATCGCCGCTCTTGAGCCGGTAGGTCCCCGTCGCGTAGGCATCGACGGATGTCCGGTTGGCACCGCCGAGCAGTGTCGAAGCCGGAACCTTGAAGTGCCGCCCCTTGAGATCGAAGAGCGCGATATCGATGCCGCTGATCGCCAAGATCACCACGCCCTTCTGCCCATAGTCGCGGAAGTGGTTGTAGATATCCATCCAGATGACATCCGTGGCGCGCGGATCGCGGCCGATCAACCGCGCCTTCAGCGCCTCGACGATCGCGGCATTGATGCGCGCCGGCCCGTAGCACTCGCCCCAGCCGGTCGTCCCGTCGTCCGCAATAATTTCCACGAGGCAGCTCGCGCGGACGGCGGTCGACGAGAACGACCAGCCGAAGGGCTCCGAAAGCGGCGCTTCGAGAACGTGTGTGCGTACCTCGGCAATCTTCACGCGACAGCCTCCCCGACGAGATCTTTTTGCTTGTAGTCGTTCAGCTCGAATTAGATGCCAGGCGCGCCGCCGCCGCAATAGCGTGTCGATGAAGTCCATTTGACCTCGATCAATGTCCGGCGTCGCGTTTGCGTCTCAATTCGTGGACGTGTACCCGAACCGGGAGACAGACCATGGATTGGCCAATGTATCGCCGCGTCGAGCAGCGGGCTGTCCGCATGCATGTCATGATGAACCGCCTGGGCATCGATGCACGCGCGTTCGCGCGGCTCCGTCAGGGCGAAGCGTATGCCGAGGCACGCTCGCGGTGCCTTTTCTGTCACCATGGGGATACGTGCCTCGCTTGGCTCGCGAGCGACGCGCCCAGTGAGACGGCTGCCGGCTTCTGTCCGAACGTGCCCCTGTTCGAAAGCTGCCTGAGGACCAGCCGCGAGACATGATTGACCATTGCGCGCGATGACAATGTCGGTCTGCTGAACTTGCTGCAGTGCGGGAGAAATTGCCCGCACTGAATGCTTGAACGCCATCCCTTGTTCGCCGACAATAGTCCGGACTTAGTCACGGCTGTGCCCGCGCGCGCCAGCCATGGACCGGCGTGAGGGGCGACGTTGCAAGACGAAGTCGCAGAGGCCGCGGAGAGCCAGCCGGAAGTCACCGTGCGCGCGTCCGCTCGTCGCGCGCCTGCCGCGCCACTTCTCGCTATCGAGAACCTCCACGTTCATTTCGTCACGGAGAATGGCACCGTCCGCGCCGTCGAAGGCTTGAGCTACGCCGTCGAGCCGGGCGAGATCGTGGCCATCGTCGGCGAGTCGGGCTCCGGAAAGTCCGTCTCCGCGCTCGCC
Source organism: Pseudomonadota bacterium (assembly GCA_023387235.1). Lineage (GTDB taxonomy): Bacteria > Pseudomonadota > Alphaproteobacteria > Rhizobiales > Hyphomicrobiaceae. The sequence goes on from JAEWIJ010000119.1 coordinate 7,619, forward strand.
GTCATGCAGCTTCTGCCGCCGAACACGGCCCGCATCGTCGACGGCTCGGTGCGCTTCGAGGGCCGCGAGCTGCTCAATCTCGACGAGGAGGAAATGCGCCGCATTCGCGGGCGCGAGATTTCCATGATTTTTCAGGAGCCCATGACCTCGCTCAACCCGGTGCTGACCATCGGGTTGCAGATCATGGAACCGCTCACCATGCATCTCGACATGAGCGACGACGATGCGCGCGCCCGCGCCGTCGAGCTCCTGACCCTCGTCGGCATCACCGATCCCGAAAGCCGGCTCGAGCAGTACCCGCACCAGCTTTCCGGCGGCATGCGCCAGCGCGTGATGATCGCCATCGGCCTCGCCTGCAATCCCAAGCTCCTGATCGCCGACGAGCCGACGACGGCGCTCGACGTGACCATCCAGGCGCAGATCCTCGAGCTGATGAAGGATCTCTCGCGCCGCCTCGGCATCGCGGTCATCATCATCACGCACAATCTCGGCATCGTCGCGCGCTACGCCGACCGCGTGAACGTCATGTACGCCGCACGGCTGATCGAGACCGGCCCCGCCGAGGCCGTCTTCGGCCATCCCATTCACCCCTATGCGCGCGGGCTCCTCGCCGCCGTGCCGCGCCTCGACCGCGGGCGCTCAAGTCATCTGACGACCATCGAGGGCGCGCCGCCGAACCTTCTCGATCCGCCCGAAGGCTGCCGCTTTCGCCCGCGCTGCCGCTACGCGATCGACGCATGTGTCGCTGTTCCGCCACTCGAGCAGAAGGCCGCAGGCCATTTCGCCGCCTGTTTCCGCGCCGGCGAGATCGACGCGCTCGATCCGGCTATCCCGCGGGACGACACCTTCCAGGCCGCATCCTCCGCGAGCGAGAAGGACGACCCGATCCTCCGCATTGCCCACACGTCGAAGTTCTTTCCCGTCGGCGGCGGCCTCATGCGCGGCCCGACGCGCTACGTCAAAGCCGTCAACGACGTCTCGCTGCACATCATGCCGGGCGAAACGCTCGGCCTCGTCGGCGAATCAGGCTGCGGCAAGTCCACGCTCGGCCGCCTCGTGCTGCGCCTCGACGATCCGACCGGCGGCGAGATCCTGTTCGACGGCACGGATCTCGCCACGCTCTCGCGATCCGAGATGATGGGCGTGCGCAAGCGAATGCAGGTGATCTTCCAGGATCCCTATTCCTCGCTCAATCCACGCATGACCGTCGGCCAGATCATCGGCGAGCCCATGCGCGTCCACGATCTCGTGCCGAAGGCCAAGATACCCGACCGCATTGCCGAGCTTCTCGATCTCGTCGGGCTCTTCCCCTACATGGCGCTCCGCTATCCGCACGAGCTTTCCGGCGGTCAGCGCCAACGCGTCGGCATCGCACGCGCGCTCGCCGTGGAGCCGGAGATCATCGTCTGCGACGAGGCCGTCTCCGCGCTCGACGTCTCGATCCAGGGCCAGGTGATCAACCTGCTCGAGCACCTCCAGCGCCAGCTCGGCCTCACCTACCTCTTCATCGCGCACGATCTCGCCGTCGTCCGGCACATCTCCAATCGCGTCGCGGTCATGTATCTCGGCCGCATCGTGGAGCTCGCCGCCTCCGACGAGATCTTCTCCAATCCCAAGCATCCCTATACGCAGGCGCTGCTCGCCGCGGCGCCCGTTCCCGATCCCGACATCGAGCGAACGCGCCCGCGCACGATCATCACCGGCGAGTTGCCGAGCCCGCTCAACCCGCCGCCAGGTTGCGTCTTTCATCCGCGCTGCCCGAAGGCGACAGCCGAATGCAAGCAGGCTGTCCCCGAAACCCGCGAGCTATTGGAGGGACATACCGTCGCCTGCATCCACGCCTGACCGGCGATCCGATATGGCGCTCACCAAGAAGTGCCGGAATACGAGAACAAACAAAGTGGAGGAAGCTGAAGATGATACGCCCAATGAAGTTGGCTCTGGCTTTGTCTGCCGTGGCGCTCATTGCCGCCCCGGCCGCCGCGGAAACTCCGAAGCGCGGCGGCATCCTGAAGTTCGCCTCGGTCGCCGAGCCGCCGACCACCGACTGCCACGGCACCACCACCTTCGCCATGATCCACCCCGTCGTGCCGCAGTATTCGACGCTGCTCAAGATCGTCGGCCCGCACGACAAGTCGAGGATCGAGGGCGATCTCGCCGAATCCTGGGAAATTTCGCCCGACGGCCTGACCTACACGTTCAAGCTGCGCCGCGGCGTGAAGTGGCACGACGGCTCGCCGTTCTCGTCCGCCGACATCAAGGCGACCTACGAGCGCATCGTGAACCCGCCGGAGGGCGTCGTCTCATCACGCAAGGCCGTCCATCAGGACATCGGCGAGATCACGACACCTGACGACTACACCGTCGTCTTCAAGCTCAAGCAACCCAATGCCTCGATGCTGCTGCATTTCGGCTCGCCCTTCAACTGCGTCTACAGCGCCGCCAAGCTCGCCAAGGACCCGACCTACCCCTCGAAGGAGGTCATGGGCACCGGCGCCTTCAAGTTCGTCGAGTACGTCAAGGGCTCGCACTGGGTCGCGACGCGCTTCGAGGACTATTGGGACAAGCCGCGGCCTTACCTCGACGGCTACCGCCTCTTCTTCGTGCGCGGCACGGCCGTCGTCGCCGGCATGCAGGGCGGACAGTTCGACGCCGAGTTCCGCGGCCGCACACCGCAGGAGCGCGACCAGCTCGTCGCCGCCATGAAGGACAAGGTGACGGTGCACGAAGGTCCATGGACCACCAACATCCTTCTTTCCTTCAACACCGAGCACAAGCCGTTCGACGACGTTCGCGTCCGCCAGGCGCTCACGCTCGCCATCGACCGCTGGGGCGGCTCTCAGAGCCTCGGCAAGGTCTCGCTGATCAAGGGCGTGAGCGGTGTCTTCCGGCCCGGCTCGCCCTACTCGATCTCCGATGACGAGCTGAAGAAAATTCCTGGCTTCTGGCCGGACATCAACAAGTCGCGCGAGGAAGCGAAGCGCCTGCTCAAGGAAGCGGGCGTCACGAACCTGAAGATCAAGCTGCTCAATCGCACGATCGCGCAGCCCTTCACGCCGGCCGGCATCTTCGCCATCGACCAGTGGCGCCGCATCGGCGTCGAGACCGAGCACGTGCAGGTCGAGACGAAGCTCTGGTACGACGGCATGGAGAGCGGCAACTTCGATGTGTGCGTGCAGAACATCTCCGACTTCACGGACGATCCGAACGCACAGTTCAACACGCTGCTCAGCAAGAAGGTGTCGGCGATCGCCTACTCGCGACATACCGACAGCAAGATCGACGAGATGTACACCCGGCAGTCTGGCATGACCGATCCGATTGCCCGCCTCAAGCTCGTCAACGAGCTCGAGAAGTACACGCTGAACCAAGCCTACAACATCCCACTGCTCTGGTATCAGCGGATCGTCGTGAACAATGCGAAGGTGAAGGGCTGGGATCTGACGCCGAGCCACTTCACCGGCCAGCAGCTCACGCACGTCTGGCTCGACGAGTAGACCGTGAGCCGCCCCCTTAGTCCCCTCTCCCCGCTCTTGCGGGGAGAGGGTTAGGGT
>JAEWIJ010000125.1 GCA_023387235.1 Pseudomonadota bacterium
GGGCGGACACCTGACGCACGGCTCGCCGGTCAACATGAGCGGCAAGTGGTTCAAGGTCGTGCCGTACGGCGTGCGCAAGGACGACCAGCTCATCGATATGGACGAGGTCGAGCGCATCGCCAAGGCCTGCAAGCCGAAGCTGATTCTCGCCGGCGGCACCGCCTACTCGCGCTTCTGGGACTGGGCGCGCTTCCGCGCCATCGCCGACAGCATCGGCGCCTATCTCATGGTGGACATGGCGCATATCGCGGGCCTCGTAGCCGGCGGCGTGCATCCCTCGCCGGTGCCGCACGCCCATGTCGTGACGACGACCACACACAAATCGCTGCGGGGACCGCGCGGCGGCATCATCCTCAGCAATGACGAGGATATTGCGAAGAAGATCAATTCGGCGGTGTTTCCGGGCCTCCAGGGCGGCCCGCTCATGCACATCATCGCGGCCAAGGCCGTGGCCTTCCACGAGGCGCTGCAGCCGTCGTTCAAGGTCTATGCCCAGGCTGTCGTCGACAACGCCAAGGTACTGGCGGAGACCGTCAAGGCGGGCGGCTATAATATCGTCGCGGGCGGCACGGACAATCACCTCCTGCTGGTCGACCTGCAGCCGAAGAAGCTCACCGGCAAGGCCTCCGAGATCGCGCTCGGACGTGCACACATCACGTGCAACAAGAATGGCGTGCCCTTCGATCCGCAGAAGCCGTTCGTGACGTCGGGCATTCGCCTCGGCACGCCGGCCGGCACCACGCGCGGCTTTGGCACGAGCGAGTTCAAGCAGATCGGCCGCATGATCATCGAGGTCCTGGACGGCCTCGCACGCAATGGCGATGCCGGCGACGCCCAGATCGAGCACCGCATCCGCGAGGAAGCCATCGCGCTTTGCGAGCGCTTCCCCATCTACGACTGAAGCGAGGCCCGCCAGATCGGGCCCACCCGCCCCACCTGGAGGCCACCGATGCGCTGCCCCTACTGCGCGAGCGAGAACAGCCAGGTCAAGGATAGCCGCCCGACCGAAGAAGGCGCGGCCATCCGCCGGCGCCGCATCTGCCCCGATTGCGGCGGCCGCTTCACGACCTTCGAGCGCGTCCAGCTTCGTGAGCTGATCGTCGCCAAGCGCTCCGGGCGCCGCGTTCCCTTCGACCGCGAGAAGCTCGCCCGCTCGGTGGAGCTTGCCGCGCGCAAACGCCCTGTCGAAGGCGAGCGCATCGAGCGGATGTTAACCGGCATCGTGCGCCAGCTCGAGAGCATGGGCGAGACCGAGGTGACCTCGTCCGCCATCGGCGAGCTGGTCATGGAGGGCTTGCGCTCGCTCGATCCGGTGGCCTATGTGCGCTTTGCCTCCGTTTACCGCGACTTCCGGGAGGCCGCAGACTTCCACGAGGTCCTCGGTGAGATTGCGGGGCGGCCGATCGGGCTCAACGACGATGCGCCCGCCGCAGAGCCGGCCATGAAGCCCGGCGTGGACCTGAAGCAGTGACCTGATGCCGACCCCGAGTGCCGAGTTCGACCGCCATATGATGGACATTGCGCTGCGCGTTGCGCGGCGCGGGCTCGGCACGACCGCGCCCAATCCCGCCGTCGGGGCGATCGTCGTCGACGAAGGGACGGGCGAGATCGTCGCGCGCGGGTGGACCCAGCCGGGCGGCCGCCCCCATGCGGAAAAGGAGGCGCTCCGTCGCGCCGGTGATCGCGCGCGCGGCCGCACCATGTATCTCACGCTCGAACCCTGTGCCCATACTGGCCGGCTGCCGACCTGCGCCGATGCCATGGTGAACGCCGGCCTCAAGCGCGTCGTCTGTGCGATCCCCGATCCTAACCCGATCGTCTCGGGACGCGGCTTCGCCCAGCTCAGTGATGCCGGCATCAAGGTCGAGATCGGCGTGCAGGCCGACGAGGCGCGCCTCGTGACGCTCGGCCACATTCTCTCCCAGACCGCGCAGCGCCCGTTCGTGCAGCTCAAGATGGCCCTCGATGCCAACCACGCCGTTGCCGCCGGCGATGGCGCGCCCGTCTGGGTGACGAGCCCCGAGGCGCGCGCCTATGCCCACCTGCTACGGGCCGAAGCCGATGCGATCCTCGTCGGTGCGGGCACCGTGCTCGCCGACGATCCCGCGCTGACGTGCCGCCTGCCGGGGCTCACCAACCGCTCACCAAGGCGCATCATCGTGGACAGCGCTCTGCGCACACCGGCGACCGCCAAGGTCTACTCGGCCGCCGACAGCCTTCCCGGCGCACGCTATCTGATGGTTTGGCTCGCGACACGGGCAGACGAAGCGCGCCTCATGGCCTCTCCTCACGCCGCGAACCGCGGGCATGTAACGTTCGACATCCACCCCGAGGGCAGCGGGCAGATCGTGCTCGCAACCCTCCTCAGTCGCCTCGCGCGAAATGGCGTCACGCGTCTCCTCGTCGAGGGCGGGCCGCAGATGTGGGCCGCCTTCCTCGCCGCCGGCTTCGTCGACGAGGCGATTGCCGCGGTCAGCCCTGGGAAGAGCACCGGGCCCACCATCCAGGTTGCAGGCCCCGATCTCGAGCAGCATTTTGCCGCGCACGGACTACACTGCGTCGTCCGTTCCATGGCCGGTCCCGATGCGCTTCACGTCTTTCGCAGGGAAAGCGAATGAACCCGTTCCGCTATTACACGCGCGTGCGCTACCAGGACTGCGACGCCCAGAACGTCGTGTTCAACGCCCGCTACGGCGACTACGTGGATCTCGCCGTCAGCGAGTTTCTGCGCGCGAGCTTTCCCGGGCGCGACCCCTTCGACGGCTCCCTCGAGATCCAGGTCGTGCGCCAGCTCATCGAATGGACGGCGCCGGCGCGCTACAATGATGTTCTCGAAATCGCAGTCCGCACCCTGCGCGTCGGCACCACCTCTGTCACGATCGGCTTCGAGCTTCGGCTCGCCGGCACGCGCGATACGATCGCCACGGCCGAGCTGGTCTACGTGGTCGTCGATGGCCAGACGTGGAAAAAGCGGCCGCTCACGTCCGATGAGCGCGCCCGTTTCGAAGCGGGTGCTGCCGGCCGGATCATCGACCACGCGGGCTACTTCCCGATCCAGGCCGCCAGCACGGCCGTCCTTGAATAGCGGGCCCTCTGACGCCATTTCCGGCAAACGAGCGCCCGGTGCCTATCCGAGTGGCGGAAAGGCTTAGAACGGGCCTAATTTATGGCCGAACAGCAGCTTAATTCCGCGGCGGGCAATCGATTGACAGTGCGATCTACGCTGATCTAAGTATGCCGCCCATCCCGACTCGGCGTACATGAGGACAAGGAGACTCCTCGCCGCATGGGAGTCGCGGCACGGATAGCCGGGCGGCACGGCCCTGAGCGGGAGACCCAGACGAGGTCCCGCGAGGGGGTCAAAGGGGGGCCGTGCCGGGAGGCGGCACCGCGTTAGGACAGGCACACAAAAGGCAAGCGGGGTTCAGCCTTAGACAGGCTGTCACGGACGTTTTGTATGGACCTTGACGAGAATAGACGAGGTGGCACGCGGAGACGAGCTCGGTTGTCCGTTAACTGCAATGGCTGGGTTGCCCGATGGGAGCAGATGCTCTCGAGCTCCTGGCCCTTGTCATGATTTCGTGCCGGGGGCCTGCCACAAGCCGGCATTGGCATTCCTTATGCATGAAATCAGGATTGTTAAGACGGGTTAGCGGCGGTCTCGGCGTTTGAGAGTTTGAACCAAGGGCGGTGCCCGGCTCCTCAGGGGCAGCTCCGGCACCAACCGGAGGGGAACGAGAAGAAAAATGGACCTCGGTGACCTGATCAGGCCGGAAGGCGTCATCGCCTCCCTGAAGGCCAAGAGCAAAAAGCAGGTTCTGCACGACCTCGCTCAGAAGGCTGCGCAGCTCTCCGGCCTCGACGAGCGGACCATCTTCGAGACGCTGCTCCAGCGCGAGCGGCTCGGCTCGACGGGGCTCGGACGCGGCATTGCCATCCCGCACGGTAAGCCGGCAGGCCTCGACCGCATCGTCTGCCTGTTCGCGCATCTCGACGCGCCGATCGATTTCGACGCCACCGACGGCGAGCCCGTGGACCTCGTGTTCCTGCTGCTGGCACCCGAGCAGGCCGGCGCCGACCACCTGAAGGCGCTCGCCCGCATCTCGCGCCTGCTCCGCGATCCGCTAACCATCGAGAAGCTCAAGGCTTCGCGTGACCGCGCGACGCTGCACGCCGTCCTCACCGAGCCGGCGACGTCACACGCGGCATAGGGCTTATCCAAGCATCATCAGCCCGGCCAGCCCAAGCCCGCCGACGATGATCCGCCACCAGGCGAAGAGCGCGAAACCGTGCCGGCTCACGTAGTCGAGCAGGTAGCGCACGACGAACACGCCCGCGACGAACGACACCACGAAGCCGAGCGCGATCCCCCGGATCGTCGCCGCATCGAGCTGCCCGTATGACTTGTAGAGGTCATAGGCGAAGGCGCCAGCCATCGTCGGCATGGCAAGGAAGAACGAGAACTCGGCCGCCGCCCGCTTCGACATGCCCATGAACATGGCGCCGACGATCGTGGCGCCCGAGCGCGAGACGCCCGGGATCATGGCGAGGCATTGAAAAAGACCGATCTTGAAGGCGAGCCCCGGCGTGATGTCGGTTGCCTCGTGGAGCCGAGGCTCGAGGCCGGCCCGGTCGACGGCGAGCAGCACGAAGCCGCCGAGAATGAGCATGATGCAGACCAGCATCGGCGAGGCGAACAGCACCCCCTTGATGACACCGTGCAGCGCGACGCCCGCGAAGGCCGCTGGCAGAAAGGCGACCACGACGGCGGCGACGAACCGGCGCGTGCGCGGATCGCTCGGCAGATCGCGCGCGATCTGCCAGAGCTTGCCGGCATAGACGGTGAGGATCGCCATGATGGCGCCGAGCTGGATGAGGATCTCGAAGGTCTTTGCGGGCGAGTCGAAGCCGAGAAAATGCCCGATGAGCAGGAGGTGGCCCGTCGAGGAAACGGGGATGAACTCCGTCAGGCCTTCGATCAGGCCGAGCAGGATCACTTGCCAGGTTGGCATGCTGTCGCGGCCCCCTGCACGCGGTATGCGGCGTACGGCACGCCGCTCGATCCCGGACTGTCGCCGACTCGCCGAATTGTGAGCATAGTTTAGTGTCCGGAACGCGAATTTCGTCTGATTGTTGTGCTCGTGCTGCCTGCAACATGACGCCCCGATAAAACGACCCGCAGAATAGTGATTCTATGTGCTCGGGATCAGAAAGATCGTTCGGCGGACGAGCGCGACATGATGCTGCGGCCTTCGCGATCAACACTCTAACAATATCGCGCGTGCGAAGCCTGCACGACAGCGCGCAATCGTCGTATACTGTTGCGGGGATCGATCCGATGTGGGTCATAAGGGCAACGCCCGGCGCGCGCTGCCGGGGCGACGGGCACGCCCCCTCAACTGCGGCGCGCAAGGAGAAGACGATCCGATCATGAGGCGGGTACTGCTCATCCTCGGCGTTCTGGTCGTCGCGGTGCTCGCGGGACTGTTCGTCATTCCCGCCACGGTCGACTGGGATCGCTACCGGGGGTCGATCGAGGAGGAGGCGTCGCGGCTCGCCGGCCGCGAGGTCCGCATCGGTGGCCGGATCGCCGTGCGCCTTCTGCCGGTTCCCTACATCCACATCGAGCGCCTGCGCATCGCCGACACAACGGCCGCCATCGGCGAGCCCCTCTTCAAGGCCGAAGCGGTCACCGTCCTGCTGGCGCTCTCGCCACTCCTCGGCGGCAGGATCGAGGCCCGCCGGGTGGATCTCGATGCGCCGGTTCTGAACCTCGTGCTCGACGAGAACGGCAGCGGCAACTGGACGAGCCTCGCCGGTCGCGGCGGCGAAGCCGGCCTGCCCGGACGGATCTCGTTCGAGGACATCGGGATCACCGACGGCGCCCTGGTCATCCGCGAGGCGCGCGGCAGCGTCAAATCGGAATTCCGCAAGATCACCGGGACCATCTCCGCATCCGCGCTCGAAGGCCCCTACCGCATTGGCTTGAACTATGCGCCGGCCCCGCCTGCAGGTACGGATGCGCGCGCCGAGAAAGTCGCAACCGATCTCCGCGAGTTGCGCCTCTCGACGGCGCGCCGCGACCCCGACGGCAGCGTTCGTTTCAAGGGCACCGTGCGCGTCCCGGCACGTGGCCAGAACTGGGCCATCGACGCGACCGCTCACGACCTCCTCGGCCGCGTCCGCGTCGAGGGCAATCTCACGGCCCGCACGCCTTTCACTAGAACCGATCCCGTGGCTCGGGACCGGGCGGCGCCCGCCGTTGTCGAGATCAAGTCGTCATTGAAGGCCGATACCGCAAGCGCCGAGCTTGCGGATCTCACGCTGACGCTCGACGCCGACAACAAACCGCAGCTCGCCCAGGGTGCCGCCAAGTTCTCCTGGCGCAAGGAGACGACGGCCGAGATCCTCATCAATGCCCGCTGGATCGACGTCGACCGCATCATCGGCACGGATGCGAACACCGCCTCCACGGCGACGCTCGCGCGTATCGTATCGGGCTTCGGCGATGCACTTCCCGGCACCGACAGGCTTCGTGCGCTCCTCCTGCTCGATCAGGCAACGCTCAACGGCGATGTGATCAGCGGCCTCAAGCTCGACGTCGAGAAAAGCGGCACGGACGGCTACGACATCCGCGAGTTCTCCGGCAACCTGCCGGGCAGTGCGCGGCTCGTGCTGAGCGGCAAGCTCACGCCGGGCGCACCCGAGACCGAATTCGAAGGTCCCCTCACCCTGCGTGGCGCCTCGTTCAACCGCTTCATGGCCTGGGCCGGGCGCGGTGGAGAGACACCGGAAATCGCCCGCGACGGACCCTTTGCGCTCGATGTGCGGCTGGCCGTCGGACCGCGGCGCATCGCGGGCCAGGCCATCCGCCTGGAGCTGCCCGGTGGCCGCCTCGGTGGCGACGCGAGCTGGATCTTGCCGACTGCCGCAGGGAGCGAGCCCAAGCCCGGACAAGGCCCCGCGCTCTCGCTCGCCCTTGATGGTCCCTCGTTCGACATCGGCGCCCTGGTGCCGAACGAGCCGCGTCCCGGCGCGCTCCTCAAGTCGATCGTCACATCGCTCGCCTTTCCGGCGGCCGCCCCGCGCGAGAGTTTTCTCAAGGCACCGGGCGGCCTCCAATCGGCGGAGGTCAAGCTGCGCTTCGGTCAGCTCGCCACGCAGGCCGCGGTCTACCACGACGTCGATGCCGAGCTGAGCTGGGACGGCAAAAGCTGGCAGGTTCCGCGCCTCAAGGCGCGCGGCAGTGCCGGCTGGCGCGTCGAGCTCGAAGGCAATCTTGCCGGCACCGATGATGCCGACGCCGCGGGTTCGCTCGCGGGTGTCGTCATCGGCCCCGATCGCGCCGCGCTTGCCGATCTCCTCGCCTGGCTCGACATGCCGACGACCGGCATTCTCGAGCCACAGCGTCTCGAGCGCATTGCACCCTTACGACTCGCCGGACGTCTTCAGCTCTCGCCCAAGGGTCAGCCCGGCGCGACGCGCCTCAGCATCGACGGATCGCTCGGTGAGAGCCGCATCGCGGCGACGCTCACTGCGCCCAAGCGGGCCGCCACCGTCGCCGCGCAGCCGCTCGAAATCGACCTCACCGGCGATGTGCCGGCGATCACCACGCTCATCGCCCAGATCGCGCCCGATGGCTGGAGCGCACCGGCTGCGAGCCGCATTGCCATGCCGGCGCGCCTGACGCTGTCGGCTGTCGGCACGCCCGGTGACGGCTTCGAGACGCTGGCGGCACTGGACAGTGCCGGCGCACGCGCCGAGCTGCGCGGGCGCCTCGCGACGCCTGCCGGCGCCACGCCGGAGCTTACTGGCCTGATACGGGTCGGCGTCGAGGATCTTGCGGCAATCGTTGCGGCCACCGCACTCGGTCAAAGCAGCGGCGTGGCCGGCGTGCCGCTCAATGGCCGGATCGGGATTGCGCTTTCGGACAAGCGCCTGAAGCTCGAGAGCGATGAGCTCGCGCTCGCCGGTGCGCAACTGCGGGGCAGCGTCGATCTAGATTTCTCGAAACCCCAGAAGCGCCTCGATGCACGCATCAGCGCGAGCCGCGTCGAGCTCATCCGCGCCCTCGCACCGGCCCTGGACGAACGGTCGCTGGCCTCCGCACCGAACGAGCCTCGCCCGCTCGCGTCGTCGGCATGGCCCGACGCGCCCTTCGATCTCGACCGTCTCGATGGCATCGAAGGCACGATCGCCCTCGACACACCGGAGCTCATTCTCGCGAATGGCATTGCGCTCCGCGCCGTCCGTCTCGAAAACACGATCAAGCAGGGCGTGCTCGACATCCGGCTCGTCGAAGGCACCGCCAAGGACGGCAAGACCAGCGGACGTTTCACGCTCGCCAAGGCGCCCGCCGGCGCCGCCCTCAAGGGAAATCTCCGCATTGATGGGGCGGAGCTTGCCGGTGCGCCGCCGGGCGAGAGCGGACCGCCGCTTGCCGGTCGCCTCCAGCTCTCGCTCGACGTGACGGGCGCCGCGCTCACAGCACGCGGGCTCGTCACTTCGCTTACCGGCACGGGCGAAGCGCGCCTGACGGACGCCGTCCTCGGCCAGCTCTCACCGACGGCCATCGTGGAGGCGAGTGAGAGCGTGCTCGCGCCACAGGGCTCGCTCGCCCCCGGCAATCTGGAGAAAATGATCCGCGCGCGCCTCGACGCCGAGCGCATTCCCCTCGGCCGGCGCCGTATCCCGCTCACGATTGCCGACGGCCATGTGCGCACGGCAGCGCCCATCGTCGCGGAGAGCAAGTCGGGCCGCGTCACCGGCACCGCGATCATCGATCTCGACAGCCAGCGCATCGACAGCGAGTGGAAGCTCGACGGCGCACACGTCGCGACGCGCCCCGGCGCCAAGCCGCGCGGCCCGCTCCCGAGCATCTCCGTCGTCTGGGCCGGGCCGCTCGCCAAACTTGCTGCCATCAGCCCGCAGGTGCACGTCGATGCCCTCGAACGCGAGCTGAGCGTGCGCCGCATGGAGGGCGAGGTCGACGAGCTCGAACGCCTGCGCCGCCTCGACGAGGATCGTGCCCGCCAAGAGGCCGAGCGCCAGAAAGCCCTCGAAGCTGAGCGTCTGCGTGAGGCCGAGCGGGCGCGCGAAAGCCTGGCGCCCCCGGCCCAGGACCAGCAGGGGCCCTGGAAGCCCTTCACGACTCCGACGAAGGCTCCCGAAGGCACGCCGGCGCCTGGGGCCGCGCCACCGGACAATCCGCCGACCAACACGTCCGCCGATCCGGCGCAGGCGCCACCCCCGCAGCCGCCCCCCAAACGCCGGGCGCCAAGGCCGCAGCCGTTCAACCCCTTCTCTTCGCTCTGGGGCAACTAGGCAGCGACAGCCGGACGGGCATGCGGCGCGGACTTATGCCGTTTGCTGCAATTCCGACCAAGTGGCGCGGTTGAATGCGCTCGCTCATCGCTCGATCATCATGCGGTCGCAAGGCAAATTCTGCCGATTGCCGCCAATTCCAGGATTGTCCATGTCTCGTTGCAACGTACGCCGGCAGCCTCGTTCCAGCCGCAAAGTCCTCTCTCATCGTCGCGCGCTCGCCATCGCAGCGCTCGCCGCGAGCCTCTTCGCGCTTCCCGCCACGGCGAACGAATTGCCGCTGCGCCGCGTCGTCCTTTCCAGCATCGGCCTCGTCCAATTCACGCACGCGGGTTCCGCGTCCGCCGGCTCGAGCATCGATCTGCCCGTGCGCCTCGATCAGGTCGACGATCTTCTCAAGAGCCTCACCGTCTTCGATCGCGAGGGCGGCATCGGCGCCGTGAGCCTGCCCGGCAAGGCGCCGCTGCAGGAGCTCTTCCGTGATCTCCCCTTTGGACCCGAAGCTCTCGGCTCGCCGAGCGCGCTCCTCAATGCGCTCGTCGGCAGCGAAATCGAGATCGCCGGGCCGGTAAATGCCAAGGGGCGCGTCTTCCGCGTCGAGCCCTTCGAGGTGCGGCTCCCGAACGACGGCGGCACGCTCACGCGTCATCGCCTCAGCCTGATGAGTGAGACGGGCCTCGTGCAGGCCGTGCTGGAGGACGTTACCACCCTGCAGTTCACCGATCCGCAGGCGCGCGCCCAGATCGAGCGCGCACTGCAAGGCCTCTCGGAGAACCGCGCGAAGGAGCGCCGCAAGCTCTCGCTCGACATCCTCGGCGAGGGCACGCGCGACATCGCCTTGAGCTATGTGGTCGCCGCCCCGGTCTGGAAGACATCGTACCGGCTCGTGCTACCGAAGGATGGCGGACGCGCCAAGCTCCAGGGCTGGGCGGTCGTCGAGAACCTGACGGGCGGCGATTGGAAAGACGTCGAGCTGACGCTCGTCTCGGGCAATCCCGTGGCCTTGCGCCAGTCGCTCTACACGGCCTTCTTCTCCGACCGCATCGAGGTGCCGGTGACGGCCGGCCAGCGCATCCTGCCGAAGCAGGATGACAGCGATGCCGCGCCCATGGCCAAGAGTGCCGACGCGCGCCCGGCTGCGCCTTCCCGCTCGATGGCCGGCCTCGTCCCCCAGCAGCTCGAAGCGCAGCGCTATCGCTCCGGCAACAGCTTCCAGGCTGCCGCCCCTGTCGCCGGCGAGCCGCCCCCGCCGCCCGTGCCTGAAACGCTCGGATCGGCCGCGGTTGCTGCCGAAGCCGAGGAAGCGCCGACCCAGCTCCTCTACCGCTTTCCCTCGCGCATCTCGCTCGCGACCGGCCACACCATGATGGTGACCTTCCTCGATCGCGAGGTCGCGGCGAGCCGCACGTGGCTCTACCAGCCCGATACGCACGCGCGCCGCCCGCTCGCCGCCGTCCGCCTGCGCAACGACGGCGACGCGACGCTGCCCGCCGGCATCGTCACGACCTTCGAGGCGGCCGGCGAAGGCGCCACGAACTTCGTCGGCGACGCGCAGCTTCCGTTGCTGCCCAAAGGCACGTTCAAGTTCGTCACGCTTGCGCTCGATACCAAGACGGACATCCGTCGCGAGGATCAGGGCGTGCAGCGCACGACCCTCGGCAAGGCGGTGAACGGTGAGCTGACGATCACCACGCGCTCGCGCCGCACGATCGCCTACGAGTTCACACCGCCGACGGAGGAGGACCGCGAAATCATTATCGAGGAGCCGCGCGCCGCCGGCTGGGCGCCCTCCGCCGACCAGCAGGAGATCGAGGAGACGCCGACGCGCTTCCGTTTCAAGATCGACGCAGCCAAGGGTACGACGACGAAATCCAAGCTCGTCATCGAGCGCACGGATCGCCGCATGGTGCATCTCACGAGCCTCGCGCCCGAGCAGATCCTCACGACCATCCAGGGACTGGAGAACGAGACGCCGGCCTTGAAAAGTGCCGTTGCGCGGCTCGGCGAGACCATCGGCGAGATCAATCGCGCACGCGCCCAGCGTAGCCAGCTCGAAGCGGAGCGCAAGAAGATCGGCGAGGATCAGGAGCGCATCCGGCGCAATCTCGGCTCGGTCGGCGCGAACTCCGATCTCGGCCGGCGCTATCTCGAGTCGCTCAAGTCGCAGGAGGAGCGCCTCGGCGTGATCGCGCGCAGCGATCAGCTCCTCGAGGCCGAGATCGCCGCTCGGCGTACCGTCGCGGAGGAGATCGCGAAGGGGCTGAGCCTGTAGAAGCCGTTCGCGCAAATGGAAGCGCGAATCCCAGAGCCGAAGGCGCGATGGCGGGGAGGGACTAGAGATGGCGGCGGTGGGGATGTGAAGCATTCGCGCCTGCGGCGCGAGCAGGGCTTTCGCCCCACACCCCAATCGGGGGACACCCCCGAAGCCCCCGTCTTTTATTTAGTTGGTGCCAATCCACGCACGACATGTTCCTTCTCCCCGTGCTTACGGGGAGAAGGTTAGGATGAGGGGCGGCGGCATACGCAAACGCTCGTCAAAGCCGCCTTCCTACTCTGCCGTCAGGCCTTGTTGATGCCGCTGACAGCGATATTCGTGAGCTTGTAATTGGCCGCCTTCTCCTGATCGAGAATGCCCGACAGCATGTCGTGCGCCTCCGGCAGATCGATCGCCTTCGCCCACTCACGAAGCGTACCGTAGCGGGCGATCTCATAGTGCTCGATGGCCTGGCAGGCGCCGAGAAGCGCCGCATTGCGGGCGGTTGCGCCCTTGGCCTCCTCGATGATGCCTTCGCATTCCTTGATGAGGCCCTCGATCGCGTCGCACTTCTCACCCTTCGCCTCGATGCCGGTGGACTTGAACACCTTCTTCAGCGTGGCGATCTGATCCTTCGTTTCGGTCAGATGGTTTTGCAGCGCTTTCTTGAATTCGGCATTGCTCGCCGCCTCGATGACCTTGGGCAGGGCTTTGGCAATGGCGTTTTCGGCGTAGTAGACGTCCTGCAATGTATGCGCGAACGCATCCGACAGCGTTTTCATGAGGCTTCTCCGGCGTGGCGTGATCCGGCCGAACAGCGGCCGTGCAGGCGAGGAACGCCAGATGGGGCTTTCGGTTGCGCGGGCGTCGCTCGCGCCGGGGCTCACGACGGCGCCGGGCCTATTGGCCGCCCCCGCCGACGGCTCCCGCCTCTTCCTTCTCCTTCACCTCGGTCGGCTCGGTGAAGCCGCCTTCGGCGACGAGGCGCGCGAAGAGCCCACCCTCGGCAACGAGTTCGCGGAACGTGCCGCGCTCGATGATGCGGCCGTGCTCCAGCACGAGGATCTTGTCAGCATTGGCCACCGTCGAGAGGCGATGGGCGATGATGAACGTCGTGCGCCCTTTGCGGAGCGCGTCGAGGGCCCGCTTGATGCGCGCTTCCGTCTCGGCATCGAGCGCGCTCGTCGCCTCGTCGAGAATGAGGATCGGTGCATCCTTGAGGATGGCGCGTGCAATGGCGAGACGTTGGCGCTCGCCGCCCGACAGTGCCGTACCGCGCTCGCCGATGAGGAAGCTGTAGCCGCCCTGCTTGCGCATGATGAACTCGTGCGCGCCCGCAAGCTCGGCCGCGCGCTGGACCTCCTCGTCGCTCGCACCCGGCTTGCCGATGCGGATATTCTCCGCGATCGTCCGATTGAACAGGCCCGCATCCTGGAAGACGACCGCCATTGAAGATCTGAGCGAGGCGAGCGTCACATCCCGCACGTCGAATCCATCGACGGTGATCCGCCCCGACTGCGGATCGCGCAGGCGCTGCAGCAGGGCGAGCGCCGTCGTCTTGCCGGCACCCGTATGGCCGACGAGCGCCACTGTCTCGCCCGGCAGCGCCTCGAAGTTCATGTCGCCGACACCAATCGTGCCGTCAGGAAAGCGGAACGTCAGATCCTCGTAGC
>JAEWIJ010000148.1 GCA_023387235.1 Pseudomonadota bacterium
TCGGTGCCGGGATCGTCGATCAGATGATCGGCATAGTCGAGCACTTCGAGCGACGCCTCGTTGCCCGTCGTCGTGATGAGATTGAAGCCGAGCTCCTTCGGCCGCCCGCGATCGTAGAAGCCGAAGCCCATGCCGCCGCTCTGCGCGATAACGGACACGCGCCGGCCACCGAGCGGATGCTTCGGTAGCAGCGAGAGATTGCCCGGGCTCACGGCGGGACTGAAGGTCGGACACAATGCGAGCGGCAGATTGGCGAAGCCCTCGGAGTTCGGCCCCATGACAGCCATGCCGTACTCGGCGCCGACGGCCTTGATCTCGGCCTGCATCTTCGCGCCCGCTTCACCCGGTTCCTCGGCAAAGCCCGACGAGAGGATGATCGCAGCGCCGACGCCGGCTTCGCCGCAACGTCGCAGCTCCTCGACGACGTATCCCGCCGGAATGATCAGCACGGCAAGATCGACGGGGCCCGGCACGGCGCCGATGGTCGGATAGGCCTTGAGACCTTGCACCTCGCCGTGGCTGCGGCTTACCGGATACACGCGGCCGCCATAGGGATGCGCGCTCAGGATTTCGAGAATGCGGCCGCGCAAGCCCTCCCCCTTGGGTGCGGCGCCGATGATGGCGACGCTTTTCGGCGACAGCAGCTTTGCAATATCGGCCATGCCCGCCCTACCTGAGCCCGAGGCCGCGGGCGATGATGCCGCGCAGCACTTCCGTCGTGCCGCCCTGGATGGTGAGCTTCGGCGCGATCGTCGTCGCGTAGGCGAGCTTCTTCTCGAAGGGTATCTGGTTCGTCGCCTCGGGCTCGCTGAAGGCTGCAAGCTCGCGTGCCTTGTGCGGCAGCTTCTGCTCCCAAATGGTGCCAACGTCCTTCACGATCGCCGCTTCGAGCACAGGCTCCTTGCCGGCGTGCAGCATGCCCGCGACCGAGACCGACATGCGCCGCAGCGTATGAAGCTGCGCGACGAGCCGGCCGAGACCTTCCGCGCCGCGCACATCAGGATCAGGACCGAGCACGCGCACCAATTCTTCGAGCACATAGTACGTTTCGAGAAAGCGCTCGGGACCGCTGCGCTCGTAGGCGAGCTCGCTCGTCGCCTGCTTCCACGCGCCGTCGATTTCGCCGAGCACGTGATCTTCCGGAATGAAGGCGTTCTCGAAGACGACCTCGTTGAAGTCGTGATGCCCGGTGATCTGGTAGACCGGGTTGCAGGTGATGCCCTTGGTCTTCATGTCGACGAGGAATTGCGTCAGACCGTGGCGACGGTTCTCCTTGGTCGGCTGGGACGTGCGGAAGAGGCCGATCATGTAGTCGGCCTGATGGGCATTCGACGTCCAGATCTTGGTGCCGTTGATGAGCCAGCCGCCGTCGGTCTTGGTGGCCTTCGTGCGCGCGGCGAAGAGATCGGAGCCGGAGTTCGGCTCGCTCATGCCGATGGCGAAGCAGCATTCGCCGCGGCAGATCGCCGGCAGCACCTTCATCTTGATGTGCTCGGGCGCGTACTTGATGAGGATCGGCCCGCTCTGGCGATCGGCGACGAAATGCAAACGCGTCGGCGCATTGGCGACGCGCAACTCCTCCGTCACGACATAGCGCTCGAGGAACGTGCGCTCGTGGCCGCCGTACTGCTTCGGCCATGTCATGCCGAGCCAGCCCTTGGCGCCGACCTTGCGGCTGAACTCGCGGCTGAAGCTGTCGCCGCCGGTGGCGCCGCTCGGCTTGATGGTGCCGGCTTCGATCTCCTCGGCGATGAAGGCGCGGACCTCATCGCGCAGCTTCTCGCACTCGGGCGGCAGACGGAGCTGATCGAACTGGATGGCGGCGGTCATGGGCGTACGTCCGTGAAAAATGTCCGATCAGCGTGAGGCAACGAGCGGCCAGAGATCATCCGCGCCCTTGGCCGCGATCATGCGCCCGAGCCGCACGGCCCAGTCGCTCTCGTTGCCGAAATCATCGCGCCACGACCAGAGCCGCAGCGTGAAACGGTGCAGGATGTGCTCCTTTGTGAAGCCGATCGCACCGTGCACCTGATGGCCGATGGAGGCGCCTTCGGTCGCTGCTTCCGAGACGCGGATCTTGGCACCGGCCGCTTCGAGGAAAAAGCGATCGTCCATGATGCCATTGGCGAACGTATCGGCAGCCGAGCCCGCAGCCGCAACGGCCGCAGCGGTTTCGCCGGCAAGTCGCGCGAGATTGTGCTGCACGGCTTGGAATTTCGAGATGGGCTTCTCGAAGGCAACGCGCTCGCCTGCATAGCGGGTCGTGATCGAGAGAACGGATTCGAGTGCGCCGGCCATCTGGTTCGCGCGTACGGTCGCGCCGAGCAGCATGAGACGCTGACGGTCGAGGCCCGCGGGCGCGGGCGCCGACGCAATGGCCTTCACCTTGTCGAAGTTGAGCTCGGCACTGGAATCGCCCGCAAGATTGCGCCCCTCGCCCGCGCGCACATCGGCGAGCTTTACAAGCGCCACCACCGGACCGGACAGCCCATCGGCAAGCACGGCAATGTGCTCGGCACTCGCGCCGAACGGCACGTTGCGTGCTTTGCCCGAGAGAATGCCCGCCGCGTCGATCTTCAAATCGTCGGACCAGCGCGAGGGCGCAACGGTCATGGCGCCCGTTGGCGATGAGAGCCCGGCCTCCGAGAGCAGCCAGCCGGCGAGAAGCGTCTCCGCCAGCGGCACCGTGGCGGCGAAACGGCCCGCCACCTTCACGACCTCGAAGCCGTCGGCGAGCGAGGCCCCTGCCCCGCCGAGCGTGTCCGGCACCCAGGCGAGCGTCAGCCCGCTTTCTTCGAGAGAGGCCCAGAGCGGGGCCTGCCAGCCGTTGTCCTTGGCTTGGTTGACGGTCTGAGGATCGGCAAGATCCTCGAAAATGCGCGCGGCCGTCTCCGCGACGATGGCGCTCGTGTCGCTCACCGGGACTCCCCATGGGACAGTTTGGTGATGTCATCGCACGCCTGTCCCCGAGCGCGACGACTTTGTCCGGACTTAGGGTTTGGCACCTTCCGGGCATTCTTGGCAAGAGCGGCGGGCGAAATTTCGTCTGCCCGCGGCGCATAGCGGGTTGCGTCCGCTTGCCGCGTCACCAGTCGGGCGGCGACCAGTCCACGTTCTCGTCGAGTGGATAGGACGGGCGCGGAATCCGCTGCCATTGGCGGCGTTCGAGAACGGGCGAGGTCAGACCCTCGGTGTCCACCTCGTAGACATTCTCCGGGGGAAACCAGGGAATGAAACCCGAGCGGAAATGCCCGCGCGACTTCACCACAACCGTCGCCGCCTTGCCGATGTCGAGACCGAACATCTCGAAGAACATCGGGTCCGCCGTCTGCATGCGATCGGAAATGATGACGGCGGTGACGCCGCCGATCTTGAGCGCTGCCGATGGCCCGAGATGCATGGTGCGGCCCTGGGCATAGCCGAGCCGGCCGACGATCGTGCCGTCGTGCACGCCGATCACTTCCGCATCGGCCTCGAACGGCGCGTCGCACGGGAGGCCGGGATGGCTGTTGAATGCGGCCCGGATGCGTGCGCCGACGCCCGCTTCGTGCGCCATCTTCGCGAGGGGTGGATCGAAAAAGCTGCCGATGAGCACATCCTGCGCGCCGGCCCACACGAGCGCGGATAGAAGCTCGGTCGTGCGGCCTGTGCCGCCACCGCCGGGATTGTCGCCCGAGTCGGAATAGATGACCGGCGGGCGGTTCGTGTTGAGCGCGAGTTGCACGCCTTCCGAGAGCGGCGTCAGCTTCTTGCGGAAGCGGGCACGGTTCTTCCAGCCGAGCTCCGCGATCTCGCGGGCGAGCACGCGCGCACGCGCCACATCGCGCCGCGCCGTGACGACGATCGCAACGCCATTCTTCTCGCTGTCCGAGAAGACGAAGCCACCGAAGATCGAGACATTGAGGATGTCGCCCGCAAGCTCGGCGCGGCGCCGCGTGCCGTAGTCGATCATCTCGCCGTAAGGACCACTCGCCGTGAGAAGGTTCACGGACGCGGGCGTCAGCGGCAGGCGAATAAAGGCGGACTTGGGATCTGCGAGGCCTGCGAGCATGAGGCGGAGCGACAGCGCGGCTTCCTCGCCGCGCTCGATGTAATCCACGTGCGGGTTCGTGCGGTAGCCGACAATGAGGTCGCATTTCTCGACCATGCGCTCGGAGATATTGCCGTGCAGGTCGAGCGTGACGACGACGCGCGCATCAGGCCCGGCCACCTCGCGGGCGAGCGCGATCAGCTCGCCATCGGGATCATCGCGGTCGGTCGCGATCATGGCGCCGTGGTTGGCGACGTAAACCGCATCGAGTGGTCCGGCTTCTTCCAATCCCTTGCGGCAAATGGCTAGGTACTTGTTCATGAGCGCGCCATCGATGGCACCATTCGGATGGCAGCCCGCAAGCAGGATCGGCACCGGCTCCCATGGCCCCGTCGCATCCATGGTTTTCACGAACGCTGCCGCCTCGCCCATGATGGATGGATTTTTCTCGCGCGCCCGTTCAAGGACCGCCGCGCCTTCGAGCTGATAGAAGTCCCGAAAATCCTGCTCGTAGGCGACGGGCGCAGATCGATTGCTTTCGAGCCAGACGCCGATGATGGCAACGCGGGGCATAGGGGTAGACGTCATACGCGAAACATCTCCTGGATATTTTGTCGGCTGAGTTTGGCGCCCTCAGAGCAGGGCCGCAATGGCGTCCGTGACGCGCGCGCGCTCGTCAGCACCGAGGTGGAGCCCGGCCTTGGTCCGCCGCCAGAGGATGTCCTCGGCGCTCATGGCCCACTCCCGCTCCTTGAGGTAGACGACCTCGCGCTCGGTGACGCTCGGCCCGAACATGTGTCCCATGCCGGCGAGATTGCGCGCGTCGCCGATCACCGCGGGCACACGCGCGCCGTGCCGCCGCGCGAGCCGGCGCAGGAACGCGCGATCGAAGCCCGGATGCTGCTCGCCGAGCCGGGCGACGAACCGCTCGAAGGCCGCAACAGGATCAGCAACGAGGTGCCCTGTCTCGTCGAGATCGCCACCGGGGAGCGGCGCGCCCGCCGTCCACGCGGGGCCTATGCCGGCCAGATGCGGCTCGAGCTGCTCCAAGGCTTCCTCCGCAAGACGGCGGTAGGTCGTGACCTTGCCGCCCATGACGGTGAGAAGCGGCGGCGCGCCCGAGGATGCCTGCAGATCGAGGTGATAGTCGCGCGTGACCGCCGAAGGATTGGCGGACTGATCGTCGTAGAGCGGACGGACGCCGGCATAGGTCCACACGACATGCTGCCGGTTCAATGCCGTGCGGAAGAAGCGGTTCGCCAGATCGATGAGATACGTGATCTCAGCTTCGTCGATCGCCACCGTGCGCGGATCGCCATGGTAGGGAATGTCGGTCGTGCCGATGATCGTAAAATGCTCTTCATAGGGCAGCGCAAACACGACGCGGCCGTCGCTGCTCTGCATGAGATAGGCATCATCGGCGCCGGCTATGCGCGGCACGACGATGTGGCTGCCCTTGACGAGGCGCAGACGGGGGGCAACGGTGCCGGCGATCAGGTGACCGACGTGGTTCACCCACGGCCCGGCGGCATTGACGAGCGCGCGTGCGCGAACCTCGCGCTCCTGCGCGCCCGCCCGGATCGTGAGCCGCCAGAGGGCTCCATCGGCGCGGGCATGCGTCACCTCGTGGCGCGGCAGGATCTCGGCACTGCACTCGGCCGCGGCCTGCGCATTGAGGATCACGAGACGCGCATCGTCCACCCAGCAATCCCAGTAGGCAAAGCCGCGCGTCAGCTCCGGCTTGAGCGGCCGCCCGCTCGGATCGCTCGCGAGATCGAGCGCAGCCGACCCCGGCACGGCTTTTCGCCGATGCAGATGGTCATAGAGAAAGAGGCCGGCGCGCAGCATCCAGCGCGGGCGCTGGCCCGGCACGTGGGGCAGCACGAAGCGAAGTGGCCAGATAATGTGCGGGGCTTTTGCGAGCAGCACCTCGCGCTCACCCAGTGCCTCGCGGACGAGCCGGAAGGCGTAGTGCTCGAGATAGCGCAGGCCGCCGTGCACGAGCTTGGAGCTCGCGGACGAGGTCGCCCCGCCGAGGTCGCCCATCTCGGCGAGGAGGACCGTGAGACCGCGGCCGGCGGCGTCGGCAGCGATGCCGCAGCCGTTCACCCCACCGCCGATGATCGCGAGATCGTATGCATCCGGAGGTCGCACGCGTTGACCGCCTGTCGTTCGGGCTAAAGCCGCCCTGGTTTCCGCGTCGCGGCGACGGGATCATCCTCGTCGGGCGACGGCATCCATGGGCATGGCTGTAGCCTAACCGGGCTTTCGCGGCTAGCGTCCCGTGACGCTTCCCAGGCGCCCGGCTGCTGCAATGCAACAGCTACGCGGTGGTCAGTTCCACTTCATGACCTGGATGATCGCCGGCCCCAGAATGACGACGAAGAGCACCGGCAGGAAGAACACGATCATGGGCACGGTCAGCTTGGGCGGCAGGGCCGCGGCCTTGCGCTCGGCTTCCGACATGCGCATGTCGCGGTTTTCTTTTGCCATGACACGAAGCGCCTGCCCGACGGGCGTGCCGTAGCGCTCGGCCTGGATGAGTGCGGTCGCCACCGCCTTGATGCCGGCAATGCCCGTGCGCTTGCCGAGGTTCTCGAACGCAATGCGGCGATCCTGCAGATAGGAGAGCTCGGCGGTCGTGAGGCTGAACTCCTCGGCGAGCTCGAGTGACTGGCTCGACACCTCCTTGGACACCTTGCCGAAGGCCGCTTCGATGGACATGCCCGCCTGCACGCAGATGAGCAGCATGTCGAGGGCGTCCGGGAAGGCCTGCATGATCGAGGCCTGGCGCTTCTGGACGAGGTTCTTGAGGAAGACGTTCGGCAGATAGAAACCCGCGTAGCCGGCGGCAATGGACATGCCGAACTTCGCGATCGGCGGATGCTGGAGATTGGCGATGACGAAGACGTAGATGAGCGCCACGATGGTGACGATGATCGGCATGACGAGGCGGAAGAACATGTAGGCGACCAGCGGCGCCTGACCGCGAAGGCCCGCCATCTTCAGCAGGTCGCGCACCTCGTCCGTGTCGAAGGCCTTGCGCAGGTTGAACCGGTTCACGATCTCCTGCATGAAGCCCTTCGGCGTCTGGCGCAGGCGGCCGGTCTGGGTGTCCCGGTTGAATTCGGCCATGCGGGCCGCACGCATCTTGTCGCGCTCGGTCGCCATGGACTTCATGCGATAGGCCATCCGATCGCGCGAGAGAAGCGGCATGGTGACCGTCAGCACCGTCGCGAATGCCGCGGCGGCCGCGAGGAGCATGACCAGCAGCTGCGGGTTCATGAAGGATTCGACGAAATCGACCACGGCTTCTTCTCCTTCCGCTCACTCGGCCCGCGTTGCTCGGACCGGCCGACTGCGCGGCTCAGTACTTGAAGTTGATCATCTTCTTCATCACGAGGATGCCGCAGGTCATCCAGACGGCTGCAAGGACGAGCATGAATTGGCCCATCTTGGTGGTGAACAGGATCTTGATGTAGCCGGGCGTCGAGAGGTAGACCATGATCATGACCGCGAAGGGCAAGCAGGCGAGCACGCCGGCCGATGCCTTGGCTTCCGCCGAGAGCGCCTTCACCTTCGCCTGCATCCGCTTTCTGTCGCGCAGCACGCCCGCGAGGTTCCCGAGCGCCTCGGAGAGGTTGCCGCCGGCCTGCTGCTGAATGGCGATGACGATCGCGAAGAAGTTCACTTCCGGCAGCGGCATGCGTGACATCATGCGCTCGAAGCACTCGCCGAGCGGGATGCCGACGCGCTGCTGCTCGACCAGCTCCTTGAACTCCTCCTTGATCGGCGAGGGGCTCTCGCGCGCGATGATGTTGAGGCACTCGTTGAGCGGCAGTCCGGACTTGACGCCGCGCACGATGACGTCGATCGAGTTGGCGAACTCGTCGAGGAACTTCGACTGCCGGCGCTTGATCAGGCGGCCGACGATCCAGCGCGGCAGCCCGAATGCGCCGACGAAAGCCGCGGCAACGGAGATCAGGGGCGTCATTCCCGGCAGCGAAACATAAGTCACGGCACCGATCACCAACCCGGCGGCGACGCTCACGATCCAGAACGTGCGCGGCGTCATGTCGAGGCCCGCACGCTCGAGCCTCGTGCGCATCGTCATCTTCTCGCGCTGCTTCTGCTTCTGCTCGAGCTCCTTGAGCGTGTCCGCGACCTGCCGGCGCCGGTTGCTCGCCTGCTCGGCCTGGGCCGTGCGGACAGCGCGCTTGGTCTTGTTTTCCGTCACGGTCTGAATGCGCTTTTCCGCCTTCGTGTCACCGGACAGAAGCGGATAGGCGAGGAAGTAGATCAGCCCCGCCGCGGACATGGCCGCAAGCACGACCAGCCCGAGCTGCATGGTCTCGGCATCAAGCATCGGCTTCTCCCATGGTCCGGCCCATGGCATCGCGAACTTCCGAGTTGACCAGCGCGCGGGACAGCTTCTCGGTCTCGTTGTAGTACTCGGCGCGCTCCCAGAAGCGCGGACGCGCAATGCCGGTGGAGCGATGACGGCCGATAAGCTTGCCGTTGGCGTCCTCGCCCGTGATCTCGAAGACGATCAGGTTCTGCAGCGTGACGACATCGCCTTCCATGCCCACCACCTCGGTGATGTGCGTGATCTTGCGCGAGCCGTCGCGCAGACGCGAGGCCTGGATGATGATGTCGATCGATCCGACGATCATCTCGCGGATGGTCTTGGTCGGCAGCGCGTAGCCGCCCATCATGATCATGGATTCGAGACGGCTGATGGCCTCGCGCGGGCTGTTGGAGTGAAGCGTGCCCATCGAGCCGTCGTGGCCCGTGTTCATCGCCTGCAGGAGGTCGAAGGCCTCGGGTCCGCGGACCTCGCCGACGATGATGCGCTCAGGGCGCATACGCAGGCAGTTCTTGACGAGGTCGCGCATCGTGATCTCGCCCTCGCCTTCAAGGTTCGGCGGGCGGGTTTCGAGACGCACGACATGGGGCTGCTGGAGCTGGAGCTCGGCCGAGTCCTCGCACGTGATGATGCGCTCGTCGGAATCGATCGAGCCCGTCATGCAGTTGAGCAGCGTCGTCTTTCCCGAGCCGGTGCCGCCGGAGATGAGGATATTGCAGCGCACGCGACCGATGACCTCGAGGATCGACTTGGCATCGGCCGTGATGGAGCCGAACTGCACGAGCTGCTCGAGCTTGAGGCGATCCTTCTTGAACTTTCGAATGGTGAGCGCGGGACCGTCGATGGCGAGCGGCGGGGCGATGACGTTGACGCGGCTGCCGTCGGGAAGGCGCGCGTCGCATATGGGCGAGCTTTCGTCGACGCGCCGGCCGACCTGGCTGACGATGCGCTGGCAGATGTTCATGAGCTGCGCATTGTCGGCGAAGCGCACGCCCGTCTTCTGCATCTTGCCGTTGACTTCGATGAAGGTCGTGCCGGAGCCGTTGACCATGATGTCGGCGATGTCGTCGCGCGCGAGCAGAGGCTCGAGCGGGCCATAGCCGAGCACGTCGTTGCAGATGTCCTCGAGCAGCTCCTCCTGCTCGGCGATCGACATCACGACGTTCTTGAGCTGGATGATCTCGCCGACGATGTCGCGGATCTCCTCGCGCGCCGCCGCGGCCTCGAGCTTCGCAAGCTGCGTCAGATCGATCGTGTCGATGAGCGCGTTGAAGACCGACGTCTTGACGTCGTAGTACTCCTCCGAGTGCCGGCGCGCCTGCTCCGACGTATCGACACGGGCAGGCACGGGCGCCGCGGCCGCCGGCGTGCGCACAGGCGTCGAGGAAGTGCGCTGCGGCTCGACCGCCGGCGAGGCGCCGGATGCCGCCGGCACCGTCGGACGCTGCGGTGCATTGGGATCGTTTGAACGCCTGCCGAACATGCCAGCTACTCCTTAGCGCTTCCGCCTCAGCTTCCCGAGGATGCCATCCAGGGGACCGGCCTTCGCCGCTTTCTGCTCGCGGCGGCCGGTCAGCGCGCCCGCGATCTCGTGAATGCCCGGCACGGCCTTGGCCTTGGGCGCCATCTCTTCGACCATCTGGCCGTTGTTGGCTGCCTGCCCGAACGTCTCACAGTCGAACTCGATGATGGCCGTCGCCTTGATGCCCATGGCCGCCTCGAAATCCTTGACCGAGATCTCGGGACGCTTCGGCACGCCGACGGTGCTCAGCACGAGCATGGGCGGCTTGTCGTTGTGACGCGCCTGCTTGATCAGATCGAACATGTTCTTGGCGTTGCGCAGGTTGGCGAGATCCGGAGCCGCCGTGATGATCACGCTGTCGGCATTGAGGACCAGGCGCTTCGTCCACTCCGTCCACATGTGAGGGACGTCGAGAGCGACGTACGGCACGTTCTGGCGCACGACGTCGAGCACGAGATCGCACGCGTCCGCCGAGAGATCGTATTCGCGATCGAGCGCGCCCGGGGCAGCGAAGATGCTCAGATACTCGGAGCACTTGGTCAGCAGGCGATCGAGGAGCACCTCGTCGAGACGCTCGGGCGTCGAGATCGCATCGGCAATGCCCTGCACCGGGTCCTGGTTGAAGTCGAGGCCGGCGGTCCCGAACGGCAGGTCGAGATCGGCGATCACGACCGACTGCTTCATCATCTCCGAGATCGTCCACGCGACGTTGTGGCAGATCGTGCTCGAACCGACGCCACCCTTGGCACCGACGAAAGCGTAGACGTTTCCGACCGGATCGGACTGGGGATCATTGTAGAGGCCCGAAAGGCACTCCATGAGCTCGAGCGGCGTTACCGGCGCGATCAGGTACTCGCTCACGCCGCGGCGCAGCACCTCGCGATAGAGGGCGACGTCGTTGGTGTGACCGATCACGATGACCTTGGTGCCCGCGTCGCAGGTCTCGGCGAGGCGATCGAGCTCGCCGACGAACTCACGCTGCGGCAGCGTCGACTCGACGATGATCAGGTTCGGCGTCGGGCTTTCCATGTAGTGCGCAACGGCGGCCTGCACGCCACCCATGTGCACACTCACATGCGTCTTGATGAGACGACGGTCCTCGGCGGCCACCTGGATCGCATCGGCGCTCTCGGGCCGCTCGCAGAAGGCCTGGATCGAGATCCGGGGGATCGGGCGCGCGCGCTCCGAGATCCGCTCGTCGGCGGCCCCCTCGACTTCCTCCATTCTGGCAAGCTCGCGACTCATATGTCTTGTCCTCGTTTACGTTCGTTCTATCGACCTGGTCGGCAATCCGGCTCTTACTTCGCGACAGTGCCGAGGCGCTCGTCGCCGCTCTTCGTCGCCGGCGTCGGCACACCCTTGACGTATCTTTCGTAGACAGCGTCGCGACGTTCGGCGGATGCGGGCGTCATGGTTCTCGGCCCGAGCAGATCAGCCGGGTTCGCGATCTGCACGGCGAGATTGCGCTGCGAGGCGCAGCCGAAGTTCGCGTAGGGCAGATTCTTCGGATCGTGCGCGAGATTGTCCGGCCACAAGCCGCACTCCGGCGCCTCCGCCTGGAAGCGGGCATAGGCGACCTTGATCGGTGCGCTCGCATCGCGGCCCGCACGATATGGCCCGACCGTGATATTCGCGGCATCGATGCCGGCATCGCGCACGATCGAGCGCAGATCGCCGAGCGCGCGGACGGCGGCAGGCTCGTTCGGGCTGCCACTCGGCACAGCGATCGCAAGCCTGCTCGCGCCGCCGCTCGCACCGTAAGTGCGGAAGAAGTGGATGGCTTGAGCGCGCTGCGCAGGCGTCAGGCCCGACGCGCCCGACGCAACCCTGAGCGTAAGGTTGGCAGGCTGGTCGGTCACGACGATCGGATGGCGCTGCCGCGCGTCGATCATCGCCCAGCTCGCGACACTCACACCCGGCTCTTCCTCGCCAGGCCGGCAGCCGGCGAGCCCGGCAGCGAGAGTGGCGAGCATCAGACCCGTGATAACCGTGCTGGCCGGAGCGAGCAGGCGATGGGACTTCTTGACCTTCATGATACGTCTCCGTCGATCCTGCCAGGCTCAGTCAACGATGAAGCCGCCGCCGTCCTTGAGCCCGGCGTGGGTCGGCGCAATTTCTTTGCCGTAGATGCGGTTGAGGTGGCCGTAGAAGTTGAACTTGCGATCAGGTGCCGGCGCGAGGCCGTCGTCGGGGCGCGCGAACCTCTGGCGCGAGGTCGGCTTCACCATGTAGGGCGTGACGAGCAGGACGAGCTCGGTCTCGCGCTTGATGAAGTCGTTCGAGCGGAACAGCGTGCCGAGCATCGGGACATCCTTCAGTCCGGGGAAGCCGTCGATGTTCTTGCGCGTGTCGTCCGAAAGGAGACCGGCGAGTGCCAGCGTGCCACCCGACGGAAGCTCGACCGTCGACTTCGCCTGACGCTTCTTCAGGGCCGGGATCGAGATCGAGTTCAGCACCACGGCACCGACGTCGCTCAACTCGGAGACTTCCGTTTCGATCTTCAGGCTGATGCGGCCCTCGGACATAACGACGGGCGTGAATGCGACGCCGACGCCGAACTCCTTGAACGTCACGGACATCTGACCCGAGGAGTCGACCGAGGGGATCGGGAACTCGCCGCCGGCCAGGAACTTGGCCGTCTCGCCCGACACGGCAGTCAGGTTCGGCTCGGCGAGCGTACGAATGAGGCCATCGCGCTCCAGCATCCGCACTGCGTAGGCAACCGCGCTGGAGCCCGAGCTGTAGCCACCCGCGACACCCGAGTTGCCGAACGATCCATTGGGACCCGGATTGTGGATGCAGAGCGCTCCCGAGACGGCGCAGCCCGTTGCCGAGCTGCCGCCCGTGCCGATGCCCGGCAGCGGCAGGCGGCCAAGGCCGGCGGCGGCCGTCAGCGGCAGCGTGTTCTCGGTGAGCAGGCTCGTGGTGAAATTGCCGGAGTTGATCACGGCACCGAGATTGATGCCGAACTGCTTCATGATCGAGCGCTGGACTTCCGCCACGACGACCTGGAGCATGACCTGCTCCTCGCCTTCGATCGTCAGCAGGTTGATGACGACCGCATTCGCGCTCTGGTTCTGCCCTTGAGCATTCGGATCCGAGACGGCGCCTCTCGTCTGGCCCGTCGTCTGCGTCATGCCCGGAGGTGAGCCGGCCGGCGTCGAGGTCGTGCTCGTCCAGCTCGTGCCGCCGGACTGCATGTGCTGCAGATTGGCCCTGGCGTACTGCTCGGCGATGACCTTCGCGCGCTGCGCCTGGATGGGATTGACGACCGTGCCCTTGAGCACGACGGCGTTGCCCGCGATGTCGGTCTTGATGTTCGACCCGGGCAGCATGCGCGTCAGCATGTCCTCGAGCGAGGTGAGATCGACACCGATCGTGATCTCCAGCGTCGCGATCTGATCACCCTGCTCGCTGAAGAAGAAGGCGTTGACGCTGCCCATCTGCTTGGCGAGCAGGAAGACCCGATCGGCCGACTGGACGATGGCGTCGACACGCTCGGGATCCGAAACGAGCACATCGCGAAGGCGCGCCGGGAACTGCACCATGAGGGACTTGCCGACGCCGATCCTCACGGTCTCGACGACCGGGTACGGCCCGCCCGACGGAATGCGCAGTACTGAGTTCTGCACGACCAGACGGCCGGCGCCCGGCGCTTGGGACCTCTGAGCGTCGGCAGGCGCGCTCCAAAGCGCGGCCATCACCAGACCGAGGCCGCAAACGGCCAGTTTCATTATCATCCGCATGGGGTTCAAAGCCTTCTGGCGACCAACCAAGACCAGGGGTACACGCAGACGCAACTTCAGAGACACACACGCAGAGCACACTCGAAATGACCGCAACGCTTATTCAGTTCGGCGGCGCCGAAAAGGGCGCGCCCAATCGCATCACTGCATGCCGACCGATACGCGCGACTTCTGCCCGTACCGAAGAATGCGCACCGTCTCGCTCTGCTTGCGCACACCGTCCTCCGCGCCGTCACCGTCGCGCTTGAAATCCGCGATCGAGCGCAGCGCGAGCGTGATGTCGCCCATGGACTTGGAGAGCGCGAGCTTTTCAGCCTGCAGCGGCGAGAGCTCGAGCGTCGCGGTGTTGCCCTCGATGCCCTTCTGACCTTCCTTGGTCTCGAGCCGCTGGCCAATCGCGAGCACGCGCACGTTGCTGAAGAGAAGCTCGCTGGTGTGCTCCTCGCCGCCCCGATTGCGCGCGCGGCGGATGAGATACACATCCACATGATCGTTCGGCAGGATGAGGCGGCCGACGGCCGTGTCCTCGGTGATCTTCGTGGAGATCGCGCGCCGGCCCTCGGGGAGTATCGAGGCGAGCACGCCGCCCTCGCCGGGTCGGATCAGCTTCGCACGCGTGATCGGCTCGTGGGCCAGGATCGGCGCCCGGGCGATGTGGCCGACGAAGTCCTTCATCGTGCCGGCGCTGCGGCAGAGCACGGCGCCCTGGGGGACGGCGTCCTGCGGCCAGCCCTGGCAACGGAAGCTCGATTCCGACGCGATCGCACCGAGGCCCATGTCGGCCCGGGCGACCAGCACCTCGGCGACGTTCGTGCGCACCTCGCGCTGCACGACCTGCGGCTTCATCGTGAGCTTCTGCATGCCGATGAAGGCACCGAGGCCGCACACGCCCGCGATCGCGATACCGATCAGCTGTCCCTTCTTCATCGCCCGACAGGTCCTCTCGAAGCAGCAATCCGCTTTCCCTCGTTCGTGAATCTCGCCCACAATCCTCAATGGCGCGTTAATGGTGGGATTGATCGGGCACGCGAAGGCCTGCCGCCGCCACGAGGGCGACGTGCCGAGGCAAACTAGCCACATATGTCCGCTGTGCTTTTTGGCGCCTTTGGAAGGGCGGCTCCGCTTCGCCACCACTTCGAGACGAGAGACTTATTCGATCCGGCCGGCATTGCCCGGCGCGTGGTGCAGGGCCACCCGAATCATCTCTTCGTCACGCTGAGGGTATCAGATTCCTGCCGACACGAACCAGATCGTCGACGGAAAGACATGCAGGCCCGCCGCCGCGAGGGCGATGCCATAGGGAATGCCGGACCTGGCACCATGCAGGTTGAAAGCCCAGCCCTGCCGGGCGAGCCAGGGCGGCAGCATCATGCGGCGATAGGCCAGGATGGCCATGGAGAGCGCGCCGCCCGCCATCGCGGTCAGCAGCAGATAGGGCAGGAGCTGATCGAAGCCGAGCCAGAGCGCGGTTGCGGCAAGGAGCTTGGCGTCGCCGCCTCCGAGCCAGCCGAGGGCGAACATGGCGATGCCGACGGCCAGCATCAGCATCCCGGCCGCTACGTGGCTCGCGAGCGCCCACCAGCCGATGCCCAGCATGGCCGCGGCGACGGCGAAGGCGGCGACCAGCACGATGGAGACGCGGTTCGGGATCGTCATCGTCAGGAGGTCCATGGCGCCGGCAAAGGCCATGGCGGCCGGAAAGACCAGGATGATGGCGTACTCGATCACGGCGCACTACTCCAACGCACGGGGATTCCCGCGCTGTACGAACTCGAGACCGCAAAATATGCGCAAGGGAGTGAAGGCCCGGTTAAGGTGCAGCTCGTATCTCACCGCCGACGCTACGGCGCGGCACCAGGCGTCCCGACGTCTACAATTTTCGATAGAGTTTCTTTACCGCGTCGAAGAAGAGCGCGCGCTGAGCCGGTCTCTCGGCGGTTTTCCCAAGGGCTCCTTAAGAATGTCGCCGCTAGGGTCCTCCGGCAGCGAGGGCATGGCAGGCCTCGACTACCGCTGCATGAGCAAGGGAGATGGGGTCGTGACTAATCTCTTGAAGCGGTTCCAGCAGGACATCGCGGGCGCTACCGCAATCGAGTACGCCCTCATCGGCGGGCTCATCAGCATTGCGGTCATTGGTGGCGCGACCACGATCGGTACGCAGCTTGCCGAGATCTTCACCTCCGTCCAAGAGGGCTTCCCGGCAAGCTGATCGGGCTCGCGATCTAACCGCCGCTCGCGGCTGCGCCACCTGTGTTCGGCGCCGGCGGACGCGCAAAGACGAGTTTTTGGTAGGCGAGGCCGATGCCGATCAGGACGGCGCCGAGCGTGATGAACGAGAGCGCGCGCCAAAGCCCCGTCAGCTCGGAAAGGTCGAACAGGAAGACCTTGACCACCGCGAGCAGCACGAGAAGCGCCGACGCAAACCGTGCAACCCCCACGCCGCGCCATATCCCATAGGCCAGATAGACGATCCCGAGCAGCAGCCAGCCGGCCGAGTAGGCCCAGTGCTCGGCGCCGCCCGTCGAGCGGAAGAGGCCGATGCGCGGCCCTTGGAAGACGTGGCGGATCTCCAGCGTCACGTAGAAGAAGACGAGGATGCCGGCGAGTATGAAGAGGCTGGTCACGTACCAGTTGGGACGCAGGCCCCGCGACGTCCGCGCGAGGAAAGCCGCTGCAAGTCCGGGAAGCAGGTAGGCGAGCAGCAGCGAGCTGAGGATCGCGACGCCACGGACTTCATTGCCGTCGCTGCTGAAGAGCGGGTTCTCGAAGAGCAGCAGTCCGAATACGCCGAACAGGATCGCGATCGTGCCGAGTGCGATCGAGGCCCAGCGGAAGACGGCATTGCCGCGGGCGAGATCGAGCCGCATGAGCACGTAGGCCATCAGGATCGCCATCAGGACGTGCAGGCCCTGCTCTATGTGGCTCGATGTCGGAGCTAGAGGATCGCCACCGTTCAGGGCATGGCGGATCTGGAAGAACAGCAGCAGTGCCGTGAAAAGCACCGCGAGTGCGTCCGCGAGGCGCTGCGCGAGGTCCACGGCGCGTAATTCGAGAATGCGCCCGGCGAGCGCGAAGGCGACGGCCGGAATGCCGTAACCAATAAGGAGCCAGTTGAGGATCGGCAGGCGCCCGACGTCGGGGCCCATGATCACCGGATCCCAGACCATGCGCCCGAGCACAACGAGGCCGATGGCGGCCACCGCGGGCCTCAGCAGCGGGATATCGCGGAGCGTCGAGACGTAGGCCGTGCCGAGCGCCATGAGGGCGAAGGCGACGGTCATATACCCGCGCGACAGGAAGGCAACGAGCGCGAAGCTCAGGGCGGCAATGGCGGCGGCGGCGAAGGCGCCGGTCCCGAGGCGGATACCGGGGAGCGGCACGATCAGCTCGCGCGCGAGGAAGCGCTCGGCGACCCACACGAAGCCGCCGGCGAGGACGACGCCGAAGAGTGCAAAGGGGATCGACGTATCGAACTGCGTGATGCGGAGGTAGGCGAGAACGAGTGCCAGGACCGGCGGCACGGTGGCGCCGAGGGCGTAAAGACCCGAGACGGGCGCACTGAGCGTCGGACCGCGCCATAGGCGGTAGCCGGCGACGGCCGCAGTTCCCGTGGCGAGGATCGCGAGCATCGTGAGATAGGCCGAGACGTTCTCGGGCAAGCGCAGAACCTGTGCCGCGAACGGGGCGAGCAGGCTCGCGTCGGGCACTTCCTTGAGGCCGGGCCAGAAGGCGGCCACGGCGACGACGGGCAGGCCGGCGAGCGCGGCGCCCGCCGCTGCCGGCGGGCTCAGCCATCCGGTCGCGGCGAGCAGGCCGGCGGCGGCAGCTGCGAACGGCACCCAGCCCACGGCCTCGAAACGGCTGTCGGAGAGCATGGCGACGGCGAGCGCGGCCATGGCGAGCAGTGCGCCGGTCGCCACCTGATCGACCTCGGCCTCCTCGTCCTTCATGCCGAGATGCGGCTCGATCGCCATGAAAACGGCGGCCAGCGCGAGTTGCAGGAGCACGTGCGCAAAGCCGGCGCGCGCCCATTCGTAGCTGCCGGCCGCCGCCTGATCGAGGTACGGCAGGCCCCAGAGGAATGCACCGCCAACCGCGAAAGCCGCGAGCCACAGCCAGCGCCGCAAGCGCGCGAGGCCATGCGCGGAAGCTGCGACAACGGCGAGATAGAGGACGACCGGCCATGGGCTCGGCTTGTCCGAGGCGACGAGCAGCGGTCCGGCATAGGCACCCGCGAGCCCGAGGCCGGCCAGCATGGGTCCGTGGAGTGCAGCGGCGAACATGGTCGCGACGCCGATCGCGCCGAGCAGCAGGAAGGCAAAGGCGGGGCCGATGAAGCCATAGAGGGCGTGCGCGGCGTAGACCGTGCCGAAAGCCGTCACGGTGCCGGCCGCCGTCAGGATGCTCGGGATGTGCGCCGCCTCGAGCCCCGGGACTACGATGCCTTGGGAGCCGCGCCGCAGCCACTCGCCGGCACCGACCAGGGCAAGCGCGAGGAGCCCGCCAAAGAAGATGCGGGCGCCCGGTCCGAAAATGCCCTGCTCGATGGAATAGCGCACCATGAGGATGCCGCCGAGCGCGAGAGCGAGGCCGCCGACCCAGACGGCCCAACGCGTGCCGAGGCGTTCTTCGAGCGATTTGCGCGGCTTGGCGGGCTCGGGCGCGCCCGGCTGCACCGGCGGTGTTGCATCAGCCTCGCCCGGCTCTTCAGGCGGGCCTTCTCCGACCGGCGGGACGGAGGCCTCGGCAGGCGGCGGCAGGGCGATGGGGGTTGGCATCTCCCCGGCCGGAGCCTGGCCGGCGTCGGGCGGAGGGCCCCCTCTCAGTGCCGCAATCTGGGCCTCGCTGGCCGCCAGACGATCCTCGAGGCTCTTGAAGCGCTTCCGGAACTGGACGAAGAGCCAGAGAAGCAGCGCGAGCAGGATGATTTCGAAGTCCATGGCCTTGCGGGTCCGGGAGGCGAGCGGGCACGAGTTGCAGAAGGAAGGAAAGATTATGGCGAATCAACAGGCTTAGCGGCGGAGTCTCAGGCGGGATGTCTAAATCATTCCTTGCCGGTGCTCCGTCACCCCCGCAATGGCGCGCTCGGATGTCTATACTGCGGCGAACACCCAGCGGGAATAACTCCACGGCATGACCTCGCAGCCGAACATCTTCGACCGGGCTTTGCTGAGCCGCCGCCGGACGCGGGCGGCCCCGTTCGCGCCGGCCCATGATTTTCTCCTACGGCACGTGAGCGAGGATATCTCCGATCGTCTCTCGCTCATTGCCCGCAATTTCCCCGTGGGCTTAAACCTCGGCGCCCATACGGGAGCGCTCAGCCGAAGCCTGCGCCAGCTCGGGTCCATCGGTCAGATCATCGACGCGGACACCAGTGGCGCCATGGTGGCGCAGTGCGATGGCCCCCTGCTCGCGGCCGACGAGGAATTCCTGCCTTTCGGCCCCGGCACGCTCGACCTCGTGGTGAGCGGCCTCACCCTCCAGTTCGCCAATGACCTGCCGGGCGTACTGCTGCAGGTGCGCCAGGCCCTCAAGGGGGACGGGTTGTTTCTCGCGGCCCTGCTCGGTGCGGGATCGCTCGCGGAGCTGCGCGAGGCCTTCATTGTCGCCGAGACCGAGCTTCACGGCGGTGCCACGCCGCGCGTCGCGCCCTTTGCCGATGTCCGCACGCTCGGCGGCCTCCTGCAGCGGGCGGGCTTCGCGCTGCCGGTCGCCGACGTCGATACGCTGACCGTGACATACGCCCACCCGTTCGCCCTCATGCAGGAGCTCAAGGCCATGGGCGCGAGCAACGCCCTCGCCGAGCGCTCCCGGCAGCCGATGACGCGGCGCCTCCTCGCGCGAGCGGCCGAAGTCTATGCGGAGCGGTTCGGGACGGCGGACGGGCGCGTGCCGGCCACGTTCGAGATTGTGACCCTGACCGGCTGGGCGCCCGATCCCTCGCAGCCGAAGCCGCTGCGCCCCGGCTCGGCGCGGACGCGGCTCGCCGATGCCCTGGGCGTGCCCGAAGGCGCGCCGGGACAGCCGAAGAAAGAGATTCCTTGAGTATCAACGGTGCCACACCTTAGCCTGTACATCGCCGCAATCGCGCCGTGCGCCGACCCCGAATCGCGGTGCCTTTAGGAAACCGTTAGGAGCGAATCGGCTCAGTTGCGTCGACGCCCACAAGGCGTTCAGTCCACGGGGAGACGACCATGTTGATGACTACGCTCGATGGTATCGAGTTTGCGAGCGCCTATCCCGATCTCCTCGGAAAGCGCGTACTGATCACCGGCATCGACAATGCGCAGGGCATCGATATTGCGCGCGCGTTCGCCGAGCAGCGCACGCGCCTTGTTCTCCACGTGAACGAAATGACGCCCGAGATGGAAGTGCTCGGCGAGATCGTTTCGCAGGGCGCGCTCGACGTGCGTCTCTTCGATGGGCCGATCGGCGCGACGGACGCGGCCGTGAAGCTCGCGCGCCAGGCCGTGCAGGCCTTCGGCGGGGTCGACATCGTCATCAACCTCGCGACCGTGCCGGCGCCGAAGGGTGGCGCCGCCGCGCGCGAGAGCGATGTCGAGGAAGCCGTGAGCGAGACGCTGGCCGCCGCGTGCCTCATCACCAAGATCGCGACGAACCGGATGCGTCTCACGATGACCGAGGGCCTCGTGCTGACGATCGTGCGCCTGCCGAGGAAGCCGACATCGGCGCATCGCGTCGTCGGCGCGCTCGCGCGATCGGCGCTCGCCAACCTGACGCGCAACGAAGCACAGGAGTGGGCGCCGCACGGCATTCAGATCAACGCCGTTGCGCCGGCAGCCATGAGCACTATGGCGCCGTACGGCGGGCTTTCGGGCGAGCCGGACATGGCGAGCCTCGCGCTGCATCTGGCGAGCGAGCAGGGCCGCGAGCTCACCGGCCTCATGTTCGAGTGCTACAGCGCGTGAGATTTTAGCCTGCGACCACACACTCGGGAAACGCGCGGGCGATCGCATCGCGCGTTGCGGCGATCACGCCACGCTCGGTGACGAGGCCGCTGACGAGACGCGCCGGCGTCACGTCGAAGGCGTAGTTCGCCACATCGGATGTCTCGGGCACGAGGCGGACACGCGTGACGCGGCCGTCGTCGCTCGCGCCGCTGATCCACGCAACTTCATCGCCGCCGCGCTCCTCGATGGGGATTTCCTTGATGCCATCCATCATCGTGAAGTCGATGGTGGATGACGGCAGGGCGACATAGAACGGCACGCCGTTGTCACGCGCCGCGAGCGCCTTGAGGTACGTGCCGATCTTGTTGCAGACGTCGCCGCGCGCCGTCGTGCGATCGCTGCCGACGATGACCATGTCGACATGATCGTGCTGCATGAGATGCCCACCGGCATTGTCGACGATGACCGTGTGCGGCACGCCGTGGCGGCCGAGTTCCCAGGCCGTGAGCGCGGCGCCCTGATTGCGGGGGCGCGTTTCGTCCACCCACACATGAAGCGGGATGCCGGCATCGTGCGCCATGTAGATCGGCGCGGTGGCGGTGCCGCGATCGACCGTCGCGAGCCATCCGGCATTGCAGTGCGTGAGAATGTGGACGGGCATCCCGGCTTTCAGGCGCGCGACGCGACTGATGAGATCGAAGCCGAACTTGCCGATGGCCGTGTTCGTCTCGACATCCTCGTCGGCCATGCGCGCGGACTCCGCATACGCCGCGACGGCACGCGCCGGCTCGGCACGCTGCATGATGACGCGACGCACGCGATCGAGCGCCCAGCGCAGGTTCACGGCCGTCGGTCGCGTCGCCGCGAGCACGTCGCACGCGTGTGTAAGATGCACGTCAGACGGATCGGCGCGCATGGCGAGCGCGAGACCGTAGGCGGCGGTCACGCCGATGAGCGGCGCGCCGCGCACCTGCATGTCGCGGATGGCGCGCGCGACATCATCGAGCGACGTGAGCCGCACGATCTCGAAGGCGTGCGGTAGCCGCGTCTGGTCGATGATGTCGACGGACCAGCCATCCTTGCCGAGCCAGATGGTCCGAAAGGGTTTGCCGTCGACGTTCATGCGGGTTCTTTCCGATCGAGCGCCCGAGGGCCTATGCTAGCCCATTCCGAACGCGTTAGGAGCCTCGCCCATGGCCAGCAAACCTGCCCAAAAGCCTGTGTGCCTCGTCGTCGGCGCCGGTGATGCGCTCGGCGGCGCCATTGCCCGGCGCTTTGCCCGCGAGGGCTATCATACCTGCGTCGCACGCCGCACGGCAGACAAGCTCGCCGATCTCGTCGCTGCCATCGAGAAGGGTGGTGGCACGGCGACCGCCTATGGCTGCGACGCGCGGCGCGAGGAGGAGGTCGTCGCGCTCTTCGAGGGGATCGAGAACGAGCACGGTCCCATTGAGGTGCTGGCGCACAACATCGGCGGCAACGTGCGCGAATCGATCCTCGACGCGTCGGCGCAGAAGTTCTTCAAGACCTGGGAAATGGCGTGCATGGCCGGCTTCCTCACGGGTCGGGAAGCGGCGCGCCGCATGGTGCCGCGCGGCCGGGGCACGATCCTCTTCACGGGCGCGACGGCGTCGCTGCGCGGCGGTATCGGCTTTGCGGGCTTTGCGGCCGGCAAGGCAGGGCTTCGGATGGTCGCGCAGAGCATGGCGCG
This sequence comes from Pseudomonadota bacterium, assembly GCA_023387235.1. Classification (GTDB taxonomy): domain Bacteria; phylum Pseudomonadota; class Alphaproteobacteria; order Rhizobiales; family Hyphomicrobiaceae. The sequence goes on from JAEWIJ010000148.1 coordinate 22,287, forward strand.
CGAGCTCGGCCCGAAGGGCATTCATGTCGCGCATGTCGTGATCGATGGCGGGATCGATACCGCCTTCATCCGCGAGAATTTCCCGCAGCGGTACGCGCTAAAGGAGCGGGACGGCATTCTCAATCCAGACCACATCGCGGAGAACTACTGGATGCTGCACAAGCAGCCGCGCGATGCGTGGTCCTTCGAGATCGACGTGAGGCCGTGGATCGAGAGCTGGTAAGGCCGCTCAGTCCTTCTTGCCATCCTTGGCGAGGACGCCGCGCAGCGCCTCGATCTCGGCCTTGAGCGCGGGCTCGATGAGGCGCGGCATGTTCTTCTCGAGCCATTCGCGCAGCAACGGCCGCAGAAGCTCGACGACGGTCTCGTCCATGGTCTTTGGAACGGCAGGCCCCGCCGATGTTGCGGCCGGAGCGGGCTGGGGCGGCGTCTCGGGTTTCTGAGCGGCGGGCGCGGGGGCAGCGGGCTTCGGCGCTTGCGCCTGAACCGGAGCCGGAACTGGGGCCGGCGTCGCGGCAACCGGCTTCGGTGCTGGTGTCGGCGCTGCTGCTGCGGGTTTCTGGTCGGGAGCTGCAGCCGGCGCCGCAGCGGGCGGCGGGACGGGCGAAGGCAGAGGCCCGACTGTCGCGGGCTTCTTCGCCTCGGCCAAAGGCGCGGCCTTCATCTCGACCTTCAGCTCGGGCGCGGCTTTCGCGGCGCCATCGGGCTTGGGCATATCGGCGGGCTTGGCCGGCACAGGCTCCGGCGTCTTGGCGGCGGGCGCGAGGCTCGGATGCGCGCTCGGCGGCACGACATTGGCGATCAGGCGCCGCAGGGCGTCCGCGCCGGGCACTTCCGGCAGCGGCTCGGATGCGGCGGCGGTCCGTGTGGGCTCACCGAGGAGCGGGCCAGCCAGCGGAGGCCCGAGCACGGGCCGCTCGGCGGGTGCGCCCGGCGCCGGTGGTCCGACCGTGAGCGTCGGCTGGGATCCGGCATCCTCCCGCTTGCCCGGCACGACGCTGCCGAGATCGCCGAGGCGCGGGGTGGGCGGGCCGATCAGGGCCGATGGCGGCGTTGCAGGTTCTTGGGTTGTCTTCGCCGGCTCCGGGGCCTCGGCCTTGGCGGCAGGCGCGGCGGGCTGAGGATCGGCCACCGGTAAGGCAGGCGATTTCGCTGCGATATCCTTTGCCGGCGCGGGGGCGGGCTGGTCCTTGGCCGGCTCCCCTGCATTGGGCTTCGGGAACAGCCACTCCGGGGCCGCGGGCGAGGCCGGACCCGATGAGGATGCCCCCCCGGCGGGCTTGGGTGCGGGCTTTGCCGCCGGTGTCGCGCGGGGCGTCTCGGCGAGCAGCTCGTCCAGGCTGACAGGCTCCGGCCCGATGACCGGCGCGGGCGCCGACGCGCCTTCGGACGGCTTCTTCTCTGCCGGCAATTTCAGCTCGGGCTCGCGAGGCAGCTCGATGGTGCCACCGGTTACGCCGTTCAGCGATGGCCGGGGCGGGCTTGGCGGCATTGCCAAGGTCGGCTCCTGAGCCATGATTTTGCGGATAGAAGCGAGGATGTCGCTCATGCTCCGCTCGTCACGCTTCTCAGGATTGGACATCTGCAAACCCTCCACTGCCCGCAGATATGACTGCCGACGCCCTACAAATCTCGCGAGTCCCCACTGCGAGTCGCCCTCGTGCCCGACGATGTGCCTGACGGTCGAAGGCGCGCTTTGGAATCGGGACGCTAGGCGGGAATAGTGGCATCAATGGCGCAAGTCACCCCCTGGGCGCACCCCGCCCACAGAGGAAACCGGCCGGTGCCATTTCCCCAGGCGGCCCCTCCTGCTTTTCCGTGCACTTTCCCTGGACTGTCGCATCTGGTACATGCTGTCCGTCCAACAAGCCAAACCAGTGCGTAGAGAGGTTTTCCGCACCCCGCCAACCGGGGGCGCGGCAGCAAAGCCCATATCAGACGCAGGAGATGAGCATGGCCGGACGCAGCTCCATAATCGACGCCAACGTCGGACTGACTTTCGATGACGTGCTCCTGTTGCCGGGGCGCTCCGAGGTCCTCCCCGGGGAGACCGACGTCGCCTCCCGCGTCACCAAGGAGATCTCGGTCCGCATCCCGATTCTCTCCTCGGCCATGGATACGGTCACCGAATCACGGCTCGCGATCGCGGTGGCGCAGGCCGGCGGCATCGGCGTCATTCACCGCAATCTCACCCCTGTCGAACAGGCGAGCCAGGTCGCCGCGGTCAAGAAGTTCGAATCCGGCATGGTGGTGAATCCGGTCACCGTCGAGCCGACCGCCACGCTTGCCACTGCCCTGGAGTTGATGGCCCGGCACAAGATCTCCGGCATTCCAGTGGTCGAGGCGCCACGCAACGGCCGGCGCGAAGGCAAGCTCGTCGGCATTCTCACGCACCGCGACGTCCGCTTTGCAACGAACCTGCAGGCGCCCGTCCACGAGCTGATGACCAAGGACAAGCTCATCACGGTGCGGGAGAACGTGGATCGCGAGGAGGCCAAGCGTCTGCTGCACGCGAACCGCATCGAGAAGCTGATCGTTGTCGATGACGCCTACCAGTGCATCGGGCTGATTACCGTCAAGGACATCGAGAAGGCGCAGCGTCATCCCCATGCCTGCAAGGACGCGCAGGGCCGGCTCCGCGCCGCGGCCGCGACCACCGTCGGCGACGACGGCTACGAGCGCACGGAGCGCCTGATCGAAGCCGGCTGCGATCTCATCGTCGTGGATACGGCGCACGGCCATTCCGAGCGCGTGCTCGCGGCCGTCTCGCGCATCAAGCGGCTTTCCAACAGCACGCAGGTCGTTGCCGGCAACGTCGCGACGGGCGACGGCGCCCGCGCGCTGATCGATGCGGGTGCGGACGCGGTGAAGGTCGGCATCGGTCCGGGCTCGATCTGCACGACGCGCATCGTTGCCGGCGTCGGCGTGCCGCAGCTCACCGCGATCATGGATGCGGTGGACGTCGCGGTGAAGCATGACATTCCGATCGTCGCCGATGGCGGCATCCGCTTCTCGGGCGATCTTGTGAAGGCGCTTGCGGCCGGTGCGAGCGTCGCCATGGTCGGCTCGCTGCTCGCTGGCACCGACGAGGCGCCGGGCGAGACGTTCCTGTACCAGGGGCGCACGTACAAGGCCTATCGCGGCATGGGCTCGGTCGGTGCCATGGCGCGCGGCAGTGCGGACCGCTACTTCCAGCAGGAAGTGAAGGACGAGCTGAAGCTTGTGCCCGAGGGCATCGAGGGCCAGGTGCCTTACAAGGGTCCGGCGGGGCATGTGCTGCATCAGCTCGTCGGCGGCCTGCGCGCCGGCATGGGCTATATCGGCGCGCACGACCTGAAGGAGCTGCGCGAGAAGGCCAAGTTCATCCGCATCTCGCCGGCCGGCATGCGCGAGAGCCACACGCATGGCGTCGGCATGACGCGCGAGGCGCCCAACTATTCTGGAAACGGCTAACTTATGAAAGCAGGTGCGCGGCTCGCCGCGGCCGTCACCGTTCTCACCGAGATCACCGTGCGGCATCGTCCGGCAGCGCTCGCGCTCGCCGACTGGGGCAAGGCGAGCCGATATGCGGGCTCGGGTGATCGCGCGGCGGTCGGCAATCTCGTCTATGACGCCCTGAGGCGACGCGGCTCGATCGCGGCGCGCATGGGCGCGAGCACGCCGCGCGCGCTGTCGCTCGGCGCGGCGGCACGCGCGCTCGGGCTCGATGCCGGGCAGATCGCGGCGGCGGCCGATGGATCGAAGCACGCCCTCGCACCGCTGACGGACACGGAACGCGCCGCACTCGAAAACACCCAGCCCTTGGGCGCAAACGAGCTGCTGGCCGACGTGCCCGCATGGATCGTGCCGCTGCTGCGCCCCATGCTCGGCGACCACTTGGCCGAGGAGGCCGCGGCATTCTCGGAGCGCGCGCCGGTCGATATCCGCGTCAATACGCTGAAGGCGACGCGCAAGCAGGTCATTGCGGATCTCGAAAAGCTCGGGCCTGTCGAGACACGCTACTCGCCGCTCGGCCTGCGCTTCGACGCGCCCGAAGGCGCGGGGCGCACGCCCAATGTCGAGGCCGAGCCGGCCCACGGCAAAGGCTGGTTCGAGGTGCAGGACCAGGGCTCGCAGATCGCGGCGCTGCTTGCCGATGCGCGCCCCGGCCACGAGGTGATCGATCTGTGCGCCGGAGCCGGCGGCAAGACGCTGGCGCTCGCCGCCGCCATGAAGGGCGAAGGCCGCATCATCGCCCACGACAGCGACAAGACGCGGCTTCGTCCGATCTTCGAGCGCATCGCGCGCTCAGGCGCGAAGAATGTCGAGGTGCTGGCCGCAAGCGAGGCCAATGCGCTCGACGGTATGGCTGGGCAGTTCGACCGCGTCATCATCGATGCGCCGTGCACAGGCACGGGCACGTGGCGGCGGCGGCCCGACGCCAAGTGGCGCCTCAAGCCGCGCAATCTGGAGCAGCGCCAGAAGGAGCAGCGCGAGGTGCTGGCTGAGGCCGCACCTTTGGTTAAGCCCGGCGGGCGGCTCGTCTACATCACGTGCTCGCTGCTGCCGGCCGAGAATACGGAGCAGGTCGCGGCCTTCCTCGCGGCAAATCCCGAGTACGCGCTCATGCCCTACGGCGAGGTGTGGCGCGAGGCGCTTCCCGGAACGCCGCCCGCGTCGGCCGATGCCTGCACGGATACGCTCCTGCTGACGCCCGCACGGCACGGCACGGACGGCTTCTTCGTCGCGATCCTTGCACGAAACGCGTAGCGCCCTCCCGTTGACTCCGCGGACCGTAGGCGGGCAAGACTTGTCCCCAAACTTTACCGAGACAAGAGACTGCCCGGAGAAACGCCGCATGCCCGTGTTCCGCTCGTTCCTGTTCGCGCCGGGCAATCATCCCCGCCGCGTCGAGAAGGCGCTGAGCCTCGACGCCGACGCGGTCATCCTCGATCTCGAGGACGCCTGCCCGATCGCCGAGAAGATCGCGACGCGCGAGGTTGTGGTCGCCGCCTGCCAGCAGCCGCGTTCGGGGCTCGCCTACATCCGCGTGAACGCGACGACGACCGAGTGGGGATACGGCGATCTCGTCGCCGTCGTGAGGAAGGGCGTCGACGGCATCATCCTGCCGAAAGTCGATACGGTCGACGAATTGCGCGCCGCCGACTGGGTAATCGGCAATATCGAGCGCGAGCGCGGTCTCGTCGCGGGCGCCATCGATCTCATCCCCATCATCGAGACCGCCAAGGGTCTCACCAACCTGCGCGCCATCGCGACGGCCGGCACGCGGGCGAAGCGCATCGCCTTCGGGGCGGGCGATTTCACGCTCGACGTCGCCATGGCCTGGACGCGCAGCGAGGCCGAGCTGCTGCCGTACCGTACGGAATGCGTGCTCGCCTCGCGCGCGGGCAATCTCGAAGCGCCGCTCGATACGGTCTGGGCCGCGCTTAAGGATGGCGAGGGCTTCCGCGCCTCGACCGAGCACGCGAAGAATCTCGGCTTCCAGGGCAAGATGTGCATTCATCCCGATCAGGTGCAGGTCGTGAACGAGATCTTCGCGCCGACGGCTGCCGAGGTCGAATGGTCGCGCAAGGCCGTCGCCGCCTTTGCCGAAGCGGAGAAAGCAGGCTCCGCCTCCATTCAGCTCGAAGGCAAGTTCATCGACTATCCGATCGTCTACCGCGCCCAGCGCATTGTCGCGCTCGCCGAGCGCCTCGCATCGAAGCAGCGCTCTTGAGCCTCACGTACGAGAAGGAAATGCATCCATGACCGCTGAGAGCGCTCCGTCCCCGCATCCGACGGTGAAAGCCCTGCAGGGCGTGCGCGTGATCGATGTGTCGAGCTTCCTTGCCGGCCCGTACTGCACGACGCAGCTCGCCGAGTTCGGCGCCGAGGTCATCAAGATCGAGCTGCCGAAAGTCGGCGACGCGCTCCGGAAATTCGGGACGATGACGCCCTCGGGCGACTCTCTGCCGTGGCTGCAGGAGACGCGCAACAAGAAGTGCATCACGCTCGATCTGAGAAAACCCGAGGGCGCGGACCTGCTGAAGCGTCTCGTGCGTCAGGCCGACGTGCTCGTCGAGAATTTTCAGCCCGGCACGCTCGAGAAATGGGGCCTCGGCTGGGAAACGCTCAAGGCCGAGAACCACAAGCTCATCATGGTGCGCATCTCGGGCTTCGGGCAGACGGGGCCGTACAGTCCCCGCCCCGGCTTCGGCCGCATCGGCAATGCCTTCGGCGGCCTTTCCTATCTCGCGGGCTTTCCCGACCGTCCGCCGACAACGCCCGGCTCGGCAACCATCCCCGATTATCTCTCAGGTCTCTACGGCTCGCTCGGCGTGATGTATGCGCTGCGCGCACGCGACATGACCGGACGCGGCCAATACATCGACATCGGGTTGTATGAGTCCGTCTTCCGCATTCTCGACGAGCTGGTCGCAGCCTACGACTACAAAGGATATGTGCGCGAGCGCATGGGACCGGGGACGGTCAACGTCTGCCCGCACAGCCACTACCCGACGAAGGACGGCAAGTGGATCGCGATCGCTTGCACATCGGACAAGATCTTCGCTCGCCTCGCCGAAGCCATGAGCGCGCCGGAAGTCGCAGGTGACGGCAAGTGGGGCAAGATCGTCGACCGTGATCGCGACCGCAAGGAGATCGATGCCTGGGTCGGGAACTGGACGCAGCAGTTCACGCTCACGGAATGCATTGCCGAGTGCGACAAGTTCGAGGTGCCGTGCGGGCCGGTGTATTCCGTCGCCGATATCTTCAATGATCCGCACTATGCGGCGCGCGGCAACATCCTGCGCATGGCCGATCCGCGCGTCGGCGAGATCGCGATGCCGAATGTCGTGCCGCGGCTCTCGGATACGCCGGGCAAGGTCGAATGGCTGGGGCCCACGCTCGGCGAGCACAATGACGAGATCTTCAAGGACATGCTCGGGCTGAGCGACGGCGAGATCGGCCGCCTCAAGGACAAGGGTGTGGTCTGACGTGACGACGGGAATGACCGCCGAGCCGTATGCCTTCGCGCCGACGCTGCGCGACACCATGGCCGCGCGCATGGCCGCCTTCGAACGCCACGCGATCGCCGATCCCGCACTCCGCCATGCCGCGGTCGCGATCATCGTCGCGGCTGGCGAGGATCCGGCCGAGGCGGCGTTTCTGCTCACGCGCCGACCGCAGCACCTGAAGCGCCATGCCGGACAATATGCGCTGCCCGGGGGACGCATGGATGCCGGTGAGACGCCAGAGGAAGCGGCACTGCGCGAGACGGCGGAGGAGCTCGGCCTGAATCTCGCGCCATCGTCCATCATCGGGCTGCTCGACGACTACGCGACGCGCTCGGGCTTCTGCATCACGCCGGTCGTGATCTGGGGTGGGCCGGCGTTCCCGCTCGCGCCGGACCCCAATGAGGTCGCGCGCGTGTTCCGCGTGCCGCTGCGCGAGCTCGATGCGCCCGAAGTGCCGGACATGGAGCGGCCCTTCGACGGCTCGGAGCCGATCTTCGGCGTGCCGCTGCCGACTCTCGGCCACAGCCTGCACGCGCCGACGGCGGCCATGATCTTCCAGTTCCGCGAGGTCGCGATGCGCGGTGGATCGATACGCGTCGCCCATCTCGAGCAGCCGCGCTTCGCCTGGAGCTGAGCGGATTCACCTCACTCGGATTTTTTGGCAATCTTCTCCAGGCGTGCCTGGCTGCGCAGCCGCGCTTCGCGGCGTGTGATGTAGATCGCCGAGGCGAAGATGATCGCCGCCCCGACCCAGGTCCAGACGTCGGTGACCTCGCCGAACATCCACCACCCGATCAGCACGGCAAACGGCAGGCGCGAGAAGTCGAACGTCATGACCAGCGACGCCTCCGTCGAGGCGAAGCCACGCATCAGACAGTAGTGCCCGAGCACCGCGGTAAGACCGATCGTCAGGATGACCGGCGCAAATTCCCACCCCGGTGTCTCCCACACGAACAGCGCCGGGATCAGCGTCGGCGGCAACATCAGAACGGTCGTCAGAAAGACGATCTTGCCGGAATCGTCCTCGCTCGAGAGCTGCTTCAGCAGCACCGTGACGAGGCCTGAGCTCATGGCATTGAAGATCGCGCAGGCCTGCCCGAGGCCGAACGACTCCGTCCCCGGCCGCAGGATGATCATCGCGCCGAGAAAACCGATGACGAGCGCCGTCCAGCGGCGGATGCGCACCTTCTCGCCGAGAAAGACGATCGCGCCGAGCGTGCCGAACAGCGGCGCCAGAAAGCCGATGGCTGTGACTTCGGCAACCGGAATGAGCGCCAGCGCGTAGAACCACGCCGTCATCGAGAAGATCGAGATGCCGACCCGTACGCCATAGAGATGGAGGGCGTTCGAGCGCAGAAGCGCGCGCCCGCGCATGGCCAGCATGGGCATCAGGAAGAGCGTCGCCGAGAGATTGCGCAGGAACACGATCTGCAGCGGATGCATGCCCATGAGCGCGGCCTTGCGCGAGCACGCCGCCAGCACCGCGAAGACCGCCATGGCAAGCGTGATCCAGATGACGGCGCGGATCGGATCATCGCGCACGACGGGTCGCGGATCGCGCGGCACGGCCGGCGCAGAATGGCCCTTACTCGACTTGTTCGTGTCCGGCACGCATTTCCCCCGTGGCGATGCCGGTTCGCGACCGACGGGCGCCACTTGCCCCTCATCGTGATACCAAGACCGCGCCTTTGCTGCACGCGGTCCGGTCCTGCGCCGGCGAGGAAGGCCTCGAATCGTCGACAGCGCACCCATCCTCAGTGCACGCCAGGACAATGCCGGGCAAGGCGGCGCATCCGCCGAGTGCCTCCCACGCACGCGAGAGCCGCCGCTTCATGAGCTCCCGCTGACCCAAACCCCTTGCATCCCATCCCATTTTGATGGGAACCTGCATCTAAGGTCCGGACAACTGGGCCATGTGTCACCGTTCATAGCCAACAGGAGGGTCCGCCACATGCGGCGTTATGTTTATGGTCTCGTAGCGACTGCGGTCGCGGTCTCGGCGCTCTGGGCGCCACCAGCGAGCGCCGGCAAGGCCAACGATACGCTCGTGTGGTCGACCGACCGTGAGAACCCGATCACCGATTCGAGCTATCTCAACACCCGCGAGCTGGTGATCCTCGGCACGATCGTTTTCGACCGCCTCATTCATCTCGACGAGCAGTACAAGCCCGTCCCGCTGCTGGCGGAGTCGTGGAAGTGGGAGAACGACACGACGCTCGACCTCAACATCCGCAAGGGCGTGAAATTTCATTCGGGCAAGGAGCTGGACGCCGAGGATGTCGCGTATACGCTCAATTTCATTGTCGACCCGACCCACGGCTCGCTCAACCGCTCGTACCTGAGCTGGATCAAGAAGGCGGAAGTGCTCGATAAGCACAAGGTCCGTCTGACGATGGACAAGCCGTTCCCGACGGCGCTGATCTTCCTCGCCGGCTCCGGCAACATTCTGCCCAAGGGCCACTACGACAAGGCGCCCGCCCGGCCGGACGGCAAGAAGGACTATGGCGCCGTGCCCTCCGATGGAACCGGCCCCTACAGGATCACCGAGCTGAAGCCGGGTCAGTCGATCCTGATGGAGAAGAATGCCGACTATTGGGAAGGGAGCCCCAAGGGCAAGCCGCAGATCGGCAAGATCCTCTTCCGGACCATCAAGGATTCCAACACGCGTCTCGCCGAGCTGATGACCGGCGCGATCGACTGGGTCTGGGACGTGCCGAAGGACGAGGCCGAGCGCATGATGCGCGCGCCGAACCTGACGATCGAGAACGCCAAGACGCTGCGCATCTCGTATCTGACCTTCGACGCGACGGGCCGCTCGCCCGACAAGCGCTTCATGGACAAGCGCGTGCGACAGGCCGTGGCCCACGCGATCAATCGCAAATCGCTCGTGGACAACCTCGTCGGTGCCCCGTCGCAGGTCATCTATTCGCCCTGCCATCCGGACCAGTTCGGATGCTCGGAGAACGTGACGAAGTACGACTACGATCCGGAAAAGGCCAAGAAGCTGCTCGCCGAGGCCGGGCATCCGAACGGCTTCGAGTTCGACCTGCACGCCTATCGTGAGCGTCACATCACCGAGGCCGTGATCGGCGATCTCGTGCGCGTCGGCCTCAAGCCCCGCCTCGTCTTCCTGCAGTACGGTCCGCTCGTGCAGGCCATCCACAAGGGTCAGGCGACCGTCATCAACCTGACGTGGGGCTCGAGCTCGATTCCGGATGTCTCTGCGAGCACCGGCCACTTCTTCACGGGCTCGCCGGACGATCTCTCGCAGGACAAGGAAGTGATCGCGACCATTGCCGAAGCCAACGGCACGATCGATCCCGACAAGCGGGCCGCACTCTGGGAAAAGGCGCTGAAGCGCATTGCGGACGAGGCGTACTGGGTGCCGATGTTCACCTACGCCAAGTTCTACGCCTACTCGAAGGATCTCGACTTCAAGGCGACGTCCGACGAGATCCCGCAGTTCTACCGCGCCAAGTGGAAATAGCCTTGGTCGAGCCGGCAGCCTTGTCCATGTGGACGGTGGCCGCCGGACGGTTCCGGGAAGCGGGCAGCAACACCTCTGCTGCCCGCTCGCGGGAAAGACCCCGGAGGTCGGCGGCCGCTGAGCCGCCGCCTACCGTCGGCATTCGATCCGGCAAGGAACGGACAGGTCCATGGCGATCTATGCCCTGAAGCGGCTAGGTGTGGCGATCCTGGTGGCGCTCACCGTGTCGCTTCTCACTTTCTCGATGAACTATCTCTCCGGCGATCCTGCGATCACCATTGCCGGCGAGGGCGCGCGCATCGAGGATATCGAGAACGTTCGTCGCTACTACGGGTTCGACCGGCCGATCATCGTCCAGTACTGGGACTGGCTGGTCCATGCCGTGCAAGGCGATCTCGGGCGCTCGTACAGTCTGCGCGTGCCGGTCGCCGACGTGATTTTCGAGCGCCTGCCGACCACCATGCTGCTCGGCGCCTGCGCGATCACCTTCGGCCTGGCACTCGCCATTCCGCTCGGCGTGCTCGCCGCCGTGAAGCCGAACAGCATCTTCGATCGCCTCGCGCTGACACTTGCCGTTGTCGGACAGGCAATGCCGACATTCTGGTTCGGCCTCACGCTGATTCTCGTGTTCGGCGTCATGCTGCGCTGGCTCCCGATCACCGGGCAGGCGAGCTGGTGGAACTTCGTCATGCCGTCGATCGCACTCGGCTACAACGTGGCACCGGCGGTCATGCGCCTGACGCGCGCAGGAATGCTCGAGGTTCTCGCCTCGGACTACATCCGGACGGCGCGCGCGAAGGGCTTGAGGCCCATGAAGGTGCTCTTCAAGCACGCGCTGCGCAATGCGGTCATCCCGGTCGTGGCGCTCGCCGCCGTCCAGTTCGGCTTCATGCTCGGCGGCTCGATCGTGATCGAGACGATTTTCCAGATCAACGGCCTCGGCTATCTCGCGTGGGAGTCGATCCAGCGCAAGGACCTGCCGATGATGCAGGCGATCGTGCTCATCCTCGCGATCATCTACGTCGTCATCACCTTCCTTGCCGACATGCTCAACGCGTTCCTCGATCCGCGCATCAGGGTGAGCTGACATGGCTGAGACGACCATCACGCGCACGACGCTCGCACGCGCAGGCATCCAGACCGCCGAGGAGATCCTGGCGCCGACGCCGGGCGCCATGATGCGGCGGCGCATCTTCGGTCACTTCGGCCTGATGTTCGGCGCCTTCGTGCTCCTCGCCATCATTTTCATGGCGGTATTCGCCAACGTCATCTCGCCGCACGACGCCTATGACCAGCAGCTCGCGCGCAAGCTCATTCCGCCCATCTGGCACGACAGCCCGAAAGCGACCTGGACCCATCCGCTCGGTACCGATCACCTCGGCCGCGATTACCTGACGCGGCTCTACCACGGCGCCCAGGTCTCGCTGCTCATCGGCTTCTCGGCGATGATCATCTCCGGCCTCATCGGCACGATCCTCGGCGTCATGGCCGGCTATTTCGGCGGCCGCGTCGACATGGTGGTGAACTTCCTCATCACGACGCGTCTCTCCATGCCGGTGATCCTGGTCGCTCTGGCCGTGGTCAGCATCGTCGGCTCATCGCTTACCGTGGTCATCTGGGTGCTCGGCCTGCTGATCTGGGACCGCTTTGCGGTGGTCATGCGATCGGCGACACAGCAAGTGCGCTCGCTCGAGTTCGTCACGGCCGCGGAAGCGCTCGGCTGCTCGCATCTGCGCATTCTGCTGACCGAGATCGCGCCCAATGTCATGAACCACCTGATCGTGGTCGCGACACTCGAGATGGCGCACGCCATCCTGCTCGAGGCGGCGCTCTCGTTCCTCGGTCTCGGCGTGCAGCCGCCAACGCCGTCATGGGGCCTCATGATTTCCGAGGCCAAGGGCCTCATGTACTTCGATCCCTGGCTGATCGCGATACCGGGCACCGCGCTCTTCATGCTCGTGCTGTCGATCAATCTCGTCGGCGACGGGCTCAGGGACGTGACCGCCCCGGAAAACCGCAGCTAGAACGCATCGCAAGCAGATGGATAAGATCAAATCGTCCACCGACCTGATCCCTCCCCCCAGCGCCGAAGGCCCGCCTTCGGCGCGATGGTGGGGGAGGTTAGGAGGGGGGGATTGCAGAACAATAGCGATAGGAACTCCCGCCGCTGCTGTTGGGATTCCCCCCACCCCTAACCCCTCCCCACAAGGGGGAGGGGGATTCAGCGCGTTTTGGGTTTCTCAATGAGCGATCGCATCCTGACCGTCGAGGGGCTCGAAGTCTCTCTGCCGGTCCCATCCGGAACGTTGAATGCCGTGCAAGGCGTGAGCTTTCACGTCGATCGCGGCGAGACAGTCTGCATCGTCGGCGAGTCGGGTTGCGGCAAGTCGCTGACCGCGCTCGCCATCATGGACCTCCTGCCGAAGCGGGCGCGACGGGTCGCGCGCGAGCTCACGCTGCTCGGCGATCCGATCGTCGACGTGCCCGAGACGGCCATGTCGGACCTGCGCGGCAACCGCATGGCCATGATCTTCCAGGAGCCGATGACCTCGCTCAATCCAGCGTACACCATCGGCAACCAGCTCGAGGAAGCGCTGCTTCGCCACCGCAAGGTGCCGCGATCGGAGGCGCGGGATCGTGCCGTGCATCTGCTCGAGCGTGTCGGCATCACGGCGGCGGGCCAGCGTCTCAGGCAATATCCGCACCAGCTCTCCGGCGGTCTGCGCCAGCGCGTCATGATCGCCATGGCGCTGATGACCGGCCCCGATCTCATCATCGCCGACGAGCCGACGACGGCACTCGACGTCACCATCCAGGCGCAGATCCTCCATCTGCTCGCCGAGCTGCAGCGCGAGTTCCACATGGGCCTCGTGCTCATCACGCACGATCTCGGCGTCGTCGCCCGCATCGCGACACGCGTCGTCGTCATGTACGCCGGCCAGGTCGTCGAGACGGGCACGGCAGCCGAGGTCTTCGGCACCCCGCGCCATCCCTACACGCGCGGCCTGCTCGACTGCATTCCCATTCCCGGCAAGACGAAACGCGGCGAGCGCCTCGGCACAATCCCGGGCATGGTGCCCTCGCTCGTCGGCCACATGCAGGGCTGTCACTTCGCCGGGCGCTGCAATTACGTGATCGACGATTGCCGCGCGGCGCCGATCCCGCTCGAAGCCGCGCCGGGTAGCGGCCATGCCGTGCGCTGCATTCGCGCCGACGAGTTGATACGTGGACAGGCGCCCGCGACGGAGGGCGTGGCATGAGCAGCGCGACCTTGGCACAGCCCGTTTCAATCGAACCCGCACACGCTTCTTCTGCGCCGCCCATGCTCGAGGCCATCGACGTCACGCGCATGTTCATGGTCTCGCAGGGCTTCATGCGCGCGAAGAAGCCGCTCCATGCGGTGAACGGCGTCAATCTCTCGATCCGCCAGGGCGAGGTCGTCGGCCTCGTCGGTGAATCGGGCTGCGGCAAGACCACACTCGCGCGCATGCTGCTCGGTCTCATGCCGCCATCGTCGGGCTCGCTCAAGATCGATGGCCAGCCGCTCGCCGGCATGAAGCGCCGCGACGTCGCGCGCCTCGTCCAGCCGGTTTTCCAGGATCCTTACTCCTCGCTCAATCCGAGGAAGTCCGTCGGCTCGATCATCGGCCTGCCGCTCCGCGTGCAAGGCGGCGTCAGCGGCGATGATGAGAAGAAGCGCGTCCTCGACATGATGGAGCTGGTCGGTCTCGCGCGGCGGCTCTACGACAACTATCCGAGCCAGCTCTCGGGTGGCCAGCGCCAGCGCGTCGCGATCGCACGCGCGCTCATCAACCGCCCGCGCATGGTCATCTGCGACGAGCCGACGTCTGCGCTCGACGTTTCCGTGCAGTCGCAGATCCTCAATCTGCTGCAGGACCTGCGCCGCGAGCTTGGGCTGACGTATCTCCTGATCAGCCACAATCTCGCGGTCGTCGAGCACATGGCGGATCGCGTTGCGGTCATGTATCTCGGCCGCATCGTCGAGCAGACGGATACCGACACGCTCTTCCGCAATCCGCGCCACCCCTATACGGATGCGCTGCTGAAGTCCGTGCTGACGCCCGAGCCCGGGCTCGGCGTGCCGGACACGCACCTCGGCGCCGCCTATCCGAACCCGCTCGACATGCCATCGGGCTGCCGTTTCCATCCGCGCTGCGTGCGCCGCTTCGGGCCGTGCGATACCATCGTGCCGCGGCCGCTGACGAGCGCCGCCGGCATGGTCGAGTGCCACCTCTATGATGATGACGTGAAGAAGGAAGCTGCTGCATGAGTGGAAGTCGCGCCGGCGCCATTTCGCGCGCCGAAGCGTATGTCGATGGTGGCACGTTCGAGCGCGAGCTTGCAGACCGCGTCGCCGTGCGCACGGAGAGCCAGAAGTTCCCCGATGCGGCGGCGGTCGCCGAATGTCACCGCTATCTCGACGCGCACATGAAGCCGGCCTTCGAGGCCATGGGTTTCACGACCAAGACCTACGACAATCCTTTCCAGGGGCAGGGTCCCGTCCTGCTCGCAACACGCATCGAGGATGCGGCGCTACCGACCGTGCTCGGCTATGGCCATGGCGATGTCGTGCACGGCATGGACGCGCGCTGGACGAAGGGCAAAGGGCCGTGGATCACGGCACGCGACGGCGACCGCCTCTACGGACGCGGGACGGCCGACAACAAGGGCCAGCACACGCTCAACATGGCGGCGCTGGCCGCCGTCATCTCCGAGCGCGGCGGCAAGCTCGGCTTCAATGCCAAGTTCCTCATCGAGACGGGCGAGGAGGCGGGCTCGAAGGGCCTCAAGGAGCTGGTCCGCGCCAACAAAGTGGATTTCGCCGCCGATGTCCTCATTGCTTCGGACGGCCCGCGCGTGAAGCAGGATCGCCCGACGATCTCGCTCGGCTGCCGCGGAGCCGTGAACTTCGATCTCGTCGTCGACCTGCGCGAGGGCGGACATCACTCGGGCAACTGGGGTGGGCTCATTGCCAATCCCGGCTTCATTCTCGCGCACGCGCTCGCTTCCATCGTCGGGCCAAAAGGCGAGTTGCTCGTCGAGGCACTCAAGGCGCCACCGATGTCGCGCGCGGTGAAGGACGTGCTCGCCGATGTCGAGATCGATGGCGGTGACAAGGGCCCGAAAGTCGACGAATGGTGGGGCGAGCCGGAACTGAAGCCCGCCGAGCGCGTCTATGCCGCGAATACGTTCAATATCCTCGCCTTCACCACGGGCACGCCCGAGCGGCCCGTGAACGCGATCCCGCCGAAGGCCGTCGCCAACTGCCAGCTTCGTTTCGTCGCCGGCACGAGCGTCGACCAGATCATCCCGGCCGTGCAGTCGCATCTGGCCGCGAAAGGACACACGCTGGTGAAGGTCGTGCCGCCGCCGGCGAGCAACGACGGCGGGTTTGCGGCAACGCGCACGGAGCCCGATCACCCCTGGGCGTCGTTCGTGACCAGCTCGGCACAGCGCTCGACGAACGTGAAGCCCGCCATCATTCCGTCCACGGGCGGCTCCATTTGCAACGACATCTTCACGGATGATCTCGGGATGCCGACCATCTGGATCCCGCACTCCTATGCCTCGTGCTCGCAGCACTGGCCGGACGAGCACATTCTGATGCCGCTCTCACGCAGCGCCATCCAGCTCATGGCCGGCCTGTACTGGGATATCGGCGACGGCAAAGGCGTGCCGGCCAAGGACTGACCCTGTCGAATGAAGCCTGCGCTCCTATTTTTTGCCGCCCTGCTCGGCATCCTCGTCCCCGCCGATCTTCGCGCGCAGGACGCGTGCGGGCGTGCGGGCGTCGGGAAGGCGATCGAAGAGGCATGGCAAGCGGAGAGCGGCAGCCATCCGTTTGTCGGCGCCGTGCTCGAAGGCACATCGCCGCTCGCGGCGGCCCTCGACGGAGACTGCATGCACTCTCCGATCGAGCGACTGCAGCGGGCGCTCGTCTTGCACCTGGAGGCGGGCGGCATCGTCCTGCTCGGCGAGGTGCATGACAACGGCGCGCAGCACGCGCTCCGTGCCGGTCTCCTCCGTGCGATCGCCACCGATCTCGCCGAGAGCAGGAAGCAGAAGCCGTCGGCTCTCGTGTTCGAGCACATTCGCACGGATCAGGCGGCGGCTCTCCAAACAGCAGGCACGCCTGACAGTGCGCGCAGTTTGCTTGCCGCCCTCGACTGGGAAAAGAGCGGCTGGCCCTCATCGACGTTGTTTCTTCCGATCTTCGAAGCCGCGCTCGCACAAGGTCTGCCGATCCTGCCGGGTCATCCGACGCGGACGGACGTGCGCGAGGTGGCGCGGCGTGGTCTCGCAGCTCTTCCGGCCGATACCGTGTCGCGCCTCGGCCTCGACGTGCCGCTGCCGGAAGCTCTTCAGAACTCGCTGCTCGACGAGCTCGAAGCGTCGCACTGCGGGCTCATGCCGCGCACGGCCTTCACGAACATGGCGCTGGCGCAACGCTATCGCGACGCGCACATGGCGGCGGCCCTGCTGCAGGCCGCCGGGACGCACGGCTCGGCGATTCTGCTCGCGGGAAATGGTCATGTGCGGAAAGATCGCGGCGTGCCGTGGGATCTCGCGCGCATGGCGCCGGAGCGCAAAGTCCTCGCCGTGATGCCGATGGAGACCAAGGATGGCGCGACCGATGTCACGGCGCATGTCGAGCGCGATCGGGAGGGCAAGCCTGTCGCCGACTTCACGATTCTGACGCCACGCGCCGACAGGCCCGATCCCTGCGACGCCATGCGGGCGCACTTCCAGAAGAAGAAGTAGTAGCGCGACGGGCAGGCGTTCGCCTCAGGCGAGCCAGCGCTTGCGCCGCTTGTAGTGCTTCACGTCGCGGAAGGAGGCGCGCTCACCACCGGCAACACCGAGATAGAACTCGGCGACGTCCGCGTTCTCGCGCAGCGCCTTGGCCTCGCCGTCGAGAACGACGCGCCCCGTCTCCAGGATGTAGCCGTAGTTCGCATACTTGAGCGCCATGTTGGTATTCTGCTCGGCGAGCAGCACCGAGACGCCTTGCTCCTGATTGATGCGCCGCGTGATCTCGAAGATCTGCTCGACGAGCTGCGGCGCGAGCCCCATGGAGGGCTCGTCGAGTAGCATCATGCGCGGCCGGCTCATGAGCGCGCGGCCGATCGCCGTCATCTGCTGCTCGCCGCCCGAGATGTAGCCGGCCAGGCTCTGGCGGCGCTCCTTGAGGCGCGGGAAATAGCTGTAGATCATCTCCAGGTCCTGACGGACCGCGGCGCCGCCGTCACGGCGCGTGTAGGCGCCCGTCAGCAGGTTCTCCTCGACGGTCAGATGGCCGAAGCAATGGCGGCCTTCCATGACGTGGACGAGACCGCGCCGGACCATGGCATTCGGCGTCAAGCCGTCGACGCGCGCACCCTGGAACTCGATGGCGCCTTTCGTGACCTCGCCGCGCTCGGACTCGAGCAGATTCGAGATCGCCTTGAGCGTCGTCGACTTGCCGGCGCCGTTCGCACCGAGCAGCGCGACGATGCCGCCGGCGGGCACTTCGAGCGACACGCCCTTCAGCACGAGAATGACGTGGTCGTAGATGACCTCGATGTTCTTGATGCTCAAGATGGGCGTTGCCGGCGCAGTGGCGACGCGTGGATCGGGTGCAGCTTGGGCGGTCACGCGGCGTGCTCCGGATGGCTCGGCTTGATGTGTGTCCGAGCGAGGCGACCGCGGCCGCCTCGCTCGATTGTGCTAAGGGCACGAGGTGCCCGTGCGCTCACTGCTCCTTCGAGCAATCGCGCGGCGTGATCTTCTTCTCCTCGGCGTACTTTGCCGAGACTTCCTTCACGAGCGGATCGACGACCGAGCGATCGGCGCTGTAGTAGTCGGAGATGATCTTCCACTCCTTGCCATCCCACTGATGGACGCGGCCTTCGTCCGCACCCTGGTGGTCGGCGCAAGAGAACTTGATGGGCTTCAGCATGCCCTCGAAGCCGAGCTGCTTGATGCGCTCAGCCGTGAGGTTCAGGTTCTCGAAGCCCCAGCGCACCTGCTCGCCGGTCAGCGGCTTGTTGCCGAACTTGGCCTGTGCCGTGCGGATGGCCTCGGTGCCGAGCATCGAGTCGATCAGGCCGCGGTTGTAGAGAACCTGGGCAAACGTATCCTTGCCGACGCCCTGGTTCTTGGCGAACAGGTGCTTCTCGATATCCGCGTGGACGCCGAACTTGCCCGCCGGATGCTGCAGCAGGAGTGCCTTGTAGCCCTTGGCCTGATCGCCCGCGGGGATCACGTCAGGCTCGGCACCGGACCACCACACGCCGA
Organism: Pseudomonadota bacterium; assembly: GCA_023387235.1. Classification (GTDB taxonomy): domain Bacteria; phylum Pseudomonadota; class Alphaproteobacteria; order Rhizobiales; family Hyphomicrobiaceae. The sequence continues at coordinate 41,067 of JAEWIJ010000148.1, forward strand.
TGATCTTGTCGCGCGGATAAGCCACGGCCGCGGCTTCCTTGATCGAGGTCGAGTTCATCACGCCCCAGCCCCAGAGCAGAACGTAGTCGGGGCGGTCCTGGCGGATGGCAAGCCACTGCGACTTCTGCTCGACGCCCGGATGCGTGACCGGGATCGCCTTGAAGGTAAAGCCGTTGAGCTTGGCGCGCGCCTCGAGAGCGGGGATCGGCTCCTTGCCGTAGGGGCTGTCGTGATAGACGAGGCTGATCTTCTTGCCCTTCAGATTGGCCATGCCGCCGAGTTCCTTGGCGACGTGCTGGATCGCGATGTCGGCCGCCGTCCAGTAGCTGCCGAGCGCGATGAAGTTCCAGGCGAAGACCGAGCCGTTGCGGCTGTCCGAACGGCCATAGCCCGTCGTCAGCAGAGGCATCTTGTCGCCCGGTGCCTTCTCGGTCAGCGCAAAGGTGATGCCCGTCGAGAGCGGCGAGAAGTACGCAGCACCCGTCGGGCCCTTGGCCTTCAGGCGCTCATAGCACTCGACGCCCTTGTCGGTCGCATAGCCGGTCTCGCATTCCTCCATGACGAGCTTGACGCCGTTGATGCCGCCGTCGCGCTCGTTGAGCATGGTGATGTAGTCCGCGGCGCCGTTGGCGAACGGAATGCCGTTCGGCGCGTAGGCACCCGTCCGGTAGACGAGACGCGGGATGAACTGCTCGTTCTGTGCCATCACGGGGCCGGCCGACAGCACTAGTCCCGCTCCGGAGAGCACTGCGCTGGCTGCGGTGGCGAACGCCAAGGTCTTTCGCAACATATTCTCCTCCTCACACACCGGCAAACGCCGGATTTTTCGCGGGTGCTTGTTCTTGTTCGCCCGGCTCGCCGCACCACTTCGCGGACCGGGCACTGGCTCCGACGTACGCCCTCAATAGGGGAAGGGCCACAGTCTGAGTTTCTCCTTCGCGATCGACCAGAGCCGCGCAAAGCCGTGCGGCTCGACGATCAAGAGATAGCAGATGAGCGCACCGGTCACGATGAAGACGAGGTGCGAGACGGTCTCGACGCCCACCGGCACGCCGAGCGCGTGCGGCACCTGATCGAGCAGGATGGGCAGGATCAGGATGAAGGCCGCACCGAGGAACGACCCGAGGATCGAACCGAGCCCGCCGATGATGACCATGAACAGGAGCTGCAGCGAGCGGTCGATCGAGAAGGCCAAGGGCTCCCACGCGCCGAGGTAAATGAAGGCCCAGAGCGCACCGGCCACGCCGACAATGAACGACGAGACGGCGAACGCTGTCAGCTTCGCATAGAGCGGTCGGATACCCATGAGCTCGGCCGCGATATCCATGTCGCGAATCGCCATCCACTGGCGTCCGATATTGCCGCGGACGAGGTTCTTCGCGATGAGCGCGAAGACCGTCACGAAGATGAGGCACAGCAGGTAGCGCTCGATCGGCGAGTGAACCAAATAGCCGAAGAAATAGAGATCGGGCGCGGCGATCGAGCCGGAGGGCGCATAGTTTGTGAACCACTTCACGCGCAGGAACACCCAGTCGAAGAAGAACTGCGCGGCAAGCGTCGCGACGGCGAGATAGAGGCCCTTGATCCGAAGGCTCGGAATGCCGAACAGGATGCCGACGATCGCCGACATGAGCCCCCCGAGCAGGATCGAGACGATGACCGGCAGCGGCCGAATGCTGATCTCGGTGCCAAGAAACTCGAGCGGGATATGGACGCCGGTTCCGAACTTGTAGGCACTGTAGGCGCCGATGGCCATGAAGGCGCCGCTGCCGAGCGAAATCTGCCCGCAGTAGCCGACGAGGATGTTCACGCCGATCGCTGCCAGCGAAAGAATGAGAAACGGGATCAGGATCGCACGCAGCATGTAATCGCTGCCGAGCGGCCAGAGCTGGAAGTGCGCAAGCAGCGGAATGCCGACGAAGGCGAACGCAAGCAGGATGAGAAGCGCCATGCGGTCCTGGCGGATCGGAAAGATCGCCATGTCCGCGGCGTAGGAGGTCTTGAACTGGCCGGCCTCGCGATAGAGCACGCCCTCGCCTCCTCAGATGCGTTCGATGATGCGCTCGCCGAAGAGGCCCTGCGGCCTCACGAGGAGCACGACCAGAGCCAGCACGTAGGCGAACCAGTACTCGATACCACCGCCGATCTGCTGGCCGAGATAGACCTCGGCGATCTTCTCGCCCGCGCCGACGATGAGCCCGCCGACGATGGCGCCCGGCACCGAGGTGAACCCGCCGATGATGAGCACGGGGAGCGCCTTCAGCGCCAGGAAAACGATCGAGAACTGCACGCCGAGCTTCGTGCCCCACACGGTCGCGGCGACGAGCGCGACGAGGCCGGCGACGAGCCACACGACGAACCAGATCCAGGTGATCGGAATGCCGACCGACTCGGCCGCCGCATGGTCGTCAGCGACGGCGCGAAGCGCGCGGCCCGTCTTGGTGCGCTGGAAGAAGATCGCCAATCCGGCGACGAGCGCGCCGGCAATCAGGCCGCCCCAGACGTCGAGCTTGTTCACGAGGAGCCCGCCGTCGAAGATGCTGCCGAGAATGAACCAGGCATCCGTCGGGAAGAGCGAGAGCGGATAGACATCCGAGCCGAAGATCATCTGGCCGGCGCCTTCGAGCACGAAGGTTATGCCGATCGTCGCCATGAAGAGCGAGAGATCGCTCTGATTGACGAGCGGACCGAGCACGAGCTTCTGGATGAGCGCCGCCGTGATCGCCATGACGACGGCGGCAAACAGCAGCCCCAGCACGATCGAGGCCCATAATGGAATGCCGTGCGCGACCATGAAATCGAGCGAGCGCACGAGCGCGAGGCCGGCGAGCAGCACCATCGCGCCTTGCGCGAAGTTGAACACGCCCGAGGCCTTGAAGATGAGCACGAAGCCGAGCGCGACGAGCGAATAGAGCACGCCGGCCAGCAGGCCGCCGATGAGCACTTCCAGGAACTGACCGAGGACGAGCACGCGCGCTCCTTAATGGCTGATGCCGAGATAGGCGTCGATGACGCGCTGGTCGCGCTGGACCTCGTCGGGCGTGCCGTCGGCGATCTTGCGGCCGTATTCGAGAACGACGACGCGATCCGAGATGTCCATGACGACGCCCATGTCGTGCTCGATCAACGCGACCGTGGTCCCGAGCTGGTCGTTGACCGTCAGGATGTAGCGGGACATGTCCTTCTTCTCTTCGAGGTTCATGCCGGCCATGGGCTCGTCGAGAAGCAGAAGCTCCGGCTCCATGGCGAGCGCACGGCCGAGCTCGACGCGCTTCTGGAGGCCGTACGGGAGCTTGCCGACGGGTGCCTTGCGAATGTGCTGGATCTCGAGGAAATCGATGATCTTCTCGACGGCCTCGCGATGCTGGATCTCCTCGGCGAGCGCCGGTCCCCAGTGGAGCGCCTGCCAGAGAAGGCCGCGGCGCATCTTGAGCGCGCGCCCGGCCATGATGTTGTCGAGCGTCGACATACCCTTGAAGAGCGCGAGGTTCTGGAAGGTGCGCGAGACGCCCTGCGATGCGGCGATGTAGGGGCGCATGACGCTGCGCTTTTTTCCCTTGAAGGTGATCGTGCCCTGATTGGGATGGTAGAAGCCGTTGATCACGTTCAGCATGGACGTCTTGCCGGCGCCGTTCGGGCCAATGATGGCGCGAACCTCGCCCTTGCGGATATCGAAGCTCACATCCGTGATCGCCTTCACGCCGCCGAACGCGAGTGAGACGTTCTCGACCGAGAGCACCACATCGCCGATCGCGCGGTCGGAAACCGCGTGCGCAGCGCCGGCAGCTCCCGAGCGCTCCTGAATGTCCGCCTTCATTCCGCGGCCTCCCGCAGTGCCGCCTTGGCAGGTGGATAGGTCTTCATGTCCACGATCTTCACATCGCCCTCGATGACGCCCTTGCGGCCATCCTCGAAGGTGACCTCGGTCTTGATCAGGCAGCGCGGGCTCCCGTCGTAGAGCGCCGCGATCAGGGGCGCATAGCGGTCGGCGATGAAGCTGCGGCGCACCTTCAGCGTGCGTGTCAGCTCGCCGTCGTCCGCATCGAGCTCCTTGTGCAGGATCAGGAAGCGACGGATCTGCGAGCCCGCGACCATCTCCTCGCCGGCGAGCGACTTGTTCAGCTCATCGATGCGCCGCTCGATGATGGCATAGACTTCCGGATGCGCGGCGAGCTCCTGATAGCTCGCGTAGATCACGTTGTTGCGCTCTGCCCAGTTGCCGACCGACGTCAGATCGATATTGAGCAGCACCGTCACAAAATCGCGACCATGGCCGATCGCGACGGCCTCCTTGATCTCCGGATAGAACTTGAGGCGGTTCTCGACGTACTTCGGCGCGAATAGCGTCCCGTCGGTCAGGCGGCCCACGTCCTTGGCGCGATCGATGATGCGCAGATGCCCGCGCTGGTCGATGAAGCCCGCGTCGCCGGTGTGCACCCAACCGTCGCTCGTCTTCGTCTCGGCCGTCGCCTCGTCGTTCTTATAGTAGCGCAGGAAGACGCCGGGGCTCTTGAAGAGCACCTCGCCGTTCTCGGCGATCCTGATCTCGACATCCGGTCCCGGTTTGCCGACGGTCTCGGGATAGACTTCGCCGTTGGGCTGGAGGGTGATGAAGACGCTCGCCTCGGTCTGCCCGTAGAGCTGCTTCAGATTCATGCCGAGCGAGCGGAAGAAGCTGAAGAGCTCGGGGCCGATAGCCTCGCCCGCCGTATAGGCGACGCGCAGGTTCGAAAAGCCCATGCGGTTGCGCAGCGGCGCGTATACGAGGAGATCGCCGAGACGATAGCGCAGACGATCGCCGAACGGAACAGGACGCCCATCGAGCATGGGCTCGCCGACCCGGCGCGCGACCTTGAGGAAATAGTTGAAGATGCCCTTCTTCAGCCAGCCTGCGTCCTCCATGCGCACCATGATCTGCGTGAGCATGTTCTCGAACACGCGCGGCGGCGCGAAGAAGTACGTGGGACCGATCTCGCGGCGGTCCTCGGTGATCGTGTCCGGGCTCTCGGGGCACGAGACGCAGAGCGCGCCGGCATAGGCCTGGCCGTACGAGAAGATGTGATCGCCGACCCAGGCCATGGGGAGGTAGGCGATCATGGTGTCGTCGGGCGTGAAATGATCGAAGAGATTGGCATTGCGTCCCGAGACGACGACGTTCTCCTGCGTGAGCATCACGCCTTTCGGGCGCCCCGTGGTGCCGGAGGTGTAGAGCACAACGCTGACGTCGCTCCCCTTTCCGGCCGCAATGCCGTCGAGCCACGCCTTGCGGACGGCGGGGTCGGCTTTGAGTGCCTTGCGTCCCGCCTCCTGAATGCTCTCGATCGAGACGAGATCATTGGGATCGTATTTCTGGAGGCCACGCGGATCGTTGTAGATGATCTTGCGGATGGTGCCGACGTCCTCGGCAATGGAGAGCACCTTGTCGGCCTGCTCCTGATCCTCGACGATGGCGTACTTCACCTCGGCGTGCTTGAGGACATAGGCCATCTCCTCGGCGACCGAGTCCTGATAGACGGGCACCGGAATGGCGCCGAGGCTCTGCGCCGCGCAGAACGCCCAATAGAGATGGGGCCGGTTGTCACCGATGATCGCAACCGTATCGCCGGCCTCGAGTCCGAGCAGCTTCAGCCCGACCCCGAAGGCCTCGATCTCGTCCTTCGTCTGGCTCCATGTCCACGTCTGCCAGATGCCGAAAGCCTTCTCGCGGAAAGCCGGCCGGGAGCCATAGAGGCGCGCATTGTGCAGGAGCAGTTTCGGAACGGTGTCGAGCGCGGACGCGGATGCGTCGGCAGGCGCAGCAATTGCGTTCACCGTATTCTCCTCCCTTCGACCCTGCAGACCGCTTTACTGCGGCTTCTTTCCGTCAGGAACCGCTTCCTTAGTTCAACCCGGCGGAACGCGCAAGCGCGTGCATCTCAAGGCTTTCCAAGCTCCGGGCCGCGATCCTCCGGCCTCTGATGCTCTCTTTCACCAGATCCGGCACGCCACATCATACCAGAGAATGCCGTGGCGCGGCTCATGCGCCAACGGTAACCACGACGACGGTCGTGTTGTCCTGGTGCGGCACATTGGCCTCCCGCACCGCAGCGATCAGCGCGTCGGCCGTGGGGGCCGGGCCATCCTTGCGATAGGCCGCGATGATGCGTGCGATCTCGACGTCGGCGATCGAGTGAATGCCGTCGCTGGCGAGCACGACCACGTCCTCGCTTTGGAGCGGCCATGGGCTCTGCGAGAGGTCGACCAAGTCCAGGTCCTCGCCGACGACGGCTGAACGCAGCATGTGCCGCCGCGGGTCGTCCTCGGCCTCCTCGGGCGTGAGGCGGCCCGATGCCACGAGCTTGTCGATCACGGGCGCCATCGAGTGGTCCTCGTTGAGACGCGCCATCTCGCCGCGTCGGTAGAGGTAGAGGGGGCTGTCGCCGACGCTGACCCAGCTCGCATGATCGTCGTGGAAGGCGACGCCGACGAGGGTCGATCCCATGCCGCGAAGCTGCGGCTGAACCGCGACGAGGGCGCTGACGGCACCGTTCGCGGCATTGAGCGCCGCCTTGAGCCGCTGGCGCGCGCTGCCCTGCTGCTCGATGTACTGGGCCTCGAACCCGGTGCACACGGCGTCGCTCGCGATGGCGCCGCCCGCGTGGCCACCCATGCCATCGGCGAGGACAGCAAGAAGCCGCGTCGGCTCGCCCGCGGCGGGCGTGCCCTCGGGTGCCGACCAAACGGACGCAGCATCCTCCTGGTAGCTGCGGGCCCCCTGGCTGGCTCTTATCGCGACGTCGAACCTCACAGAACCGACCTCTGCTTCCTGGCTGCCCGCAGGCCCCCCAAAGTCATGGGTCGGCGGGTCCGGAGCGTCAAGGGCCCTCGGAGGCAGCCGAGGGGCGCCCTATGGAGGTCCGGGCCCTCAGCCCTTGAGGTCGTTCAGCTCCGACCAGTCGAAGTCCATGCCGCAGAAGGGCACGAAGGCGAGCTGCGTACGCCCGACCGTGATGAGGTCCATGGGTGAGAGCTCGACGGCACCGGTCGGCTTCTTCTCGTTCACGGCCACGATGTTCGTCTTGGCGAGATTGGGCACCAGCAGAAATTTGCGATCGACGGAGTCGTAGCGCAGATAGGCCTGCTCCTCGCTCGATATGGCCTCATCGCCGAAATTGAGCGGAATGCGCTGCGTCGATGCGCGCCCGATGGTGTTGTTGCCCTCGTAGATGGGGCGGAATGCGCCGAGTCCGGGCCCGCCGACGACGACCAGCCAGCCGACGACCGGATCCTGATGGAATTCGCCGCGCTTTACAGCGGATCGGCCCCGCACCAGTTGCGTGCGCGGCGGCGCCGAGACCGGATCATCGGACGCGGTCGGCGGCTCGATCTCGACGTGCTTGCTCGCGGGGCGAGGCGCGAGGCGCGCGACAACCGTCGGCGGTGCCTCGGCGGCGGGTGCCGCGGGAAGCGGCGGCGGCACGCGCAGGGTTGCCTCCGACGGATGCGTCTCGAGCGGCGCGCGCTCGTCCGTGACTTCGGTCACACGCGCGTCGTCACGCCCGGCCGCGATGAGTGCTTCGCGCAGCGAGCCGTTTGAGCGGGCCGATGCGGCGCGTCGCAATCCCGTCGGCGGCCCACTCGGCGGGCTCGTCACCGGCGTCTCGTTCGTCATCGATCTTCTCCCTCGCGGATGGCGTGATCGGCTTGCGGGCTTCCGCGCGTACACTGGCGGCGGGCGCCTCGACGCCGAGATGGAATGTGAGAACGGTATCGCCGAGCGCGATGCGGTCACCGTCCTGAAGGGCCGCGCGCGCGGCCGGGCGGCCATTGAGCAACGTCTCGTTGCCTGTCCCGGCGGTGAGGTCCATGAGGACGAACTCGTCGTCGGGCGTGCGCTGGATGAGCGCGTGATGGCGATGGACGGC
>JAEWIJ010000012.1 GCA_023387235.1 Pseudomonadota bacterium
GATCAACGATCCTGTATCCCACATGGTCAGGATGCTGTAGCGGCCGACGCTGGAGCCTTCGGGCCACATGGCGGCCGGCACGAGGCCGAGCGGCGCGCCCGGCGTCCGGGCGGCGAAATACTGCCAGGCGATTTCGGCGTCCTTCTTGAGCAAGGAGGCCCCCGGTACGGCCACTTGGTTTCCTGCGTTCGCGGAGCTGAAGATGCCTTGAGCGGAAAGTGTACCAGCGAAGCACAACCCGGCCCGGATCGCATCGCGGCGTGACATACGCATAGCTGAACTGTCCCATTCGAGAACGCCATGCGGATGTGGCGTTCATGTTTCTCTTGTGGTGAAAGGGAGAGTGCAGAGAGCATGCCGAAGTGGCGCCTTGGGAAACCGGGGCGGGGAGAAGTTCTCATGAGCTCAGTTAAGCCGCGGCCATTTACTCTTCATGTGCCGGATGCGGACATGGCCGACCTCAAGGATCGCCTCAGCCGAACGCGCTGGCCGGACGAGCCGCCGCTCGATCCCTGGACGACCGGGACGAGCCTCGCCTATGCGAAAGAGCTATCCGAATACTGGCGCACGACCTTCGACTGGCGCGCTTGGGAGACGAAGCTCAACGGCTTTCGCCAGTTCACCGTGCCGATCCGCGGCATCGATCTCCATTTCATTCATGAGCCCGGCCGCTGCAGCGATCCCGTGCCGTTGCTGATCTCGCATGGCTGGCCCGGCTCGGTCTTCGAGTTTCACGACCTGATCCATCGCCTGACCGACCGCTTCACGGTCATCGCGCCGTCGCTGCCGGGCTACACGCTGTCGTTCAAAGCGGGCCAGGAGCGCTTCGGCGCCGAGGAAATTGCCGAGCTCTATGTGGAGCTGATGACGGACTTGCTCGGCTTCGGGAAGTTCGTGTTCCAGGGTGGCGACTGGGGCGCTTCCATCGGCTCGATCATAGGCTACCGGCATCCTGAACGCCTCATCGGGCTTCATCTCAATCTGCTCGCCGTGCGCCGCGATCCCTCGCTCCTCACCGACCCCTCGCCGGAGGTGAAGCAGTTCCTCGGCGAGCTCAATGAATTCCTCAAGGAAGAGACGGGCTACCAGTGGATCCAGGGCACGCGGCCGCAGACGCTCGCCTACGGTCTGACGGACTCGCCGTCCGCGCTTGCGGCATGGATCGTCGAGAAGTTCCATCGCTGGACCGACAACAACGGCGTGCCCGAAGATGCCGTGAGCCGCGATGCGATGCTGGCGAACATCGCGCTCTACTGGTTCACGGGCGCCATCGGCTCGTCGTTCTGGCCGTACTACGCGCGCCTGCACCGGCCGTGGTTCCTGCCGCTCGGCGAGACCATCGGCGTGCCGACCGGATATGCGGCCTTCCCGCGTGAGATCCTGCGACCGGCGCGCTCGCTCGCAGCCAAGACCTACACCGATATCCGGCGCTGGACGGTCATGGCGAACGGCGGTCACTTCGCCGCGCTGGAGCAGCCCGAGGCGCTGGCGCATGAGATTCACGCCTTCTTCGGCGATCTCGTGCGCTAGCGGCGGCTGCGCGACAGTTGGAGATTTTTCGTTACGCGCGCGCTGTATTCGTGGTGCCGTTCAGGACACACCTCGAACTGTGCACAGGTTACCCACGATCGAGTTCGGAGCGCCAGATTGACCCCATATGGGCGGCTGGCTAGAGGAATTTGTGGCTTTTTTGTGCGTGCGTTCATCCGATGGGGGCGTTCTTGAGCTCGAGGAAAGCAATCTTCTCCACGGCGTTGACCGGCGGGGTGTTTCTCATTGCCATGACGGCAATGACGGGCTGCGCGTCGGCGCAGTCGTGGTCGTGGTGGCAGGCGGAGGCTCACGGTGACACCGTAGCGAAGCAGGCGCGTCAGCATCGACGGGTCGTGCGACAGCAGGAGCGGGCCGCGGAGCTCAGGCGAGAGCGCCGGGAAGACCGGCGAGAGGTTCGGCGCGCGCGCATCATCCGCACCGCGCCGGTGGTCGATGCGGACAAGTGCCGTCCGAACCTGGCCGTCGTCGGTGATCAGTACGCGAGCGAGAGCGGCGCCCAGCAGGAGGCCGACAAGGCCTGGATGCAGACGGCGCGCTGGCAGTGGGGCGAGCGCTACATGGCGCGCGAGCACGCGGACGATGCGACGTACGAATGCGGCCGGTCGTCGGTCGGCTCGGTGGTCGGGCAGGTGTTCTACCGCTGCCGCCTGACCGCGAAGCCGTGCCGTCCGGACGCTTCGCCGGGCAAGTGATCGTTTGGCTGCGCATCCGGCTTGGGATGCGGCGAATGTAATCGAGCAGGCGGCGGACCTCGTTCGCCGCCTGTTGCTGTCCGCGGGCCATGCGCCCTCGTGATGCCCTGATCATCGGAGCAGTCTCCGCGAGGTGGGCGCGGGTGCAGGGCATCAAAAATGAATGACGAGGCGTGGCGCGCGGAAGCTCTCGGCAACACCGCATCCGAGGACGTGCGGCGGCGCGACGTCTGGCTCGCCGCACTCAAGCGACGCTCGGAGAAGTGGCTGCTGCCCTTGCCGTTCGGGCGTCTGTGGCATGAGCTGCTGATCTTCGGCGTGTTGCAGGCCTGGGCGTGCTTGTTTGCCGGTATCCTGCTCGTCGCGATCCTGACGACGAAGTTCACGTGGCCGGCCGGTGCGCCGATTGCGCGCTACGACTTTCTGCTGCTTGTCGCGCTGGCGACGCAGGGTGCGCTGCTGACGCTGAAGATGGAGCGCATCGAGGAAGCCAAGGTCATCCTCATATTCCATGTCGTTGCGACGCTCATGGAACTCTTCAAGACCGCCAAGGGATCGTGGATCTACCCTGAGCCGAACCTCATTCGCATTGCCGGCGTGCCGCTGTTCTCGGGCTTCATGTACTCCGCGGTCGGCAGCTACATCGCGCGCTGTTGGCGTCTTTTCGATTTCCGCTTCTCGAACTATCCGCCTGCCTGGACGACCTGGCTGCTGGCCGTGCTCATCTACGTGAACTTCTTCACGCACCACTACGTGGTGGACCTGCGCTACGGGCTGTTTGCCTTCGCCGCGCTCATCTGGGGCCGCACGGTCATCCATTTCACGATCGACGAGGTGCCACGGCGGATGCCGTTGCTGCTCGGCTTCTTCCTGGTGTCGCTCTTCATCTGGATCGCCGAGAACGTCAGCTCGTTCTCGGCCGTGTGGCTCTACCCCCATCAGCTCAAGGCATGGGCGCCAGTGGGCCTCGGCAAGCTCGGCTCGTGGTTCCTGCTGATGATGATCAGCTTCGTGCTCGTGGCTTCCGTGAACGGACCTCGCCCGCTCGCATCCGGCAACAGGACCGGCTGAGCGGCAGCAGGAGGCAAGAAAGAGCAAGCCCGCGGCCTCCGATGTAGTCCGGGCCCGGGCGGTGCCGGCGATTTCTGCCGCAATTCGTGCCATGTATGCGGGAAGGCGCGGTGCGGGAGATTTTCAGCATGGACGGCGAGCGGAAGCGTGCCGATGACGGGGGTGGGTTGTCCCCGTTCAATCGGGCATATCGCGCGACGCGCCACGCTTTCGCCCTCTTCCGGCAGGCACCATGGCGTTGCCGGCTACAACTCTTGACGGCACGGCATCAGACGGGGGAGGCGCCAGCCACGGGTCGGGCGCCCTGGCGCCGCGGCGAGACGTCAAAGACGCGATCCCGCGGCGCCATCGTCCGATACGGGGCGATGGCTTCGCTCGCGGCCCTCTTTCTTGCCCTCACACCTCTTCTCGCACTCGAACTTGCGGCGCGTGTCATGGCGCCGCCGAGCCTCGAACGTGCCGGGCATGTTTCGACGGTCGTCCTCGATCGCAGGGACCGCCTGCTGCGCGCCTTCACGACGCCGGATGGCATCTGGCGGCTGCCGGTCACGGCCGGCGACGTCGATGCGCGCTATCTCGACATGCTGCTCGCCTTCGAGGATCGGCGCTTCCGATCGCATGGCGGCGTCGACATGCTCGCGACGCTGCGTGCCGGGTGGCAGTTCTTGAGCCACGGACGGATCGTCTCCGGCTCCTCGACACTGACCATGCAGACGGCTCGCCTGCTGAGCGGCGAGCATCCGCGTTCGATCTCCGGCAAGCTCGAGCAGATGGTGCGCGCGCGTCAGCTCGAGCTGATGCTGAGCAAGGACCAGATCCTCGATCTCTACCTGGTGCTCGCGCCCTTCGGCGGCAATATCGAGGGCGTGCGCGCTGCCGCGCTCTCCTATTTCGGCAAGGAGCCGCAGCGGCTCTCGCCGGGTGAGGCGGCGCTGCTCGTCGCGCTCCCGCAGAGTCCGGCGATGCGGCGGCCGGATCGTAATCCCGCGAATGCCCGCCGCGCGCGCGATCGCGTGCTGGCTCGCGCTGTGGAAGCAGGCGTCGTGAAAGAGAGCGAGGCGCGCGCCGCGCTCGCGGAGGCGGTGCCGACCGCGCGCCGTGCCTTCGGGATGCTCGCGCCGCATCTCGCCGAGAGCGAGGCCGCGCGGCTGCCAGATCGCCGCGTGCACCGCCTGACGCTCGACCGCGACGTGCAGACGGCGCTGGAGCGGCTCACGCGCGAGCATACCGAGGCGCTCGGCTCGCGTCTGTCGAGTGCGGTGCTGGCGCTCGACCATACGACCGGCGACATCCTCGCGTATGTGGGCTCGGCGGATTACTTCGACGCCGGCAGGCTCGGTGCCATCGATATGGTCCAGGCCGTGCGCTCGCCGGGCTCGACGCTGAAGCCGATCATCTACGGCATTGCCTTCGAGGCGGGCCGCGCGCATCCGGAGACGCTGATCGAGGATCGCCCGACGCGCTTCGGCACCTACAATCCGAAGAACTTCGACCAGGGCTATCGCGGAACGGTGACGATCCGCGAGGCGCTGGGGCTGTCGCTCAACATTCCGGCCGTGCAGGTCCTCGCCGAGATCGGGCCGGCGCGGCTCAATGGGCGTCTGCGTCGCGCCGGTCTCAAGACGGAGCTGCCGGCAGGCGCGCAGCCGACGCTCGCCATCGCGCTCGGCGGGATAGGGCTCAGGCTCGAAGACCTGGCGACGCTCTACGCGGGGCTTGCGAGTGGCGGGCGGGCCATGCCGCTCAACTACGTCAAAGGCGAGCGGCGTGGCTTCTCGCGCTCGCCGCCGCGTCTCCTGTCGCCTGTGGCCGCGTGGTACGTGACGGACATCCTCAAAGACGCGCCGCCGCCGGCCAACGCGCGCGGTGGGCGCATCGCGTACAAGACCGGGACATCGTACGGCTACCGCGATGCGTGGGCGGTCGGCTACGACGGCAGGCACGTTGTCGCCGTCTGGGTCGGTCGCGCCGACGGCACGGCGACGCCGGGCCTCAGCGGCCATACGGCGGCGGCGCCGCTGCTCTTCGATGCGTTCGCGCGCATCGCTGACAAGACGACGCCGCTGCCGCCGGCGCCGCCGGGCGTCATCCGCGCAACGAGCGGCGCCCTGCCGCCGCCGCTCCGCCGTTTCGGCGATGACGCGCGCGGGCAGGAGACGGCGACGTTCATCGAGCCGCTCGTGCGCATTGCTTTTCCGCCCGACCGCGCGGAGCTCGAGCACGACGAGGGCGAGGATGCGGCCGTGATGCTGAAGGCCGAAGGCGGCGCGCTGCCGCTCACGTGGTTTGCGGATGGTGCGCCCATCACAGCCGAGGCCGAGGGGCGCGAGGTCGAGTGGCATCCTGGCGGGCGAGGCTTCACGCGGATCACGGTGATCGACGCCAAAGGCAAAAGCGACCGCGTCAATATCCGGCTGAAGTAGCGATCCGAGGTCTTTAGCGATCTCTTCTATTCCCCTCCCCCTTGCGGGGAGGGGTTAGGGGTGGGGGAATCCCAACGCTAATGGCCTGCAATCCCCCCCTCCTAACCTCCCCCGCAAGGGGGGAGGAATCTGGTGGCGATTGGGGTATGCGTTGAGCGCTCGATCGGCACACCTACACCGGCGGCACGGTTCCGGGACGCGGGTCGATCGGCACGAGCTTGTCGAGGCCCGTCATTGCCTCGAACGCGGCACCGGCCGCGAGCAGGGCTGCCTCGCCGCGCGGCGGCGCGACGATCTGCAGGCCAACAGGCCGACCGTACTCATCGAAGCCGCACGGCACCGCGAGCGAGGGCACGCCCATGAGCGTCGGGATCGCCGTGATGAGTGAGCCACCGAGATAGTGCTGCAGCGGCTTGCCGTCGATCTTCTCCGGCATCCGCCGCGTGACGTCGAAAGCCGGCGTCGAGGCGCCCGGCGTGATCAGCAGGTCGTAGGTCTCGAAGAAGGCCGCCACGCGCCGGTAGAAGGCCGCGCGCTCGCGTTCCGCCCAGCCGATGCGCGAGGGCGTCGCCTCGAGGCCGAGCTTCGTGTTCCAGATGATGTCCTGCTTGAACTTGTCGGGGTACTGGGCGATCTGCAGCTCGCGGTCGACGACGTAGGATTGCGCGCGGAGCACCATGAAGGCATCGGCGATCTCACCGACATCGGGGGTCGCCTCCTCGACCGTCGCGCCGAGCTCCTTGAAGCGTAGGGCGGCCTTGGCGCAGATCTCGCGCGTCTCGCTGTCCATGGGCGCGGCGCCCCCGAAGTCGGCCGACCATGCGACGCGGCGCGGGAGGCGTCGCGCGGCGACGGCGTCGCTGAAGGATTGCGCGGGCGCGTCGAAGGTCTGCGGATCGCGCGGGCAGAAGCCGGCCATGGCGTCGAGAAAGAGCGCGACATCCGGCACGTTGCGGGCCATTGGCCCCTGCACGGAGAGTGGAGCGTAGAGATTGTTTGTCGTGCCGCGCGTGACGCGGCCGGGTGATGGGCGAAGGCCGACGACGCTGCAGTAGGTGGCTGGACGTCTGAGGCTGCCGGCGTGATCGCTGCCGTGGGCGAGCCAGACTTCACCGGCCGCGAGCGATGCAGCCCCGCCGCCCGTCGAGCCGCCGCACGTGAGCGAGGTGTTCCACGGATTGGTGGTACGTCCGAAGACCTCGTTGAAGGTCGAGCCGCCGGAGCCGAACTCCGGCGTGTTCGACTTGGCGATGACGATGCCGCCCTTGCGCTCGATGCGCTCGACGAGGGGGTGCGAGGCCGTCGGCACGTGATCCTTGAAGATCGGCGAGCCGTAGGTCGTGCGCACACCCGCGACGTCCGTCAGATCCTTGATCGAAACCGGGAGGCCGGCGAGCCAGCCCGCTTCGCCCTCGGCGTCGCGCCGCTCGCCGCGCATGAGGGCGCGGGCGTGCTCACGCGCGCGGTCGAGGCAGAGCGTCGGCAGGGCATTCAGGGCGCCCTCGCAGGTCGCGATGCGCTTCTCCGCAGCATCGATGAGATCGAGCGGCGTGATTTCCTTGGACTTGAGGCGGCGCACGGCCTCTGAAGCCGTCATGCGGATCAGATCTTCGCTCATGTGTCGGTTTCCCTGTGGTTCAGTGGCGGCGTGCGGCGCCGATTTCGTTCAGCGGTCCGAGCGCGCGTTCGAGCAAGGGGACGACCTCGCCGGCAAAACGCTCGATGGATTTGAGGGCCAGCGCGAGCGGTGACGCGCCGGCCTGGAACTGCAGCAGCATGTGCACGGGCTCGGCGGCGCGGATCAGGCCCGCCATGCGCTCGGCGACTGTATGAGGATCGCCGACGAGGACCGATGTCGCGAAATCGTCGAGCGGCGGCTCGCCCTCGTAGGGCTTCTCGATCAGCATGGCGCCGTCGATCAGCTCCTCGCGCCGGCGCAGGCTCTGCGAGAGGCGGATCTGATGGCGCAGATTGTCGATGAAGTCCGCAGCCTCGGCCTTGCTGTCCGTAATGCAGACATGGCGTAGCGGCGCGATGGCGGGATGCTTTGGATCGAAGCCCTGCTCGGCGTAGATCGCGCCGATGCCGGCCTTCACCGCGGCGAGTTGAGTGACCGAGGCATGGCGCGGCGTCAGCATGATCGGCCAGCCCTTGCGGGCGGCGAGCCCCTGCAGCGTCCGGTTGTCGCCGGCAATCCAGATATCGGGGAGCTTGTTCACCGGTCGTGGGGCGATGTGGGTTTCGGGCAGTTCCCAGAAGCGGCCCTTGTGCGTGAAGGTATCGCCGGAGAAGGCCTTCTCGAGGATTTCGACGAATTCGACGAGCTTAGGTGCCGAATCGGCGAGATCCTCGCCGAAACGCTCGAATTCATAGGGCTGATAGCCGCTGCCGATGCCGAGAACGAGGCGGCCGTGCGTCAAGGCGTCGACCATGCCGATTTCCGAAACGAGCCGGACGGGGTTGTAAAGAGGCACCACCACGACGCCGCTCGCGAGTTTGATTCGCGAGGTCTCACCGGCTAGCCGTGCGACCATCATGAGCGGCGAGGGGCATGTGCAATAATTCGAGAAATGGTGCTCGGCGAACCAGGCGATATCGAAGCCGGCGGCTTCAGCCGCTTTCACCTGCGCGATGGCGCCGTCATAGAGCGTGGCCGCGGCAGTCCCGGGCGTGCGATAGCCCATGAGATTGAAGATGCCGAAGTCCATGGATGCGCCTCCCCGCGATCTCGTCTGCAGGTTGATCCCTGCATCATCGGCCCCGGATGCCGTACTTTTCGCAGTTTGTCCGAGGTTGGGGAGCAAGAAAACCCCGAGGAGCGGCGCGGCGCGCGGCGCTCATGAGGGGACATACATGCTATTTCGGCTTAGCGGGGCTTAGATCGCCGGCTTACGCCATAAAAATCAGGGTCTAAAAATGCCTCGACCGGTGCCGCGATCGAGACGGCACCGGTCGGTGGGGACATAGATACGCGGCGAGCGACTTCGGGAAGTCGCTCTTAGGCGCGCTTGCGGCGGGCGGCCGGCTTGCGGGCAGCAGCCTTCTTCGCCGGAGCGCGACGAACCTTCGCCGCGGCCTTGCGGCGGGCGGGGCCAGCGCGCTTCGTGGCGGTCTTCTTCACAGCGCGCTTCGCGGGGGCCTTCTTCACTGCTTTCTTCACGACCTTCTTCTTGGCGACCTTCTTTACGGGCGCCTTCTTCATCGTCTTCGCCTTCTTTGCAACCTTAGCCATGTTGATATCTCCTATCTCTTCCCGGTAGCAAGTTGCTCGCCTGTCAAGACGAATCGTGTCCACTTGCAAGAGTGAATGTGGGGATTTGATAGTTAATTGGAAGTTAATGAATTGAAATGGCGATACTCGGCTTCAATTATCCGAATAAATTTTCTCGCGAGTTTCTGCGCTGCAATATCGCAAGTAATGCAGTAAAACCGGTCATATTCTTTCCATATTCGCCGAGCCGCCGATCCCGCTGGACGTCCTCAAAAAAATCGCGCTAGCATGCGCACTGTCGAGCGCTCAAACGCGCTGAAGAGGGTCGAGAAGTGATCGAAATCGAACGAGTCGCGCGAATCATCCGCGAGGTTGCGGCGGAAGAAATCATGCCGCGCTGGCGCAATCTGGCGGGCGGCGACATCGTCGAGAAGACGGGTCCGAGCGACGTCGTCACGGTCGCGGATCGCGCAGCCGAGGTGCAACTCTCGCGTCGGCTCGCCGAGCTGATCGCAGGCTCGCGTGTCATCGGCGAAGAGGGCGTGCACGCCGATCCGTCCGTCATGCAGCAGTTCGGCAGCGGCGATCCCGTGTGGGTGATCGATCCGATCGACGGCACGAGTGCTTTCGCCAAGGGCGAGCGCGCGTTCGCGGTGATGGTCGCGCTCGTGCGCGACGAGGAGATGCTCGCGGGATGGATTTTTGCGCCCGCAAGTGGCGACATGCACATGGGTGAGCGCGGAAGTGGTGTCTGGCGCGCGCGCGACGGCGAGGTCCAGCGTCTCATGCCGCCGGATATCCCAACGGTGGAGAAGGCGCTGATCGGTCTTCTCGGGCGCCGGCACATGAGCAACGCGCGCCGCGCCGAGATCAAGTCGCGCGGGGAAGCCTTCGCCGCGCTGGAGAATGTCTCTTGCGCGGGCTTCGACTATCCGCGCCTGTACTCGGGCACCGCGCATTTTGCGATCTACAACAAGACAGAGCCCTGGGATCATCTGCCGGGCCTCGTGCTCGCGAGCGAGCTCGGCTTCGTATTCACGAAGCATGACGGGAGCGCCTACCGGCCCGGCGACAATACAGGTGGCCTCGTGATCGCGCCGAGCGAGCATGTCGGCGCCGACATTCGCCGCCTGCTGCTCGACTGAGAGCCGTCAGTTGCCAGGCAGCACGAGGATCTTGGGCGTCTTCGGCAGCGTCGCCCGCGAGACGACCAGCGTCGGCACCTCGCTCATCTCGACCTCGAAGACCGGCCGCGCCTCGTGGAGGAAGCGCTCCAGCGTGTAGGACGAGAAGTAGTGCATGGGGATCATGAGCGGCGCCCGGAGCGCCTTCAGGACTTCCATCATGCCCTGCACGTCGAGCGTGAAGCTGCCGTCGACGGGCACCAGCACCACATCGAGCTGGCCGATCTGGGCGAGCTGCTGCGTGGTCAGCGTGTGGTGGAGATGGCCGAGATGGCCGATGCAGAGGTTGCCGGTCTCGAAGACGAAGATCGAGTTGCCCCAGGTGTCGGTGCCGCCAGCATAGCTCCGGATGTTGGTCGGGATATTGCGGACGCGCACATCCTCGAGGCTGATGTCGTGCTGGGCGGCGCCGCCTTCCGGGTTCCAGCCGCGCAGTACGTGCCGGATCGAGGGATCGGGATTGTTGGTGTAGTGCGTCGAGTGGGCCCGGTTCATGGTCACGATCTCGGGGATCACGGCCGGGCGGACGTAGTCGTTGTAGTCGGTGGCGATGCGGACGCCGCGTTGCGTTTCGAGAAGGAACGTCGAGTGACCGATGTAGCTGATCCGCGTATCGCCGAGCTTGAGCTGTGCGCGCTGGACGAGTGACGGCACTCTGATGCCGCCGGGCCTGCGCTGCGTCGGCGCCTCGGCCATGGCAAGGCAGAGGTCCGGCGCGACCTTTCCCTGAGACGGGGCCTGAGCCTTGATCGGAGGAGCGGCGAGGATCAGCAGGACTGCCGTGAGAAGGAACCCGGCGGCAGCATCGAGCAGTGACCTCACGCGCATTTACGACCTCCAGGTCTGTTACGCCATCACGCGGCCGCCCCACTTGCCTTCAGCGCCGCGATCTCATTCTCGCTAAGGCCTGCCTCCCGCAGGATCACATCTGTGTGTTGGCCGAGTTCGGGACCTGGGCCCGGGCGGCGAGGCTCAGCATGACCGATCTGGAAGGGGGCCGCCAGGGTCCGCGGCAGGCCGGGCGTGTCGGTCTCGACGACGGCCCGGGCGGCGACGGCCTGCGGGTCCTCGGGGATGTCGTGCAGCCGGTTGATGATCGAGTGCGGGACGCCGCGCGCTTTCAGCAGCCGGTTCCAGTGCGTGAAGGGCCGCGTGCGAATGATGTCCTCGAGGATCTCGCGCAACGCCGTGGCATTCGCGTGCCGGGCCTGTCGCTCGGCGAAGCGCGGGTCGGCTGCGAGATCGGGACGCTCGATCATCTCCAGGATGGTTGGCCAGTCGCGCGTCTCGTTGGTGACGTTGATCTGCAGCCAGCGGTCGTCGGACGTCAGGTAGATATTGGCGAGGGCCGAGCGCGGATGCTCGCGCGGCGGGCGGTTCGGCAGATACGAGCCGACGAGCGCGGCCTGGGCGTAGACGCCGTTCGACCAGAGGCCGTTGGCGAGCAGGTTGCTCGCGACCCAGGTGCCCTTGCCGGTCTTCGCGCGGTCGATGAGCGCGAGCAGGATGGCCGACAGCAGCGCCATGGCGGCGGGGCGATCGCCCTGCGCGGGAAGCGCGAAGCCCGGCGGCTGGCCCTCGTGGTGGGTCGCATCGAGAAGCCCGGAACGCGCGAAGTAGGCGTTGCTGTCGTAGCCGGGCTGGTCCTTGTCGGGGCCCGCCTCGCCATAACCGGAGAAGGACGCATAGATGAGGCGCGGGTTGCGCGCCGAGACCTCCTCGTAGCCGAGACGCAGGCGCGTGCGGACAGGGAACGGGTAGTTGGTGATCAGGATGTCGGCCGTGTCGATCAGGCGGTCGAGTGCGGCGCGGCCTTGCGGGTGCTTGAGGTCGAGTGCGATCGAACGCTTGTTGCGGGCATCGAGATGCCAAGGGTAGTTCACCTCGGCCTTGGGGAAGCTCGTGAGATTGATGTTGCTCCGGTGCGGGTCACCTTCGCCGGGGGGCTCGACCTTGATGACGTCGGCGCCGTAGTCACCGAGGACGACGGCGGCTGCCGGCGCGGCAATGAACGAGCTGACGTCGAGCACACGCAGGCCCTCCAGGGGGAGCGGGTTCGCCATTGCGCCTCTTCTTGGTTGGCCGTTTCCTGGTCCGCGAGCTTAGCCGCGCTACACAATGCTGCCTAGAGTGGGTTAGCTTGCGGAAAAGGACCAGTAACCGGGAGGACGGCAAGCCATGAACGCGAACGCATCGAGTGGTGACTGGCTGGGGCTCGGCGGCCGCGTCGCCGTCGTCACGGGCGCGGCAAGCGGCATCGGCCGCGCGGCGGCGAACAGCCTGTCGAGTGTCGGAGCGGCCGTCGCGCTTCTCGATATCAACCTCGATGGCGCGAAGGATGCGGCCCGGGTGATCGCCGAGACGGGCGGCAAAGCCATTGCCGTTGCGTGCGACACGACCAGCGAGGCGAGCATCGCCGAGGCGCGCAAGGAGGTCGAGGCTGCGCTCGGCGGGGCGGATATCCTCGTCAACAACGCCGGCATCCTCCGGCCCGGCGGTCTCGACAAGCTCTCGCTCGCGGACTGGAACAAGATCCTCGCGGTGAACCTGACGGGCTATCTGCTCGCGGCGCAGGCCTTCGGTGAGGGCATGCGTCAGCGCAAGCGCGGCGCGATGGTGCACATCGCCTCGATTGCCGCAACGGAGCCACAGCCGTTCTCCGGCGCCTACAGCACGGCCAAGGCCGGCGTCCACATGCTCTCGCGCCAGCTCGCGTATGAGTGGGGGCCCGAGGGCGTGCGCTCGAACGTGGTGAGCCCCGGCTTCGTGCGCACCGCGCTGAGCGAGAGCTACTACGCTGTGCCTGGCGTGCTGGAGGCGCGCTCGAAGCTCGTGCCTATCGGGCGGGTCGCGACGCCGGACGACCTTGCGCAGGTCATCACGTTCCTCGTCTCGGACAGGGCCGGGTACGTGAACGGTACGGAGGTGCTCGTCGACGGCGGTGCCAATACCATCCTCATGGGACAGGTGCCGCGCCCCGGTTACGAGCGGACGAGCTGAAGTCCGATGTCCCCTCTCCCTGCATGCGGGGAGAGGGGAGAAAAGTTATCGCGGCTTCTGCGCCCGCCGGCCGATTGCGCCCTCGATGAGCGCGGTGAGGCGGCCCTCATCGCGCTGATCGAGCTGGAGGCGGATCGGCAGCGCTCGGGCTAGGCCGAAGAGCCCGGCAAGCGGACCATCGCTGCCGGCGAGGCGTGCGCGGTCCTTCTCCGTGGTGACGAGCGTCGCGCCATGCGTGCGGGCGAGGTCGAGAAGGTGGCGCGCGTCTGCCGCCGTGAAGGCGTGGTGGTCCGGATAGGCGACCTTGGCCACTGGCTCGGCGCCGAGCGCGGCGAGCGTCGCGAAGAAGCGCTCCGGCACGCCGATGCCGGCGAAGGCCACGATTGGCGTCGAAGTGAGCCAGTCTGCGCGGCCTGGAACGATGCGGGCATCGAGCACCGGACCCTCGAAGTCGTGGCGCAGCCTGGCGGCAAAGTTGCTCCCCGATGCATCGCCGTGCGCCTGCGAGCCGCGATTGACCACGACGGCGTCGACGAGGTCGAGCTGGAAGTCGAGCGGCGCTCTCAGCGGGCCGGCCGGGATGATGCGTCCGTTGCCGACACCGCGCGCGCCGTCGACGATCGCGATGGTCAGATCCTTGGCGAGGCGGGGGTTCTGAAGTCCGTCGTCCATGATGATGATGTCGACGGCAGTGTGCGCAGCGTTCTGCCCCGCGCTATCCCGTGCGGCAATTGCGCGCGCACCGGCGGCTCTGTCGCGACTGATCAACGTCGGATGAGCGGCGGCAAGAAGGAGCGGCTCATCGCCGACGTCCTCGGCGCGGTCGCGCGCGGTGTCCACCCAGTGCGGTCCGGCAAGGCGGCCGCCGTAGCCGCGCGAGAGGAAGGCGCACGCGAGACCCATGCCGCCGACGATCTCGGCGACCGCGAGCGCTAGCGGCGTCTTGCCGGTGCCGCCTGCCGTGAAATTTCCAATGCAGATGACGGGAAGCGGCGCGCGGTACGGCATCGCGCGTGCAAAGCGCCGGCGGACCAGTCCGCCCCAGAGAGCGGCGGCCGGCCCGAGCAGGCGGGCGGTCACGCCGGGCGAGGTCTCATACCACCACGTTGGTTCGCGCATCGTCACCGCTGCGTCCTTGCGCGCTTCCTTGTCATGGTCGTTTCGGAACCAATTGGGCCAAGGCCGCTTGTAGCAAGTTGGTGACAGTTTCACAGACCGTACAAAATGGGATTTGACATAGGCCGCGGCCGCTCTACAAGCTCCGCGCATCGGGACCAAGTCGGTTCCGGGTTCGAGGGGAATGGGCGCGGTTCCGCGAGGATGCGGCAGCGACCTGGACCTCTCGGGCGATCGTGCTCCTCCATAGACTGCGCGTCCATCATGATCCGCGAGACAGCGCGGGGTGGTGATTGGAGACTGCCTACGCCATGTCCGCCAGGACAGAATGCTCGTACTGCGGGGCCAAGCGCACCTTGCCCCCGATCATCTCGATCTTTCCCTTCAAGATGCCTGAATAGCTGGAGACAAGTATCATGATGCTCGTCGCTACGTCCGTGCGTGCCAGCGCGATCGAAGGCGTTGGCGTTTTTGCAGTGGACTTCATACCCGCCGGTACGCCGATCTGGGCGCTCGACGAGCGCTTCGACAAGGTCTTCACCGAGGAAGAGGTCGCGACGTTCCCGAAGAACGTCCAGGAGTACTTCACCCGTTACGGCTACCCGCATATGGAGCGGGATGGCTTCGTCGTGCTGGAGCTCGACAACGGCCGGTTCATGAACCACAGCCTGAACCCGAACACCGACTTCACGCGGCCTGACATCGGTTATGCCATCGCTGATATCCATCCGGGCGAGGAGCTGATCTGCAACTATTTCGAGTTCGATCGGACATTCCAGGGCTTCGATGTGCCCGCGATGGCCGTCGAGCCGGCATACGCGGTTCACGCGAACGGGGCCGGCGCCGGCATGGGCGCCAGCATCTGAGTCGCTGCGAACCCACTCGGCCTCGGGTTTTGTCGCGCTGGCGCGCATTGTGCGTGTCCACGCCATCAGGCCTCCCCGCTTTGCTCGTTCAGGCCGCGCCAACAGGTGCGGCCTGCGGCTTTTCCGCTGGAGGTCACGACCAGTTCAATTGGCGCCGAGCGCCGAAATGCCGTAATGCTTCGGCCCTATGAGGCTGCCCGCCCTTCTTCCCCGGGGCGACGGCAGATCCGCACCATGCCGCGAAGGAGATAGATGTGACGGCGAACAACCTGGCCTTCCTTGCGCGCAGTCTTCCTCGCCGCGTCTTCCTGATGGGAGCGGCAAGCGTCGCCGCGCTTTCACTTTCCGCCGGGCTCGGGCCCGCCTTTGCCCAACGGCGCGATCGCGGGCCGGATGAGATCCCGCTCGAGACACTCCTGAAGCCGGGCGCGCTGCCCGATATCATCATCGGCAAGGCCGACGCGCCCGTCACGATCGTCGAGTACGCGTCGATGACCTGCGGTCATTGCGCCAATTTCCACAACACGGTCTATCCGGCGCTCAAGGAGAAGTACATCGACACCGGCAAGGTGCGGTTCATCATGCGCGAGTTCCCGCTCGACAGCCTCGCCGCGGCGGGCGCGATGCTGGCCCGCTGCGCCGGCAGCGAGGAAGCGACGGAAGCCATGATCAGCGCGCTGTTCAAGACGCAGGAGCAGTGGGCATTCGTGCGCGGCAATCCGGTGCCGGAGCTCTTCAAGATCGCCAAGCAGGCCGGCTTCACGCAGGAGAAGTTCGACACCTGCCTCAAGGACAATGCGACGCTCGACAAGATGATCTCGGGCCGCCAGAAGGCGAGCGAAGAGTTCGGGGTGAACGCGACGCCGACCTTCTTCATCAACGGAAAGCGCCTGCGCGGGCGGTCCGACGCCATCGAGGCCTTCGACGCCGCGCTGGCGCCCTTCCTCGGCGGCTGAGACGCTGTGCGGGTTGCACCGGGAGCCGAGCTATCGAGGCGCGATCGGGGTCGGCGCGGCGGAACGCTCGCCGTGCTCGGTGTGGCGGCAATGCTCGCGGGCTGCTCCGGTGATGCCATCAACGCACTCGACGCCTCGCGCTCGGCCGGTTTGAGCGTCGAGACCGCGGCGGTCGGCGGGTCGGCCCGGGCCCCCGCGCCGGCCTTCGATCCGTTCTCCGACAGCCCGGTCACGTCGGTGCCCATGCGTCAGGTCATCGAGAACCCGACGCTCGCCGAGGTCATGCGGCCGGGACCGCTCCCAGAATTCTCGATCGGCGAGGCCGCGGCTCCGGTCACGATCATCAAGTACGCCTCGCTGACCTGCCCCTATTGCCGCCGCTTCCAGGCGGAGGTCTTCCCCGCCCTCAAGCGCGACTACATAGACCGCGGCAAGGTGCGCTTCATCATCCGCGAATTCCCAATCGGCAAGACGAGCGGCATGGCGACCATCGCGCTGCGCTGCGCGCCGATGAGCCGCTACCTGGAGCTGTACGGGCGCTATCTTTCCACGCAGGGGCAGTGGGTATCGCAGGAAGTGCGGATCGAGCCCATCCTGAAGGTCGCGCAAGGTGTTGGCTTGACAGCCGCGGAGTTTGACAGCTGCCGCCAGAATCAGGGCATGATCAGCGCGCTGAATCAGGTGAAGGACCGCGGGCGGGAGCTTGGGGTGATCGGGACGCCGAACTTCTTCATCAACGGCAAGCTCGTGAAAAAGGCGCTCGATCTGAGCGAGCTTCGCGAGATCATCGATCCTCTGATTGCCCAGCCATCCGCCGCCGCGACACCGGTGTCCGTGCCGCGTTGAGCGTTTTTCCGTATATGGCGTTCAATCGAAGTGCCATCGACCGCTATCTAGCGCCCGGGTGCTGACGTGCAGATCACGCGACTCCGGCTGCTCGGCTTCAAATCGTTCGTGGAGCCGACCGAGCTGGTCATCGAGAAGGGACTGACCGGCGTTGTCGGGCCGAACGGCTGCGGCAAGTCGAACCTGCTCGAGGCCCTGCGCTGGGTCATGGGCGAGAGCTCGCACAAGAACATGCGGGCCGCGGGCATGGACGACGTCATCTTCGCCGGCTCCGGCACGCGCGCCGCCCGCAACACGGCCGAGGTGCTGCTCGCGATCGACAACGCCGATCGG
>JAEWIJ010000178.1 GCA_023387235.1 Pseudomonadota bacterium
GCGAGGGCCGCGCCGACCTCGTCGCCCTGGCGCGTGAGCTCATGTACAATCCCAACTGGGCCATGGATGCCGCGCAGAAGCTCGGCGCCGATCCGGATTTCCTGCTCGTGCCGCCGCCCATGCGCTACTGGCTTGCGAAGCGCGCCAAGTCGGCCTTCGAGGGCACGCCGTCCACGTGGTCGAAGGGTGCCGGTGATCGCTAGACATCAACGCTACTGCCGCGCGCCGACAGCCTTCGCCTGACCGAGAAGGGCGTCGAGGGCGGCGCGCGCATGGACGCGCCCGGCGCCGAACTCATCGTCAGGTCCGTTCATGCCGAGATCCTCGGCCGTCTCGGCGAGTGGACGCAGCACGTCCTCCGGCCGCAGATGCGGCGCCTTCTCGAGCAGCAGAGCCATGATGCCGGACACGTAGGCCGCCGCCATGGAAGTTCCGGACATGAACATGTGGCCGTTCTTCAAGCCCGGCACGAGGATGTCGACGCCCGGCGCGGCAAAGGAAATGTACGAGCCGTGATTGGCGTACGCATAGAGCCGTTGATTGCTATCGAGCGCCGTCACGGCGATGACGTCCGGATAGGCAGCAGGATAGGCCGGCGCAGCGCCCGGACCACCATTGCCGGCCGCAGCAACGAGGAGGACATTGCGGCGAGCGACCGCCGCGACCGCGCGCTCGATGACCGGATCGCGTCCGCCGCTAAAGCTCAGGTTGACGATCTGCGCGCCCCGCTGCACCGACCAGTCGAGCGCGCGCAGCACGATGAAGCTCGTCGATTCCGGAAGATCGCGCTTCGGCACCGCGAAGAAGGCACGCACGGCAAGCAATTTCGCATCGGGCGCAATGCCGGTCACGAGCCCGCGCGCGCGGATGATGCCCGCAATGGCCGTGCCGTGCACATCGGGCGCAGTATCCTTTCTGCCCGTCGCATCGAAACTCTCGCTGACCGCGCCCTCTAAATCGCGATGTCCATGATCGACGCCTGAATCGATCACAGCAATCTTTACGCCGCGTCCCGTCGCCAGCTCGTGCGCGCGCTCGGCGCCGATCATATCGAGCGCGTACTGGGCCGCGCGCGCGGCACTGCCGGCACCGCTCTGGCGCTGATAGACCATATTGGGCTGAACCAGCATCACGCGCGGGTCCGACGTCAGTGCGGCGATCACCGTCTGCACCGGACGCTGGTCATTGATCCGATAGACCTGCGCACGCGCTTCGAGCAGCGGCACCTCGGCGCTGCTCACTGGACTGAGGCGATGCGTCTGCGCGATCTGGCCTTCCGTCGCACCGGGCTGGCTAGCGGCGACCAGCACGAGCACCTGACGCGCCACCGTCCTATCGGCAGCCCCGGCCTGCACCGGCGGCGCGCGCTCCTCGCGCGTGCCGTAAGCGCGCGGCGGCGGTCCGCTATTCCCACCGCCGGGAGTCGGCAGGAGAATGATCGGCGGAATGCGCCCGCCACCACCGACTGTCTTTCCAGGGCACGCCGGACGGCCGCGCACGCCGCACGTCGGCTTCTTGTCGTCCGCCGTCCTGTCGGGGCAGGCGGGGCGCCCGCGCACGCCGCAGCGCGGCTTGGGCTTATCGTCGCTCAGCTTCCCAGGACGCGGACGGCGACGCTTGCGTGCCTCCTCTTCCTGCTGCGCGGCCATGATGCCGATGACGCCCTGGATGATGAGGCCTGTTCCGACGGAGGAACCGCCACCCCCGCCGCCGCGCCCTCTGAAAGACCCGCCGCCTTCACCGCGCTGGCGTCCTTGTGCCTCCGCATCGGAGTATGCGGCTAACGCGAACAGCACCATGAAGGCGCTGAGGACGATCGTGCGAATGTGCGAGATCGAGGTCATGGCACTCATCCACTCTACTGCACTACGGGCCCGGGTCGCGTGCGCACCTCAGTGCCCCGTCATCACGGCCCTGATGAGATCCTTGCGGGCGAGGATCGCATCAATGCGCTTCTTCTGTTCGTCGCCCGTCGCATTGTCCTCGAAGCGGACGCTGAAGAAACCGCCCGGCAGCGGCCCGTCGACGATCCGGAGGCGGTTCTCCGCCAGCACCCGCCCGATATCGGCGATCGAGGCCCGATCCGTGAAGGCGATCAGCGCGACGGGCGCGTGCTCGCCCTCGATGCCCGGCCGCGAGGCCGTGTGATAGCCCGTGTCCTGCGTCAGCAGTGTGCCGAGGGCTGCCGCCTGCAGGCAGATGATAACCGCCGCCGCGGCCGCTGCCCAGCGCACGGCGCCCGGTGTCGGCGCTTGAAAAAGGCCCCTCACGCTCTCCACGACGCCATCGAGCCAGGCGCGCATGGCGCTGCCGGGTGCCTGCGTCCGCGCGACGATCGCGCCGGCAGAGGTGAGGCGCGGCCGGATAGCCTCGTTGTCCTCGACGGTCACCGTCTGCTCCTCGGCGATGATCGCGAGCTGCTGCAGCATGTCCGGATGCTGCGCGAGATAGGCCTCGACGCGGGCCGTGTCAGCGGCATCGAGCCTGCCTGTCACGTACCACGGGAGGAGCATCTCGATCTCCTCGCGCTCCGTCAGATGTTCGTCGATCCCGCTCATGGCCACCCTCTGTCTATTCCAGCCGCCGCCAGCAGCTCCGAGAGTTTCTTTCGTGCATAGAACATCCGCGTCTTCACCGTGTTGAGCGGGATGCTCAGGATTTCACTCACCTCGTTGATCGACTTCTCGTGGTAGTAGACCAGATCGATGATCGTGCGGTGCTCGGCCGAGAGCGCCAAGATGCATCGGCGCATCTGCGCGGCCTTGTCGAGCTTCTGCGCCGCCACCTCCGGATCGTCGCCGTCGTCAGCGATGGTGCCGGCCGTCTCGTCGTCGATGGCCTCCTCACGGCGACGGCGCATGGCGCTGACGGCGCGGTTGTGGGCGATCGAGAGCAGCCATGTGCCGACCGCCGACCGTGCCTCGTAGCTGCCGACACTGCGCCATGCCTCGAGAAAAACCTCATTTGTCACCTCCTCGGCGACGGCTTCCCGGCGAACGATACGCAGCACGAACCGGTAGACGCGCAGTTGATGGCGTCCGAGCAGCGCCCGCAGTGCCGCCTGGTCCTGACCCGCGATCCGAGTGATCAGCGTCCGGTCGTCCGTCTGGTCCTGCATTGCGCAACCTGGATCTATCTGCTCTGTCGCGGCGACATGAAAATTGGTTCATTCAGTCCGGCGAAAAATTCTCGGGGCCGGTCTCGAGCGTTCTCGCCCGCCTCATGCGGGCTTGCCCCATCCTATGGCATGTTTTCGGCGCGATGCAGTTAATGCTCAAGGCATACGGTGGCGGTCCGCCCGACTTTGTCGGACGGGGGCCTCAAAAGGTTCAGAACGAGCAAAATTCCTAGAGCCCGATTGGTCGAGATGGAAGCGCTGGCGCTTCCATCGAGAGCGTGAAGCAGTCTCTCAAACAATAAACTAGAGCACGCTGGACGATGGCCGGTGATTCCATCCAACGCTGACGTGCTCTAGGCCGGATCCACGAGCTTGAGCCCGATGACTCCGGCGACGATCAGGCCGACGCAGAAGACCCGCGCGAGAGAGCGCGGCTCGCCGAGGAGCACCATGCCGAGCACCATCGCGCCGGCAGCGCCGATCCCGACCCAGACGGCGTAGGCCGTGCCGATCGGCAGCGTCCTTGCCGCGAGCGCCAGCAGGTATATGCTGATGATCATGGCCGCGATCGTCCAGACAGACGGCCAGAGCCGCGTAAAGCCATCCGCATACTTGAGGCCGATGGCCCAGCCGATTTCGAGGATGCCGGCAATAACGAGCAATGTCCACGCCATGGTGACGATCTCCGTTGAGCGGGGTCGTCCCCGATGTGAGGCAGGCAGATGCCGGGGTCGTCCCCGGCTCGCGGATTATGAGGTTCTGTCAGGCCAAGTCCAGTGCGCTCAGCCCGCGGCAGCCTCGGCGTGCGTCAGCCCCATGAGTGCCGGCTCGGACTGGCTGATCAGGAATGTCGGCACACGGGCCATGCGCTCGCGCATCGGGCCCTTGCTCTCGAAGGCCGAACGGAAGGCAGCGACATCAGCGACAGCAAGCCACGCGCGGGCCACGCTGCCGCAGAGAAACGCACCGTCCCACGCTGCCGTCGCCAGCACGAGATCGCCGGTGATGCGCCCGAGCAGTCGCGAGAGCATTGCGACCGTCCGCGCCGCTGCCTGATCGCTGCCGACCGCCGCGAAGACCGCGTCAGCGGAATGAGCGGTCGCGCCCTTCCCTTCCTGCATATGCGCCGCGTGGAGACGTCCAACGCCCGCGCCCGATATGAAATCCTCGATGGTCGCGCCTGCACCGAGCATGGCGGCCTCCTCGGCCGATGCGAGCGCGAGCGACATGTGCCCGGCTTCGCCGGCAGCGATCGCCCATCGTCCACTCCCGGAGCGGACCGCCGTTGCCGCGCCGAAACCCGTGCCGACGTTCACCGCAATGCGGTTGCCTGTGAGAGCTGCACGATCGAGACCGCCGATCGGCGCGACGTCCGCCGGCTGGAGGTGCGGCAAAAGAAGACCGACGGCCTCCAAATCATTCACGAGCGCGACCGGCACGCCGCCGAGAAACTGCGACACCTCCCGCGCCGAGATGGACCATGCAGCGTTCGTGAGCCGCACCACGCCGCCATCGACGGGGCCCGCGGCGGCAATGCACATGCTCTCGCAACAGCCGGATGCCGCACGACCGCCGATGTCGCCGACATAGGTCGCGAGCGCGTCCGTGAACGAGGCGCCACCCGACGTCGGATAAATGCGGACCTCGCCGAGATCGCCCGGACCGGCGCTGATGCCGAAGCGGCTGTTCGTGCCGCCCACATCCGCGACAATCCGGCGGGCCTTCATGATGCAGCCTCCGGCGAGGCCGCTTTGAGCGTGTCGAGGAAAGCCTCGCGCCAGCGCTCCACGTTGTTCGTTCTCACGCGCACGATGAGGCTCTCGTAGCGTTCGCGGCGCTCCGCGGCCGGCATCGTGAGCGCGGTATGAAGCGCTTCCGCCACCTCGTCCGTATCGTAGGGATTGACGGCGATGGCCTCCACCAGATCCTCGGCGGCGCCCGCAAACTTGGAGAGGATCAGGACGCCCGGATCCTCGGGGTCCTGGGAGGCGACGTACTCCTTGGCGACGAGGTTCATGCCGTCGCGGAGCGGTGTCACGAGACCGACCTGGCTCGCGCGAAAGAGCGCCGCGAGCGTCGCGCGCGGAATGGCACGATGGATGTAACGCACGGGCGTCCAGTCGAAATCTCCAAACTCGCCGTTGATCGAGCCCGAGAGACCTTCGAGCTCCTGGCGGATGTCCGTGTAGGCCTCGACCTCCTCGCGCGTCGGCGGCGCGATCTGCATCATGGTCACGCGTTTGCGCAGGTCGGGATAGAGTTCGAGCAGGCGCCTGAAGGCGCGCATGCGTCCCGGCAGGCCCTTCGTGTAGTCGAGCCGGTCGACGCCGAGCACGAACATGTTCGCCATGCTGCGGCGCTGAAGGCGCGCCATGTGCGCGTCGGCTTCCGGCGTATGCGCCATCTCGAAGACGGTATCGGGATCGATTCCGATCGGGAAGGCGCGCGCGGTGATGGTCCGGCCGAACGCCCGCACGCGGTCGTTGCCGACAACTTCGGCATCGAGGTTCTCCACGACGTAGCGAATGAAGTTCGCCGCGTCGCTCGACGTCTGGAAGCCGACGACGTCGTAGGCGAACATGACCTTCGCAAGCCACCCGTGCTCGGGGATGGCGGAGAAGAAATCGGGCGAGGGAAATGGAATGTGCAGGAAGAAGCCGATCTTGTCCTTCACACCCTGCTGGCGCAGCTCCTCGGCGAGCGGCATGAGGTGATAGTCGTGCACCCAGATCAGGTCATTCGGCTCGATGAGCGCGGCAAGAGACTGCGCGAGCCTCTGGTTCACCCGACGATAGCCGTCGACGAAGGCGTGCTCGAAGTGCGCGAGATCGAGGCGGTAGTGGAAGGTCGGCCACAAGGCGCGGTTGGAGAAGCCGAGATAGTACTCCTCGTAGTCGCGCCGCGTGAGCGGAATGGTCGCCGTGCGAATGCCGTTGTGCTGCTGCAGCTTGATTCCGAACGAAGCGTCCTCGTCGACGGTCGTGCCGTCCCATCCGAACCAGAGCCCGCGCCCGCGCTGGAGCGCGTCTTCGAGCGCAACCGCAAGGCCGCCCGACTGCACGGCCTTGTCGATATCCGCAACGCGGTTGGAGGCGACGATAAGCCGGCTCATACGGTCGACTCCCAATGTCTCGAGAGCCTCATGGCTCCATTGATGATGCCCACCATAGAGTATGTCTGCGGGAAATTCCCCCAAGCCTCGCCGGTCGTCGAGTCCGTATCCTCCGACATGAGGCCGAGCGGATTGCGCGCCGCCAGCAGTCCCTCGAAGATCTCGCGCGCCTGCTCGCGCCGGCCGATGCGCGAGAGAGCATCCAGACGCCAGAAAGCGCAAACATTGAAGGCCGTCTCGGGCGCGCCGAAATCGTCGGGCTCCTCATAGCGCATCATGAAAGGACCGCGCGCGAGCGTCTTCTCGAGCTGATCGACCGTCGAGACGAAGCGCGGGTCCTTCGGATCGATCATGTCGACCTCGGCCATGAGCAGCACGCTCGCGTCGAGATACTGGCCGCCGAAGCTCTCGACGAACGCCTTTCGCTTGTCCGACCACGAGCGCTCGAGCACTGTTGCCTTGATCTGATCGGCGCGCCGGCGCCACATCTGCGCGCGCTCGGCGAAGCCCAGATGATGCCCGATCTTGGCGAGGCGATCACATCCCGCCCAACACATGATCGCGGACGAGGTGTGCGGGCGCTCGCGCGTCCTCAGCTCCCACATGCCCGCATCCGGCTTGTCGTGCAGAAGATAGGCCTGCTCGCCAACGGTCTCGAGGCGCGCATATTCCACGGCCCCCGCCTCCATGAAGAGGCGGCGGTCGACGAAGGCCTGAGCCGCGCCGAGAATCATGTTGCCGTACGTGTCGTGCTGGAACTGCTTGTAGGCGAGATTGCCCGAGCGCACGGGCCCCATGCCGCGATAGCCGGGGAGCGCCGTGATGTCCTTCTCGGTCAGCTCCTTCTCGAGGCCGATGCCGTAGACCGGCTGGATATGGCCCTCGCGCGCATCGGCGACGATGTTCATCATCCAGCGGAAATAGAGCTCCATCGTGCGCACGGCCGCGAGCGAATTCAACGCGCGCACGACGAAGAAGGCATCGCGCACCCAGCAGAAGCGATAGTCCCAGTTGCGGGATGAGCCGGCCGCCTCCGGGATGCTCGTCGTCATGGCGGCGACGATCGCGCCCGTCGGCTCATAGCTGCAGAGCTTGAGCGTGATGGCGGCGCGGATCACGGCATCCTGCCATTCGAGCGGCAAGGCGAGCCGATGCACCCACTCGCGCCAGTAATGGATCGTACGCTCCTCGAAATCGCGCGCGGTTTCGGCGACGCCGGTCGTCAGCGTCTCGTCGGGTCCAAAGATGAGGTTCAGCTGTTCGTCGAGGTTGAAGGCTGTCTCGGCGACGATGTAGTCGATCGGCGCATCGGTCGTGAGGCGCAGCGAGACACCGGAGCTGATGTAGCGGATATGGTTCGAGCCGTAAGCGACCAGCGGCGTTGTCTTCCCGTAATCGTAGCGCGGCCTGACCTTGATGCGGACGCGCGGGCTGCCGCGCAACGGACGAACGCGCCGCACGAGCGTCTGCGGGCGAAAGCGCCGTCCCATCCAGACGAAGCGTGGCGCGAAATCGGTGATCTCGATCGCGCCGGATGGCCCTTCGATCACCGTACGCACGAGCGCGGTATTGCCGACATAGCTCTGGCTGAAGGACGCCGCGTCGAGAAGCTCGATCTCGAATCTGCCGTCGCCGGCATCGCCGGTCGGCCCGCCGAGCAGCGCATGGAACACCGGATCGCCGTCGAAGCGCGGAAAGCAGCTCCACACGATGCGTCCGCACCGGTCGATGAGCGCGCTGATGCCGCAGTTGCCGACGAGCGCGAGGTCGAGCGTGCTGCTCTGCGGTCCCGGAACATCAATCATTCAACACCTCACCGAAAAATCTCAACGAGGTGGCATGCAGCCAGTCGAGGAAGAGGGGCGTGGTCTCAGCGCGGTAATTCGCGATCGTCGCGCCGGGGCCGATCTTGACCGTGATGCCTTCGAGCTTGTTCACGGCGGCGAATGCATCCTCGTCGGTGGTATCGTCGCCGGCGAAGAACGGGCTGCGCCCCGCAAAGGGCGCCTCCTTGAGAAAGTCGAGAATGGCCGTTCCCTTGTCGGCGAGCGCGGGCTTGGCTTCGAAGACCATCTTGCCGCGCTTGATCTGAATGCCGCGCGTCACCGCAGCAAGCTCATCCATGGCGTCGCGGCAGGCGGCCTCGAGATCGGGACGCGCACGATAGTGAAGCGCGACGGCGTTCGATTTGCGCTCGAGAAGAAGGCCGGGCTCGCTCAGCACGAGCGGCGCCAGCAGAAGCTCGGCATGACGAAGGAACTCGTCATCGATCGGTGCGGCGTGGCTTTCGCCCGTCAGCGTGCGGCGTGTCAGTCCGTGAACGCCTGCGGCCGGCAGCCGCAGGGGCGCGAGCATTTCATCGAGGTCGGCGATCTCGCGGCCGGTGATCACGGCAACGGCGCCGCCGGTCGCATCGGTGAGGCGTGCAAGCGCGTCGCGGGTCCGCTCGGTCAGCCGCACGGCGTCCGGCCGGTCGGCGAGTTCGACGAGCGTGCCGTCGAAATCGAGGAAGAAGGCGATGTGGTCGGGCTCTCTCAGGATCGGCAAGGTCATGGGAATGAAAACGGTGCTCTCTTTGTGTCGGCCGATTCTTGATGACTATGCGGAGGCGGGTGGCATCCGATCGGGCGGTCATGCGTATTCAGGAGCATGCCGGAAAGAACGATCCGCGCACTTCGCGCCGCCGCTCCTGCCGGGCAATACGCAAGATGTAGTTGCACCGCATTGCGGTCGTTCTATGCATGTTAGTTTGGACCTCATTGGCAGGGCACGCAAGCATCGCGGATGCGGCTGCAGACCTGTCGGAAGCAGGTCGCCGGCGCCGGCGCGCGACAGTTTGAACGCTCATGGGCCTGAAATGGTTCCACTGAACCTCTCGATAAGGTTGGCAAGAAGGAAAGCCGGAAAAAACAATGAAGGCTCTGACCATCGGAAGCGCGATGATCGACACGATCGCGATCATCGAATCGAGCCGCATCGAGCGCATGACCATGCTCAATGCGGAGACGTCCTTTCTCTTGCTTGCGGAAGGCCACAAGACGGAAGCGCTCGAAATCTCGACGCATACGGGTGGCGGCGCCATCAACGCCGCGATCGCCATGGCGCGGCTCGGCCTCGATGTCGCGACGCTTGCCAAGCTCGGGCGCGACCAGCGCGCGGAGACGATCCTCTCGCGGCTCATGGAGGCCGGCGTCTCGACACGCTGGACGAGCCGCGACGAGCGCGCCGCGACGGGCGCCGCCGTGATGATCTCATCGCACGAGCGCAACGCGGCGATCTTCACCTTCCGCGGCGCCAACACCCTTCTCGAGGACGCCGACCTCAAGCCCGATGCCTTCGAGGTCGATCTCGTGCACGTTTCCTCGCTGTCGAACCGCTCCGTCGAGCGCGTGCCGCGCATCCTCGCCGAAGCCAAGCGCACGGGCGCGTTTCTTTCGACCAATCCCGGCATACGACAGCTTTCGAGTCGCGGCGTCGCGCTGCAGGATGCGCTCGGCAGCATCGATCTCCTCGTCGTCAACAAGGTCGAGGCATCGGCGCTCGTGCCGACGATCGCCGGCAAGATCGGCGAAGGCGGGCCACCGCTCGGGCCCGACAGCGAGGAACCGCCGAGCACGCTCGCGCGGCAGGGCCTCACGGGCGGCGGCTATCATCTCGGCTTGCGCTCGTTCTTCACGGCGCTGCGCGATGCCGGTGCGCGCTACGTTCTCGTCACCGACGGCGCCGCCGGGTCGTTCCTCGCCGACAAGGAGCTGATCCGCTTCTGCCCGGCCGCGCCCGCGACCGTTGCCGGCACCGCAGGCGCGGGCGACGCCTACGCAGCGACGCTCGCAACGTATCTCGCACAGGGTCGCACGCCTGAGGATGCCATGCGAGCCGCGGCGCTCAATTCCGCAGCCGTCGTCGGCTACATCGACACGCAGAGCGGGCTTCTCAGCGGCGCCGATCTCGCAAAGGCGCTCGACGACGCGGGGCAGTCGCTCGCCATCAGCCACTGGCGCATCTGAACCTCGCCACGGGATTGATGGATCTCGCGCCAATCCCGCCCGAAAAAGCAGCAACGGCGCCCCCTTGCGATCATTGTGCAGCGCACACAAGATGCCTCGATGGGCGATCGCGCGCTGCATATTCTCGTCATCGATGCCAACCGTATCCGGGCCTCCATCATCGAGGAGGGGCTCACGGAAGCGGGGGGCGCGCGCGTGACGGTCGTCGACGATACGACGGGCCTCATGCGCCGCATTGTCGAACTCGACCCCGACGTCATCGTCATCGACCTCGAAAGCCCGAACCGCGATGCGCTGGAGCACATGTTCCAGGTCTCGCGCGCCGCCAAGCGGCCCGTCGCCATGTTCGTCGACCGCACGGACGATGCCTCGATCGAGGCGGCCATTGACGCGGGCGTTTCCGCGTATGTCGTCGATGGCCTGAAGAAAGAGCGCATCAAGCCCATTCTCGATACCGCCATCCGCCGCTTCCGCGCCTTCGAGCGCCTGCGCGTCGAGCTCGATCAGGCCCGCAGCGAGCTCACCGCCCGCAAGCGCATCGAGCGCGCCAAGGGCATTCTCATGCGCACGCGCAGCCTCGGAGAAGAAGAGGCCTATGCCCTCCTGCGCTCGACCGCCATGCAGCAGAACAAACGCATTGTCGACATCGCCGAGAGCCTGATCACCGCAGCCGGCCTGCTCGGCGGGGAGGATGACTGATGAACGCGGTTGCGCCCACGCCCCAGTCCATGGTTGTCCGGCTCGGCTTCATGCCGCTGACGGACTGCGCGCCCGTGGTGGCGGCCAGCCTGCTCGGGTTCGACGAGGCCGAGGGACTGCACATCAAGCTGACGCGGGAGACTTCATGGGCAACATTGCGCGATCGCATTGCCGTGCGTCATCTCGATGCCGCGCACATGCTCGCGCCGATGCCCATTGCCGCCAATCTCGGGCTCACGCCGCTCGCCGACCGGCTCGTCGTACCGATGGCACTCGGCTGCGGCGGCAACACGATCACCGTCTCGACCACGCTCTGGTCGGAGATGAAAGCGGTCGGCGCCCCCACGCGCCTCGAGGCCGCCGGAACGGCGCGCGCGCTCGCCGAGGTCGTCGCCATGCGCAAGCAGCGCGGCGCAGCAAAGCTCGTATTCGCCGTCGTCCACCATCACTCGGCGCATCAGTACCAGCTCGCCTACTGGCTCGCGGCCGCCGGCATCATGCCGAACCGCGACCTCGATATCGTCGTCGTGCCGCCGCCGCTGATGCCGGACGCGCTTGCCGGCGGCCAGATCGACGGCTTCTGTGCCGGCGAGCCCTGGGGACGCATTGCCTCGCTCGCGGAAACGGGGCGCGTCGTCACGACCAACGTCGCCATCTGGCGCGCGAGCCCCGAGAAGGTCCTCGGCGTCGGCAAGATCTGGGCGGAGGAAAATCCGGACCGGCTTTCGCGGCTGGTCCGCGCCGTGCATAAGGCGTCCGTGTGGTGTGACGCTCCCGCCAATCGCGATGAGCTGGCGGAACTGCTCGCGCGCCCCGAGATCTTCGATCTGCCGGTCGCCCTGCTGCGCGCCAATCTCGAACGCCGCATCGCGCTCGATCACGGCCAGGAGACGACGGTCGACGGCTTCCTCAACTTCGCCGCTCATGCCGCTACGTTCCCATGGAGCAGTCACGCCGCGTGGTTCTACTCGCAGATGGTGCGATGGGGTGATGTCCCTCTGAGCCGGGAACACTACGCGTGCGCGTGCGCGACCTACCGGCCAGACTTGCATCGCGCCGCGCTCGCGCCGCTCGGCGTGCCGCTTCCGACCGCCAGCGCCAAGATCGAGGGCGCACTTGCCGCCGAGACGGCCGTTCCCTCGACGACCGGCCGCCTCTCGCTCGGACCGGACCGCTTCTTCGATGGCGGCGTCTTCGATCCCGAGCGGCTCGGGACCTATCTCGAAGGCTTTCCGCTAAAACTTCAACCGGCGCGATAGGATCGCGAGCAACCGCCCAGCAAACGGGCAATCGCGCAAAAATCCGGCGGCTGCGTCAGGCCTCCCCAAGCATTCGCAACCACCGCTGATTTTCTATAGAAGATTGATATCGCGAGATATTTCCCGTACCCAACGATCTGGCACAGTTCATGCTTGCTGGTTAATCGAAGCCAGCTCCTTGGCCTTGAACTTCCCCAGCCCAACGATGGGCTTCCGGCAACGCTGCCGACAGGAAGGAAGACCTTCGCATGAAGGTCGACCAACCATGTCGCAGCGTTCTTTTTTTGCGCGCGCGGAAGGCGCGCAAGCAGGAAGTCCAGGCGAACGGGCATGGCGTGATGAGGCAGGCCAACCAGGGGCACCCATATGCGCACGCGCGAGGCGCGAGCTTCGGCGAATGCCGCAGGCCACTTCTGCGCACGGGTCCTCCTGCCTGAGCGGGCGGGGACGGAACCATCATGAAGCAGAAGCTGGTCGTCATCGGCAACGGCATGGCGCCGGGACGTGCGCTCGAAAGGCTCTTCGAGCTCGCGCCCGACGCCTACGACGTCACGATCTTCAACGCCGAGCCACGCGTGAACTACGACCGCATCATGCTGTCGCCCGTGCTCTCCGGCGAGAAGACGTTCGAGGAGATCGTCATCCACGGCGATGGCTGGTACGTCGAGCGCGGGATCACGCTCTACAAGGGCCACAAGGTCGTCGAGATCGATCGCGAGGCGAAGACCGTCCGCTCCGAGTCGGATGTCGTCGCGTCCTACGACAAGCTGATCATCGCAACGGGCTCGCTCCCCTTCATCCTTCCCGTGCCGGGGCATGATCTCGCGGGCGTCCTCACGTACCGCGATCTCGACGATGTGCACGCCATGCTGCTCGCCGCACGCTCGGGCGGCCGCGCGGTCGTCATCGGCGGCGGTTTGCTCGGTCTCGAAGCTGCGGCCGGCCTCAAAGAGCAGGGCATGGACGTCACGGTCCTCCACCTCATGCCGACGCTCATGGAGCGTCAGCTCGATCCGGCAGCGGGGCACCTCCTGCAGAAAGCCGTCGAGGCACGCGGCATCAAGGTCATTACCAAGGCGAGTACCAAGGCGCTGATCGGCACGGACATCCGCCTAGGCCCTGCGCGCGTCGAGGCCGTCGAGCTCGAGGACGGCACGCGCATCGCCGCCGATCTCGTCGTCATGGCAATCGGCATCAGGCCGAACACCGCGCTCGCGAAGACAGCGGGCATCGCCTGCAATCGCGGCATCGTCGTCGATGCGGGACTGCGCACGAGCGATCCCGACATCTTCGCACTCGGCGAGTGCGTCGAAGCAGAAGGCCAGGTCTTCGGCCTCGTCGCACCGCTCTACGAGATGGCCAATGTCGCAGCCGCGCACCTCGCCGACCACACGGCGTCGTGTTTCACGCCAAGCGCGACCGCGACCAAGCTCAAGGTCACCGGCATCAACCTCTTCTCGGCCGGCGACTTTGCCGACGCCAAGGATCGCCAGGAGATCGTGCTGCGCGATGCGGCGCGCGGAATCTACAAGCGCCTCGTGCTCAAGGACGACCGCATCATCGGCGTCGTCATGTACGGCGACACCGCCGATGGCGCCTGGTTCTTCGACATGCTGCGCAAGGGCACGGATATCGCGCCCATGCGCGATACGCTGATCTTCGGGCCTGCTTTTGCGGGAGGAAATGTCGGCGACCCTACGGCCGCCGTTGCGGCTCTGCCTGACGAGGCGGAGATCTGCGGCTGCAACGGCGTGTGCAAGGGCAAGATCACGAGCGCCATCGATGCCTTCTCGCTGACGTCGCTCGACGACGTGCGTGCGCGCACGAAAGCATCGGCGTCCTGCGGCTCCTGCACGGGCCTCGTCGAGCAGCTCCTGAAGCTCAAGCTCGGCGACCGCTACAATCCCGCAGCCGTCCAGCCCATGTGCGGCTGCACGCACCTCGGCCATGACGACGTGCGCCGCCTCATCGTGGCGCAGGAGCTGAAGTCCATTCCCGCCCTCATGCAGGCGCTCGAGTGGAAGACGTCATGCGGCTGCGCGAAGTGCCGGCCAGCGCTCAACTACTACCTGCTCTCGACGTGGCCCGGCGAATACCAGGACGATTCGCAATCGCGCTTCATCAACGAGCGCGTGCACGCCAATATCCAGAAGGACGGCACGTACTCGGTCGTGCCGCGCATGTGGGGCGGTGTGACGAGCGCCAAGGAGCTGCGCGCGATCGCCGACATCGTTGACAAGTTCGCCATTCCGACGGTGAAGGTCACCGGCGGCCAACGCATCGACATACTCGGCGTGCGCAAGGAAGATCTGCCTGCCGTGTGGTCGGACCTCAACGCTGCCGGCATGGTCTCGGGCGCCGCCTACGCAAAAGGTCTGCGCACGGTAAAGACCTGCGTCGGCACGGACTGGTGCCGCTTCGGCACGCAGGATTCGACCGGGCTCGGCGTGCGCATCGAGCGTTTCATGTGGGGCTCGTGGACACCGGCCAAGGTCAAGATGGCCGTCTCGGGCTGTCCGCGAAATTGCGCCGAGGCGACCTGCAAGGACGTCGGCGTCATCTGCATCGACTCCGGCTTTGATATCCACTTCGCCGGCGCCGCCGGCCTCGACGTCAAGCAGACCGATCTCCTCGGTCACGTCGATACGGAAGACGAGGTCGTCGACGTGATCGCCGCGCTCGTGCAGCTCTATCGCGAGCAGGGCCGCTATCTCGAGCGCATTTACAAATGGGCGCGCCGCGTCGGCATCGAGTCCATCCGCCAGCATGTGCTCGACGACGTCGACCGTCGCCACGCCCTGCGCGACCGTTTCGTCTATTCGCAGAAGTTCGCGCAGATCGATCCATGGGCGGAACGCGCGCAAGGAAAGGATGCGCACGAGTTCCGTCCGCTCGCCGATCTCACGCGCGCAGAGGCCGCAGAATGACGCTCATGGAAAAGGTTTGGGAAAAGGCCTGGATCG
This sequence comes from Pseudomonadota bacterium, assembly GCA_023387235.1. Lineage (GTDB taxonomy): Bacteria > Pseudomonadota > Alphaproteobacteria > Rhizobiales > Hyphomicrobiaceae. Next base: position 15,159 of record JAEWIJ010000178.1, read on the forward strand.
ACATCGGCGCGATCGACGACATACCGCGCCTCGGCGCCCGCGTAGTGAGGACGCCCATCGGCTGCATTGCGGTTTTCCGGGCGGAGGACGACGCGATCTTCGCGCTCGATGACCGCTGCCCGCACAAGAACGGCCCGCTGAGCCAGGGCATTGTCCACGGCCGCACGGTCACCTGCCCGCTGCACAACTGGGTCATCTCGCTCGAGAAGGGCACGGCGGAAGGTGCCGACGAGGGCCAGGTCAGAACGTTCGGCGTGCGCGTGGACAACGGCCGCATTCTCATCGACGCCGACGTGCTGGCGGCGCGCGCGGACTGAGGCTTGCTCATGAGCGGCTGCGCAACACGGACGACCTGCCCCTACTGCGGCGTCGGCTGCGGGATATTGGCGCGCCCGCTCAGTGACGGAACGGCCGAAATCGCCGGCGATCCCGAGCATCCGGCGAACTTCGGGCGCCTCTGCTCGAAGGGGGCTGCCCTCGGCGAGACGCTCTCGCTCGACGGTCGCCTGCTGCATCCACTCGTGCACGGCGAGCACGTGAGCTGGAACGCCGCCCTCGATCTCGTGGCGCGGAAGTTCTCGGCCGCGATCGCGGAGCACGGCCCCGACAGCGTGGCGTTCTATCTCTCGGGCCAGCTCCTGACCGAGGACTACTACGTCGCCAACAAGCTGATGAAAGGCTTCTTCGGCTCGGCAAATATCGACACGAACTCGCGCCTCTGCATGGCCTCCTCGGTCGCAGGCCACAAACGCGCATTCGGCACGGACACCGTCCCCGGCACGTACGAGGACCTGGAGATCGCCGATCTCGTCGTGCTCGTCGGCTCGAATCTCGCGTGGTGCCATCCCGTGCTTTATCAACGCCTCGCGGCCGCTCGCGAGATGCGTGGCACGAAGATCGTCGTGATCGATCCGCGCGAAACCTCGACGTGCGACATCGCCGATCTCCATCTGGCGATCGCGCCGGGCGCGGACGTTGCCCTCTTCAATGGATTGCTCGCCCATCTCGCCGCAAGTGGCCGATTGGATGAGAACTACGTCGCGCAGCACACGCGCAACCTGCCGGCTGCCCTTGCCACCGCTGCGGAGCTGAGCCTCGTCGAAACAGCGCGTGCGACATCGCTGCCCATCTCGCGCATTGCCGACTTCTACGAGCTCTTCGCCGAAACCAAGCGCGTCGTCACGGTCTACAGCCAGGGCGTGAACCAGTCGTCCGCCGGCACGGACAAGGTCAATGCGATCCTCAATTGCCATCTGGCGACGGGGCGCATCGGCCGGGCGGGCATGGGGCCTTTCTCGGTCACCGGCCAGCCGAATGCCATGGGCGGGCGCGAGGTCGGCGGGCTCTCGAACATGCTCGCCGCGCACATGGAGCTCGAGAACGCGGATCATCGCCGCGTCGCTCGCCATTTCTGGAACGCGCCGACGATCGCCGACAAACCGGGCCTCAAGGCCGTCGATCTTTTCCGCGCCGTCGCGGATGGGCGCATCAAGGCGCTCTGGATCATGGCGACCAATCCCGTCGTGAGCCTGCCCGAAGCCGACCGCGTGCGCGCCGCGATCGCCGCCTGCCCCTTCGTCGTCGTCTCGGACGTCAATCGCCACACCCACACGACGGCGCTCGCGCACGTGCTCCTGCCGGCCGCCGCGTGGGGCGAGAAGGACGGCACGGTCACCAACTCCGAGCGCCGCATCTCGCGCCAGCGCGCCTTCCTGTCGTTGCCAGGCGAAGCGCGACCGGACTGGTGGCAGATGACCGAAGTCGCGAAGCGCATGGGCTTCGGCGCGGCGTTCCCCTATTCCCATGCAAGTGAAATCTTCGACGAGCACGCGCGGCTGACGGGCGTCGCAAACGGGGGTTCGCGTGATCTCGACATCAGCGGCGCGGCCGGACTCTCGCGCGGATCGTACGACGCGCTCCTGCCTTTCCAGTGGCCACGTCCTGCAGGACCGCCGCCCGGCACAACGCGCTTCTTCGCCGATGGCGGCTTCTATACGCCCGATCGTCGCGCGCACTTCGTCGCGACGCCCTTCCGCGGGCTCGCTCAGGCAACGACACCGCGCGCACCATTGACGCTCAATACGGGCCGCGTTCGCGATCAGTGGCACACCATGACGCGCACTGCGAAGTCACCGCGCCTCATGGGCGCCGCACCTGAGCCGTTCGTCGAAATCCATCCCTCGGATGCGGCTGTCTTCGGCATCGTCGATGGTGCGCTCGCCGAGGTCGCAAGCCCGAGCGGCACGATCATCTGTCGCGCCATTGTCACCGAGCGCCAAGGTGCTGGATCGCTCTTCGTTCCCATGCATTGGACGAGCCAGCTCGCCAATCGCGCGCGCGTCGGCACGCTCATCGGCGCGGTCACCGATTCGGTCTCCGGACAACCGGAGCTGAAGGGAATGCCCGTTTCCGCGCGGGCATTCGAAACCGCGTGGCAGGCGTTCGCTCTCACCAACCACGCCCCGACGATCGAGGCAGCCTATATCGCGACCGCGAC
>JAEWIJ010000194.1 GCA_023387235.1 Pseudomonadota bacterium
CCGATCGTCGCTCCCGCATCGATCGTCAGGTTCCACGGCGCCCAGATGACGGCGCTTGGATAGATGGCTACGCGGCTGCCGATCCGTGCGCCGAAGCCGCGCAGGAGGAGGCGTCGCCACGCGTGCAGCGGCGCCGGCGTCGGTCGGAACAGGAGCGCCCTGACGATGGCCCAGGCAGCCCGGGCGATCTTGTTTGCCACCGACGGCGCCGGCCGCGGGACAAGGCGCGTGCGACCTCCGCGATCGGCCGACTCGCGCGACAGACCGCCATCAACCATCACGCTCTCCAACTCGCGTGCGCTCCGCGTTGTGTACAGAATCGTAGTAGGCACACAGGCCCTGCGCGCTCGCCGGCCAACTGTAGGTGCGAAGGGCCAGCGCGCGCGCCCTTTGCGCCATGTCATGACAGCGATGCACGTCGCTCAGCAGCGCGACGGCGTGTTTCGCAATGTCATCCTTCAGGCGCTCTTCCTGCAGCACCACGCCGGCCCCCGCACCGACGATCTCGCGCCATATATTGATCCTCTCCGTAATGAGCGCCGGCACACCAGCTTGAAGCGCCTCCGCCACGGCGATTGCAAAGTTCTCCTGCAGCGACGGAAGGGCGAAGACGCGCGACGCCGCCAGAGCGCTCCACTTCTCGCCGCCCGTCAGGTGGCCGAGGAAATGAACACTCGCGCTGAGCTCCAGATTGCTCGCGAGCTTCTTCAGGCCGTCGACGTAGTCCTCCTGCCCGACGCCGACCAGCAGCAGCGCCGCATCAGGTATCTCTGCGCGAATGGCCGGCATGGCGCGGATGATCGCGTCCGGTCGTTTCTTCGGGTGCAGCCGTCCAAGGAATATGATGAGCTTCTTGTCCGCGAGATCGGGATGCTCCGACCGGAATCGAGCCTGGAGCACATCACGGGAGGCAGGCGGCGTGTCGGCACCCAAGCCGACGACACCTGGATTGGGCACAGGCCCGATCTGCGCGACAGCCAGATCGCGCTCGTCATCGGTCGTAAAGAGCACGCCCGCGGCGCCACGTATCGTACGGCTCTCGACCATCCTCAAATAGGCGCGCTTCTTGAGCGCCCGGATACCCAGAGAATAGGGATCCAGCATGCCATGGGGCGAGATGACATAAGGCTTGTCGCAACGGCGGCAGATACGCGCCACGATCGCATTCAACGGGCTCCACATCGTGTGCAAGTGAACGACGTCGGCATCCTGAACGAGGCGGCGGACTTGCGCGCGCCCCGATCCCCACAGGGCTTCGAGCGCCGATGATACGAGCGACAGCTTGTAACGTCCTGCGGCCGCCGCGCGCAGACTCTGGCCGCCGTCCGGCGACAGCGCCGGCGTGGAGAGCACATGCGCGTCCCACCCATGCGCGCGGGCCAGCTCGGCCCATCTTTCGACGACCACGGGAGGCCCGCCCGCGGCCGGATGGATGTACGGCGACACGTGAAGCACGCGTCGCACGCCGATCTCACGACGGTCGGTGCCGTCGGGCATCCATCTGCTCCTTATAGATCTCGATCAGGCGGGCCGCCATTGCAGAGCAACTGAAATGCTCACGCGCCGCGTCGAGGGCCGCCCTTCCAAGGGCCTGCCGCCGTTCGGGATCCTCGGCGAGCAACTTCAGGCACTGCCGAAATTCATCTCCGCTCGAGCAGAGTAATCCCGACACACCGTGCTCGATAGCCTCCGGCGTCCCATCGGTTCGCGTTGCCACGATTGGCAAGCCGGCGTGCATCGCTTCGAGCAAGGCGAGCGGCAGGCCCTCATAGATCGACGGCATGGCAAAGATGTCGAAGCCTGCCATGCGCGTTGCGGCGTCGCTGCGCCATCCATCAACGACAAGTCGTTTGCTTCCGAGGCGCGCCAAAGCCTCGCTCTCGAGCTCGCTCCTGAGCTGGCCATCACCGATCCACACAAGCCGTATGGTCTGCCCCGCTGCCATCGTGTCCAGGAGGTCGACAAGCGCGAGCGGATTCTTCTGCGCTTCGATCCTGCCGACGGCGCCGACGACGATTTCGTCTTGCCCGATGCCCCAATCGCGCCGAGCTATCTCGCGCGCGGCGACGAGCGCTGAAGCTTCCGGCACCGGCACGCCATTGTGCACGACGACAACGTGGGGGTTCCGGGCGCCGTTCGAGAAGCGCGAAGCAAGTTGCTCGCGGGAGGCCTCGGAAACCGTAACGTACACCGAGCCCGGACGCCTGAGCGCTCGCGTGGTCACAAAATCGCGCAGGCGCCCCCCGAGCGCACCGAGCTCACGCGCGGTACGACCAATGTGTACGGTCGATATCCAGGGAATGCCGCTGCGCTCTGCAGCGCGTACGAAATCAAGGCCGTCCTCCGCCACCTGCTGGTTGACGTGCACCACATCAGGTTTCAGGGCAGCAATCGCTGCGGCGAGGCGCGCCTGTTGCTCTCCGTCCAGGAGCGCGCCGATATTGCGCAATCGGCGATCGTAAGTGGCCGTAACCGGCAAGCGCGTGACCTTGGCAGCGGTGGCCAGCGACTCCGCGAGCTCATCCATGCGTGGCGCTGCTGGTACGATCGCATGAACCTCGCATCCTTGCCTTGCGAGACCGGCCGCGAGAAATCGCAGGTAAACCTCGCCGCCACCACGCGAGCCGGACCCCGAAGACACGAGGGCAATCCTCACGCGACCCGCCCCTGCGCGAGCACACTGTCGAAGGCCATCGACCAGCGCGACACGCCCGCGTCGAGATCCCACTCGCGCGCCATGGCTTGCGACGCCATCCCCAGCCGCGCACGCAGCGTCGCATCGCCGACAATACGATCGAGCGCCTCGGCAAGCTGCTCATGATCTTCCATGCGCGTGAGGTAACCATTCACGCCATGACGGACGAGGTCGTGACCGGCGCCTACGGCATCGCTGACGACAAGCGGCAACCCGGCGCCGATCGCCTCGTTGACGACCACGCCCCAGCCGTCATGCCGGCTCGGCAAGCAGAAGACATCCGCCGAAGCGAATATCTCGGGAATCTCGTGCGGCTCACGATGTCCAAGAAAGACGACACGCTCGCGGTGAGCATCGGGCACCATGCCTTCGAGCGCTTGGCCCTCGGGTCCACCGCCGAGCACGACGAGACGCGCCTGTGCGTGTCTTGAAGCCACCTTCGAAAATGCCTCGACCAGGACATCGCACCCCTTGCGGGGAATGAGCTGCCCCGAGAACAGAACATCGATATAGTCGCCTTGGAAGGCGGCTTTCTTTCGCCTAGCCTCCTGATAAGGAGCAAGATCGCAGAAGTACGGGATGTTGAAGATGGCCTTCCCCGGAAAAAGCTCCTCGTAAGCCACAACCGCCTTGCTACCGATTGCAGCGATGGCGCGAGCCGTCGCCAACGGCGCCTGGAGACGCCTCCGCATGAAGGAGCCGAGCCGGTTACGCTGATTGAAACCCGGCAACTCGCCCCAGAAGATCCACGCGCGCCCTCTCATCCCGAGGGCCCGCATGGCAACCTGCGCTGTCGGAACAGAGTAGTCGCTTACGATAACGACGTCGGCGTCCACCTCGGAAACTGAGCGCAGCACGCGCGGATTGCAGTAAGCACTGCCGCCGAGCCAGCGTAGTTGCACGCCTGGCATAACCGACTCGAACGGCGCCAGCTCAGGATGCTGCCACTGCCGATCGTGCGCACCCATTGCGTAGTACAGAAC
>JAEWIJ010000241.1 GCA_023387235.1 Pseudomonadota bacterium
TACGGCCGTCGCTTCGGCGTGAAGCTGAACCCGAGCACGCAGGTCGTCGCCACCCTCGGCTCGAAGGAAGGCTTCGCCAACATGGCGCAGGCCATCACCGCGCCCGGCGACGTCGTGATCGTGCCGAACCCGAGTTACCCGATCCATGCCTTCGGCTTCCTCATGGCCGGCGGCGTCATCCGCTCGGTGCCGGCGGAGCCGACGCCCGCCTTCTTCCCCGCGCTCGAGCGGGCCGTGAAGCACTCGATCCCGAAGCCGCTCGCCCTCGTCGTCTGCTATCCGGCGAACCCGACGGCGCACGTCGCGAGTCTAGATTTCTATCGCGAGCTCGTTCAGTTCGCGAAGCAGCACGAGCTGATCCTGCTCTCCGACCTCGCCTATGCCGAGGTCTATTTCGACGATGCGAACCCGCCGCCCTCGCTTCTGCAGGTGCCGGGCGCCATCGACGTCGCCGTCGAGTTCACCTCCATGTCGAAGACCTATTCCATGGCCGGCTGGCGCATGGGCTTCGCGGTCGGCAACGAGCGCCTGCTCGCGGCGCTGGCCCGCGTGAAGAGCTATCTCGACTATGGTGCTTACACGCCGATCCAGGTGGCGGCGGCCGCGGCCCTCAACGGCCCCGAGGACTGCATCCACGAGATGCGCGCAACCTACAAGCGCCGCCGCGATGTGCTGGTCGAGAGCTTCGCCAATGCCGGCTGGAGCTTCGAGCCGCCGGCCGCCTCCATGTTCGCCTGGGTACCCATCCCCGAGGCCTTCAAGGAGGTCGGCAGTCTCGAGTTCTCGAAGCTCCTGGTCGAGAAGGCCGAGGTCGCTGTCGCGCCCGGCGTCGGGTTCGGCGAGCACGGCGAGGGCTATGTCCGCATTGCCATCGTCGAGAACGAGCACCGCATTCGCCAGGCCGCCCGCAATATCAAGCGCTTCCTCTCGCAGGGCGCGGCCACCATGCACAACGTTGTCCCGCTGCGCGACAAGGCCGCGGGCTGATCCTGCACCGGGGCCGGGTCCTCTGTCCGATAGGCATTGACAGGGCGGGCCTAGGCCCCGATAAGGCGGGCTTCCAGCACGGGACGAGCCCGGTCGGCGCCGCTCAATAAGCGGTTGGCCCCGCCGGGTTTTGCTTCGGTCGTGCTGTGCGTGGAGAGGTGCCCGAGTGGCTAAAGGGGACGGACTGTAAATCCGTTGGCTTCGCCTACGTTGGTTCGAATCCAACCCTCTCCACCAAAATTCCGAGAAAGAGGCTTCAGCATCCGGGCGCCCATTCCCGAGGCAGGCCAGCAGAACGTCTTGCTCGCGATTCCGCTGGCCGCCCGCAGGATCACCGCACGGCAAATGGCGACTGGTATGGCCGGCCATACGCGACGCCGGCGACGACAGCGCCGGCCGGCTTGATATGGATCTTTCCCTCGCGCTTGTTGTTGCGGGTATCGACAAAGCTTACCGGCCCCTCGACGACCTCGAGCAGCGATAGGTCGCCCGGAGCGCCCACTTGCAGGGTGCCCGCCTTCGGCATCTTGTTGATGACCTTGGCCGGCGCCGTCGTCGCCATGGTGACGACCTGCTCCAGCGTGTAGCCGAGGTTCATGAATTTGCTCATGACCCACGTGAGGTAAGGCATACCCGGAGAGTTGCCGCTGAAGACATGGATATCGGAAGAGATGACGTCGGGTCCGGCGCCACTGGCGATCGCGGCTTCCGCGACGGTGTAGTCGAACGAGCCGCCGCCGTGCCCAACATCGAACACCACGCCGCGCTTCTTGGCTTCGACCGCCGCCGGGAGCAGCTTGCCGTCCTGCACGATGTTGGTGAACTGGTTGGCAATGTTCGGCGCGCCGCTGTAGGCGTGCGTCAACACATCTCCCGCACGTAGCAGGTCAAGTATCTCCGACATCAGCGCCGGCGTCTCGACGCCCCCGATGTGGCACATCACCTTGCCGCCGGTGCCCGCGCGCTCGCACGCCATGATCGCGCGCTTCAGCGGCTCGAGGCCGTGCTTGGCGATGACGTTCTCACTCATACGTACCTTGGCGCCGAGCACGAAGTCCGAGTTCTCGGCAATCGCACGCGCAGCCGAGTCGACCTGCGCGAAATCGATATTGTAAAGCTCGGGAACGGGGAAGCCGGTAAGACCGTGGTTCGCAATGTGCACGAAAGCATAAAGACGCGCGCGCGTCGCCGGAACGATGAAACGCCTGAAGGCCGCAATGTTGTTGGCGCCGGCATCGCCCGCCGAGACCAAGGTCGTCGTCGCCTGGTTTGCAACAAGCTCGTCGGCGGGAATGCCGATCGCCGAACCATAAGGAAAGACGTGCGCGTGAAGATCGATTAGTCCCGGCACCACAAGCTTGCCGGTCGCCGTGAGCGTTCGGTGCGATCGAGCGGCGGGAATGTCTTCCGCGAGCGCTTCGATGAGACCATACCGGATGCCGATGTCGCGCTTGCCGCGCAGTCCCTGGCTCGGATCGAGGACATCCGCTCCCTTGACGAGGAGGTCGAACTTGTCGTCGGGGCCCATGGCCGCGCTTACGAGACCGGAGCCGGCAGACAGCGTCGCAACCGCGCCTGCGCCCAACAGCGCAGCACGCCGGGAAATCTTGTCCATGGCGTCAACTCCCTGATAGCCGTCGGTTCAATCCGACTTGGCAAGGGACATGCTGCGCCTCAATCTCATCGACAGCAAGGCGATCGTCCGCGACGAGCAGCCGAGTGGAATTCCTGTCCGCTACTTGAACCACGCGGCCGGCAAGACTGAAATGACGAGGCCGATCGCCAGGCCGCCTGCCGCGCCAGCCACCGTCCCCCACAACAGCGACGTGCCGGCAACGTCGAGGGCGTCGAACCACGTCGCCGTCTCCGCATTCACGTACTGCGCTACGAGCGCGAGAAGTGGGCCGACCAGGGTCGCGCTTATCAGGCCGACACCCGCGCCGATGTAAGCAGCAGCCAGTATCGCCGGGAGCCGCCGGCCGCCCTCGATCGCGAACACGCGACCGGCAATCATGCCCAACACGACGGCGAGAGCCGCAACTGCCGAATAGATCGATATTGCCGACATTGGCGTCTACGCACCTGTCCCTTATGCCGAGCCCTTTTTGGCGCACGGGTCGATTCTTGCGGCGTTCATTGGAACGATGCGAGCTTCGTCACGTTGCAGGCCCATGAACCGCAGCGCCCCTCCCGTTCTGTCCTCTGGCGACGACGACGCGAGTGCTGCGTATTTGTTCTACTGCAAGCAGGACCCCACAATCCATGCCGTGTCGCGGGATCCCACGGGCGCCAACATCCCGACGGGGAAGGCGCCGCAGGGATGGGCATTGCATGGAAGTATCGCCCTCGGCGTTCGCGAGGCCATGCCCGTGCATGTCGCACCCGAGCCGGTGCTGAGAGGCATCGAGGCGAGCGGCTTCTTCATTTGGAAGGACCGCTCCAATCCCATGGGCACGTCGCAGTAAGCCCAGCAGGTTCGCGGAATACCGGCGAAGAACTTTGATGGAACGCGCGCTCTATTCCTGAGCATCGTAAACGGTGAATGGAACCCGTTTCCGAGCCACGCGTTCAGATTTCGCCGTCACTGACCGGGTGCACGGCGCCACAGCCCGGCGAGCGCTTCCCTCCCTCCCCCCAAATAGAGTGCTCGCCGGGACCGTCAGGCTCTTTGGCGAGGGGGCAAGGAAGCTATCCCAAAAGGGCGGCTCAGAACTCGCGCGTCGTCGGCGTCGTGCGCCGGATGACCTTGGCCGCCAGCAGCGCTATGCCCAGGCCGACGACCACCAGCCCGAGGGCTGTTTCCCACATCCGCCCATCGGCCGCACCGTGCGCTACCATCAGTCCCCCGACCAGAACCAGACCGAGGCCCGCAGCCTTCATCCTCAGGAGTGTCATCGTCGTCTCCGGCCTCCGCTCCGCGTTTGCCCACTATTCGGCCGCTGCCGACACGGAACAATCCGGGATTACCCTCGGGAAAGTACCCACGAATGCTCAAGTTCGCCCCAAATCGTCGGACAAGATGCCGGCGCTCGAGCAAAACAGTCCGGCGAACCGCCCCCGCCACACCGTGCAGGCGGAGACACCGTGCATTTTAGACCATCTGATGTGCACGTTTGAGCGTGGATCGGCCGGCTGGCTTGCGAAATGATCGCAGCCTAGAACACATCAAAACACGAGCACCCCAGGGATGAAACGAGAGGAGGCGCACGTCGGCGCGCTGACCAGCTTTGATGTCGGCGTTCTGCGCATCGTGCAAATCGGCCGGCACCAGGTCGGCATCCTTCGCAGCCAAGATGACACCGTCCAGGCCGTGCTGAACGTCTGCCCGCACAAGGGTGCGCCCGTGTGCAAGGGCACGATCGGCGGCACCATGCTGCCGAGCGCTCCCGGCGAGCTCATCTATGCCAATGACGGCAAGGTGCTGAAGTGCCCCTGGCACGGCTATGAATTCGACATCGAGACGGGCGCGAGCCTGTTCGGCATCACGCGAGGAAAACTGCGCAAATTTCCCACCGAGGTTCGCGGCGGCGAAGTCTACGTGAGAATCTAGCCGCAACCGGATCGCAACTCGAGAGACAAAGGAGCCGGAAAATGAGCTCTGACACGCTGACGGCGGAACGCTCATCCTCTCCCCAGAGCGATCGCCTGGGGATCATCGACTGCGACATCCACCCGATCGTGAAGGGTGGCATGAAATCGCTCTACCCCTACATGCCGCTCTCCTGGCAGAAGCGCCTCAAGCAGAAGGCGGCCGAAGTCGTCACCGTGGCGCCGCTGACGCTGCGCTTCGAGCATCCGAACGGCTCCGCCCTCAGAGGTGACGCCAAGACGCCCGACGGCGGACCCGGCGGCTCGGACCCGGCCTATATCAAGTCGGATTTTCTCGATCCAAACGGCGTCGAGATCGGCGTCCTCAACTGCCTGCAGCCGGGCGCCATGGCGGCCGCCCTCGCCGGCCCCGACGAGAGCGCCGTGCTCTGCTCGGCCTTTAACGACTTCTTCCTCGACAACTGGAAGCTGACCGGCAACGGCCCGCTGCGCCTCGCCATCTCCGTGCCCGTCCAGAACCCGGAGGCGGGCGCCGCCGAGATCCGCCGGCTCGCCTCCAATCCGGCCGTCGCCGCAGTCTCGCTTCCCATGCTCAACATCCGCATGGGCAACCGCCACTACGATCCGATCTACGCCGAGGCCCATCGCCACGGCCTCCCCATCATGAACCATCTGACCGGCGCCGACAGCGTTTACTATGGCGCCCCGCACACCGCCGTCGGCTGGCCCGAGAGCTACATCGAGCGCTACGTCTCGCTCTCCCAGATCGGCGAGGCGAGCCTCACAAGCCTCGTCTTCAACGGTACGTTCGAGAAGTTCCCCGGCCTGCGCTTCCTCTTCGTGGAATACGGCTTCGCCTGGATCCTTCCGCTGCTCTGGCGCATGGACCGCACGTGGCGGAGCCTCCGCCACGAGACGCCGTGGGTAAAGAAATCCCCGATAGACTACATCCATGAGAATGTACGTCTCTCGACGCAGCCTCTCGACGAGCCCGTGAAGTCCGATGACCTGCACACGTTAATCAAGCTGTTCGGCTACGACCTGCTCATGTTCAGCTCGGACTATCCCCACTGGGACAACGACATGCCCGAGCAGAGCCTCGGCTTCCTGCCGGAGGAGGCGCGCCGCATGATCTTCCGGGAGAACGCCCTCAAGGTCCTGCGCCTCTAGGCGCGACGAAAGCCGAACCCAACGATAAACTCATACGATGGAGGAAACGATGAAGATTGCCCAGTGGGCCGCAGCGCTCGCCATGACCTGCGGACTGTCGATCGGGACTGCGCACGCGCAGGCCAAGATCGAAATCATCATGACCAACGAGGTCGCGGCGACGCACTGGAAGACGACGGAGATGAACCAGTACGCCGAGATGCTGGCCAAGAATTCGAACGGACGCATCACGGCAAAGGTTTTTCCCTCGTCCCAGCTCTATAACGATCGCGACGCTGTCGGCGCACTCGGCACGGGCGCCGTGCACATCGTCTGGCCCGCGAGCGTCAATCTCGAGGCGATCGACCAGCGCGTCGGCATGCTCATCCTGCCCTTCGTCATGAGCGACGAGCAGATGATGAAGCCCGGCTTCGCCAAGGACCTGACGAAGCTCGTCTCGTCGTTCACCGAGCCGAAGAACATTGAGGTTCTGGCGCTGTTGCGGACGACCGATCTCTTCTTCCTGTTCAAGGACCGCCCCATCCGCAAGATCGCCGACCTCAAGGGCCAGAAGGTGCGTGTTACCGGCGGACGCATTCAGTCGGACATCATCCGCGCCTATGGCGGCAGCCCCATCTCGATCGCCGCGAGCGAAATGAGCATGGCGCTCGCGACGGGTGCCATCGACGGCATCGTCACCTCGGGCTCCGCCTGGGCCCGCATTGTCGGCATCACTGCCAAGCAGGGGAGCCTCGTTCCGGGACTTGGCCTTCTCACCTACGCGGTCGCCGTCGACAAGAAGTGGCTCGACGGCCTCGCGCCCGAGGATCAGAAGATCATTCGCGACACCATGTCGGAATTCGCGGCGACGCAGTGGGCGCAGGCCATCAAGAAGGACCGCGAGGAGATCGACGTCATGACGAAGCAGGGCGGCACGTTCTGGGCCGCGAATGCCGAGGAGGCCGCACCCTTCCGCAAGGCCGTGGAAAGCGTCGTCAAGGGCTTCGAAACCCGCTATCCGGACGCGATGAAAGCCTACAGCGAGATCGCCAAGCGTCATGGCGGCTGATCCTACCGAGGGGGCGGCGCTACCATCGTCGCCGCCCCCAGCCAGCCGAGTCTTCCAGGCCTGGGAATGGTTCGAGGACAACATCGTCCTCAACATCGGCGTACTATGCTTCGTCGTCGCGGCGAGCCTGATGCTGTTCGAGGCGGCCTCCCGCATTGCGCTCAATGAAAGTTATCATTGGGTCGAGGAGCTGGTGCGCTACGGCGTCGTCTGGGCGTTCTTCCTGTGCCTCGCGCTCTCGGCGCGTCACGGCTACCATATCCGCGCCGATTTCGTGCACCGCAGGCTGCCCCCGCGCATCCAGCATCTCTGTGACGTGATCTCCGCCATCTGCGGCGTGCTGTTCGCGGGCTTCCTCTGCTACGCGGGCACTCTCCAAACCATGCAGCTCTATCGCAACGGCCTCTTGTCGGAATCGGCCATGGATCTCGAGATGTGGCGGGTTCAGATCATGCTGCCGATCGGCGCTGCCATGCTGCTGATCTTCTATCTCGGCGCGCTCTGGCGCGGCCTCACCCGGCGAACCGTGTTCGCGGAAACGATCGAGACCGAATAGCGCCGATGACCCTGATCGCTTCCGCACTTCTCTTGATGCTGGTCCTCTTCACGATCGGCGTGCACATGGCGGTCGCCATGGCCGTCTGCGGCGCGCTGCTCGTGCTGTTTGCGTCCGGCGTCCCCCTGCACACCATCGCGCAGAACGCCTTCACGTCCGTCGACAGCTACGCCCTCGTCGCCATTCCATTCTTCATCTGGACGGGCGATCTCATGATGCGCGGGCGCATCGCGACCGTGATCGTTGAGCTGATCGGCACCTTCGCACGCGCCATCCGCGGCGGGCTTGCCGTCACCGTGCTCCTCGCCTGCGTGTTCTTCGCCGCCATCAGCGGCTCGTCCGTCGCAACGGCTGCCGCCGTCGGCGCCTCGTCTGTCGAAAGCCTGAAGAACGAGGGCTATCCCGCGCGCTTCGCGGCAGCCCTCGCGGCCGTCGGCGGCACGCTCGGTGTGATGATCCCGCCCTCGCTCTCCTTCATCGTCATCGGTGCCGTCGTCGGCATGCCGGTCGACAAGCTCTTTCTCGCCGGCATTCTTCCGGGCCTGCTCGAGGCATTTCTTCTGATCGTCACCGCCTACGTCGTATCGCACCGGCGCGGCTACGGCATCGTCACCCAGCGCCCGGACTATTGTGGCTTCGCGCGCCGCCTGCCGCCGGCAATCCCCGCGCTCGTCATGCCATTCCTCATTCTCGGCTCGATCTACGGCGGCTTCCTCACGCCGACCGAGGTCTCCGCCATCGCGCTCGTCTACGCCATCTTCCTCGGCATTCTCGTCTACCGCAGCGCCACGCTCATGGACGTCTGGCGGTCCGGACAGAATGCTGTGATGCAGTCCTGCATGATCTTTCTCGTTATCATCGGCGGCAACATCCTGAGCTTCATGCTGACGCGCCTCGGCATCTCGGCCGATATCTCCGCCTTCTTCCAGGAAGCCGGCATGACCAAGGTGCAGTTCCTGTTCATGGTGAACGTGCTGCTGTTCATTCTCGGCGGCCCGCTCGAAGGCATCTCGATGATCGTGCTGACGGCGCCGATCATCTTCCCGATCGGCATGGCGCTTGGTGTCGATCCCATCCATCTCGCCGTCATCTACGTCGCCAACGTCGAGATCGCGACGCTCACGCCGCCGATCGGCCTCAACCTGTTCGTCATGGCCGGCATTGCCGAGATGCCGGTCGGCGAGGTCATACGCGGCGTGACGCCATTCTGGTTCGCGCGCCTGTTCGCGCTCATGCTGATCACGTACATTCCGGAGATCAGCCTGTTCCTCGTGCGCTAAAGCAACGGACTTGAAATTCACCTCAATTCAAGCGTGGGTCGCATTTAAGGTCCGACGCTTTAGCCGCACGACACCAATCTCAGAATCCGGAGCCGAGCCATGCCCCAGTCCAGCGCCGAGAACTCACAGCCGCTCGCCGGCGTAAAGGTCATCGATATCGCGAGCTTTCTCGCCGCGCCGCTTTGCGGGATGCACCTTGCGGATTGGGGCGCCGACGTCGTCAAGGTCGAGCGTCCGGGCAGCGGCGACGAGATCCGCTACTGGGGCGAGAGCAAGGATGGCGTCGGCCTCTATTTCAAGATGGTCAACCGCGGCAAGCGCTCGGTCACCGCCGACATGCGCACGCCGCTCGGCGTCGAGATCGTGAAGCGGCTCGTGAAGGATGCCGACATCCTGCTCGAGAACTACCGCACGGGGACGCTCGAGAAGTGGGGCATCGGACCGGACGTGCTCATGGCCATCAATCCGGGCCTCATCATCGTGCGCATCACGGGCTACGGCCAGACCGGCCCGTATCGCCAGCGTCCCGGCTTCGGCACGATCGCCGAGGCCTATGCGGGCTATGCCTACATCACCGGCTTTCCCGATCGCCCGCCGCTTCTCCCCGCCTTCGGGCTTGCGGATTCGACCACCGGCCTGATGGCCGCCTATCTTGCCTCCATGGCGCTCCACGAGAAGCGGCGCAGCGGCAAGGGCCAGGTCATCGACCTCGCCATCTACGAGACGCTGCTGACGCTGCTCGGGCCTCAGGTCGTCAACTACGATCAGCTCGGCCTCGTCCAGCAGCGCTCCGGTTCGCGCCTGCCTTTCACCGCGCCGCGCAACACCTACCAGACGCGCGACGGCAAGTGGGTCTCGATCGGCGGCAGCGCGCAGTCCATTTTCGAGCGCATCTGCGAGGCTCTCGGCATCTCCGAGGTCGTCAAGGACCCGCGCTTCAAGGACAACCGCGAGCGCATCAAGAACGCCGCCGCCCTCGACGAGGTGCTGCAGAAGGCCATCATCAACTTCGATCAAGTGGATCTGCTCGAGCGCCTCGTCAAATTCGATGCGGCCATCTCCCCGGTGAACGATATCGCGCAGATCTTTGCCGATCCCCACATCCAGGCCCGCGAGAACATCGTGCCCGTCGAGGACGAGGAGCTCGGCTCGCTGCGCATGCAGGACGTCGTCGGCAAGTTCTCGCGCACGCCCGGAGAAATCCGCAGCGCCGGTCCGCGCCTCGGGCAGCACAATCGCGAGATCCTCGTCGATACGCTCGGCTTCTCGCCCGACGAGCTCGAAGCAGCAGGCATCGACGTCGCTGCCTCGCGCAACGATCGCTGATAAAGGAGCGCGCGATGCTTTCATTTCCTGCGCGCGTCGACGTTGTCGAGGTATCGCCGCGCGACGGCCTGCAGAGCTTCCACCGCTGGGTCGATACCGACACCAAAATCGCGATGATCGATCGGCTGTCGGATGCGGGCTTCCCGGTTGTCGAGGTCACGGCTTTCGCTCACCCGCGCGCCATTCCGCACCTCCGCGATGCCGAGGAGGTGTGTGCGCGCATCAGGCGGCGCGCCGGCACGATCTATCGCGGGCTCGCGCCCAATGCGCGCGGTGCCGATCGCGCGGTCGCGGCCAAGGTCGACGAGATCCTCGGCCTGCTCACCGTCAGCGAAGCCTACCTGCGCAAGAACCAGAACATGAGCCTCGACGAGGCCATATCCCAGGCGGGCGAGGCCTTCCGCATCGCCGACAAGGCCGGCCGCCGTTTCGTCATGGCCGTCGGCATGTCCATGTGGTGCCCTTATGAAGGCACGATCCCTAAGGACAAGGTCGCCGGCGTCATCGCGCAGCTCAGGAACGCCGGCATCCGCCGCTTCTATCTCGCGGGCTCCGTCGGCATGGAGGATCCGCGCCACGTCAACGGCCTGTTCGCGCGCCTCGTCGGCGACTTCAGCGACTGCGAGTTCGGCTTCCACGTTCACAATCTCGCGGGCTATGGCACCGCAAATGTACTCGCCGCACTCGATGCCGGCGCGTGCTGGATCGAAGGATCGGTGTGCGGTATCGGCGGCGGCATCGTCATGCCCGATACCGTGGCGTCCGTCGGCAATCTCCCGACCGAGGACATTGTCACCATGCTTCACGAGATGGGCATCGAAACGGGCCTCGATCCGACAGCCGTGCTCGCCGCGGCCAAGGACGTCGCCCGCCTCCTCGATATCAAGCCACAGAGCCACGCGCTCCAATGCGGCGTCCGAAGCGACGTGCGCAAGCAGGCCTGAGGCCGCCAGCCTCGACTCAGGCCGTCGACGGCAGAAAGAGCGCCCGTTCGGCATTCACCTCGCGATAGATGAAATCCGCGACGGTCCGCACGCGAGAGAGCCGGCGCAGGTCCGCGTGCGTGATCAGCCAGAAGGTGTTGTGCAGCACGACCTCATCGACGAGCACCCGGCGGAGCAGCGGCTCGGGATCGGCCATGAAGCACGGCAGGACGCCGACGCCGAATCCACTGGCGATAGCTTTGAGCTGCGCAATCGGGTTCGAGCTCTTGAGCGTCGGACGGATGGCAGGATCGACGCGCGGGACGTAGTTGAGCTCTTTGGCATAGATCAGCTCGTCCACGTAGCTGACGAAGGGATGCGTGCGCAGATCCTCCACCTTCTCGATCTTCTTGCTCCGCTCGAGATACTCGGTCGATGCGTAGACGCCGAGTTCGTAGTCCATGAGCTTGCGCGAGTAGAGGCGTCCTTCCGCCGGCTGCGCCAATCCGATCGACAGATCGGCCTCCCGCCGCGACAGGCTGAAGATCCGGGGCATGGCCAAAAGCTGGATCTCGAGGCTCGGATGCAGATTGCTGAGCTTGCCGAGCCGCGGCGCGATGAAGTACGTGCCGAAGCCGTCCGTCGCGCCGATGCGCACGAGACCCGACATTGGGCGGTTGATCTCATCGATGACGGCGCGAGCGGAGATCGCGACCGCTTCCATGCGCTCCGCGTGCTGCAGCAGCGCGTGCCCGAGCGGCGTCAGCGTGTAGCCTGTCGTGTGCCGATCGAACAGCTTCGCGGCAAGGCTCTCTTCGAGGCCGCGGATGCGGCGTCCGACGGTCGTGTGGTCCGTGCGCAGGCGACGCGCCGCGCCCGTGAGTGTGCCCTCCCGCGCGACCGCGAGAAAGAAGCGCAGATCGTCCCACCCAAATCCGCTCAAGACCGGGCTCCCAAACATCCCGCAACCGCTGTATCGACCAGGAAAAGCCTGCGACCAACGCACTCTTCTCCCGTGCTCTGACAATTGCACGATTTGCGAACGGCGGCCAATTCGCTGCTTTGCATCGCATTTCGAACGATTCCCGTTCAGTACAGATGCGGTAGTCGCCCGGCTTTTGACGCGCCTCAAGAGATGACCTTGCGGAAGATGCGATAGAGCACTCCACCACGTGTCGGGAAGGACAACATGTCGCGCGCTGCGACAAGTTGAGCAGACGATCGCAGGACCCGATCCCGTGTAATGACGCTGTCACATCAGTGAGCCCACATGCGCGAAGCGAAGCGCATCCTCAGCTCCCCCAATTGTCGCCGGCGCACGCGGCGGGCGGGCGCAACGTGAGTTTCGATATGTCATCATTGGACGGGAAGGATATTGGCGAGGGATCGCTCCAGGGGCTCCGCGCGCTTGTCGTCGAGGATCACCACTCGGCCGCTCAGGCGCTGGCGACCGCGCTGACCGATCTGGGTGTCGAGGTCGTCGGACCCGCTGCCACGCCGGTCGAGGCCGAGCACCTGGCGAACGCGCAATGTCTCGACCTCGCACTGGTCGACCTCAATCTCGACGGCGAGGAAGCCGTCGATCTGATCCTGTGGCTCTTGAAGAGCGAGCTGCGCGTCATCGTCATGAGCGGCCTTGCCGTGCCGCCGAACGCGATCAGCAAGGATGTGCCCTTCCTTCAAAAGCCGTTCAGCGGCGAGGAGCTAATCGCGGCCTTGAGCGGAAGCTCCTCCGCCGCGGCCTGAAGCCCCTCCTCTGAGAAAGACGTGCTCTGTCGGAAAGTGCAAACCGCGCCCTGACTCTCGAAGCCGGGCGCGGCTTGCTTATGGACTGAGCCCTGACCTTTTAGCCGGGTTCGTCCCTCGTGACGGCAGCTGTCCCCGTCCGATGCACAAAATGGGGAAATGTTCAGCGAGCGCCATCACCGGATTGGGGGAGACATGGCGCGCCCATCGTCCTCCGTCGCCGGCACGATGAAAATCCGAGCATCGGGCAAGAACGTCGAGCGATGCGCGGGCCCGCGTCTCACTTGCGATTTCCGCGATTCATGAAAAACTGCGGACGGGCAGAGGGCGGCATCTCGCCGCTAAGAGCGACAGTCCATGAGCTACCGTCACGTCGTCGGCACGCGCGTCTATGTCTTCGAGGATCTGCGGACGCTGCTCGCCAAGGCGACGCCCCTCCGCTCCGGCGATCAGCTCGCCGGTCTTGCCGCGGCGAGCGCCGAGGAGAGCGTGGCCGCGCGCATGGCGCTCGCCGATGTGCCCCTGAGGACCTTCCTCAATGAGCTGGTCGTGCCCTACGAGGCCGACGAGGTCACCCGCCTCATCATGGACACGCACGACGCGGCCGCCTTCAAGGCGATCGCGCACCTCACTGTCGGCGGCTTCCGCGACTGGCTTCTTTCCGAGGACGCCACCACTGCGCGCCTCTCCGCAATCGCGCCGGGCGTGACGCCCGAGATGGCCGCTGCCGTCAGCAAGCTCATGCGCAACCAGGACCTGATCGCCGTCGCGCGCAGGTGCCGCGTCGTGACGCGTTTTCGCAATACCATCGGCCTTCCCGGAACGATGGCCGTCAGGCTCCAGCCCAATCATCCGACCGACGATCCCCGCGGCATTGCCGCGTCCATTGCCGACGGCCTCGCCTATGGCTGCGGCGATGCCGTCATCGGCATCAATCCCGCGTCCGACAACATGCAAGGCCTCGCCGACCTGCTGAAGCTCCTCGACGAGCTCATCTCGCGCCTCGCCATCCCGACGCAGGGATGTGTCCTGACGCACGCCACGTCGTCGATCGAGCTCATCAATCGCGGCGCGCCCGTCGATCTCGTCTTCCAGTCGGTGGCCGGGACGGAGGCCGCGAACAAGTCCTTCGGGATCGATCTCGCGATCCTGCGCGAAGGGCTCGATGCCGGCCGCTCGCTCAAGCGCGGCACGCTCGGCGAGAACGTCATGTACTTCGAGACAGGCCAGGGCTCGGCCCTCTCCGCCGGCGCGCATCACGACGTCGACCAGCAGACGCTCGAGGCGCGCGCCTACGCGGTCTGCCGCGCCTTCGAGCCCCTGCTTGTCAACACGGTCGTCGGATTCATCGGCCCCGAATACCTCTACGACGGCAAGCAGATCATTCGCGCCGGACTCGAGGATCATTTCTGCGGCAAGCTCATGGGCGTGCCGCTCGGTTGCGACATCTGCTACACGAACCACGCCGAAGCAGACCAGGACGACATGGATACGCTGCTGACGCTGCTCGGCGCCGCGGGCGTCAGCTACATCATGGGCATCCCCGGCGCGGACGACGTAATGCTCAACTACCAGTCCACGTCCTTCCACGACCAGCTCTACATCCGCGACGTCCTCGGCCTCAAACGCGCGCCCGAGTTCGAGGCGTGGCTCGCCGCGCGCGGGATCACGGCGGCCGGCGGACGCCTCGTCGCTCCGGGTCAGGCGCTGCGAATGCTCGGCCCGCTGGCGGAGATCGCGCAATGATCTCGGACGAAATCCCGGACGGCATCTGGCGCCGCCTGATGGACCTCACACCGGCGCGCATCGCGCTCGGCCGGACCGGCTCTGGGCTGCCGACGAGCGAATCCATGAAGTTCGCGCTCGCGCATGCGCAGGCGCGCGACGCCGTGCACGCGCCGCTCGACGCCGCCCGGATCGTCTCCGGGCTGGAGAGCCTCGGCCTCGCGCATGTGGCCGTCACGAGCCGCGCGGTCTCGCGGCATTCCTACTTGTTGCGGCCCGACCTCGGGCGTCGCCTCGATGCGGCGGATCGCGATGCCGTCGCTGCGGAGCGCACGACCGGCGGTGTCGACATCGCACTCGTGATCGCGGATGGCCTCTCCGCGCGAGCTGTCCACGCGCACGCAATCGCCACGACCGCAGCCCTCCTTCCTCATATCCGCAGGAACGGCTGGTCAATCGGGCCTGTCGTCGTCGTGACCCAGGGGCGTGTGGCGATCGGCGATGAGATCGGTGCGCTGCTCGGTGCCCGCCTCGCGCTCGTCATGATCGGGGAGCGGCCAGGGCTTTCCTCGCCCGACAGCCTCGGCATGTACCTCACGTTCGCGCCCGAGCTCGGCCGCACCGACGGCGAACGCAACTGCCTCTCGAACATTCACGGCGCCGGCATGAGCGTCGAGGAAGCCGCTTTCAAAGCCGCGTGGCTCATGCGCGAGGCGTTCGTACGCCGCCTCACCGGTGTGGCGCTCAAGGATGAGAGCGGGCTCGTCATCGCGGACGAGCAGGCGCCGCCGCCAAGCGCCCTGCCACCAAGCGCCGCTTCAGGCAGCGAGTAGCGAGCCTCGCGACCGCCCCTAAGGGAGTCGCCGCGAGCGCCCGGTCAGAGCACGAGGCCGCTCTTGGGATCGATCAGATGCATGTTGTTGAGGTCGGCCGCCATCTTGAGCGGTGCGCCCTCCTTGGCGCCGGCCGTCGGGTTCACGCGCCCGCATATTGTCTCCCCGTTGATCGGGAAGTAGACGAGCGTCTCCATGCCCATGGGCTCGGTCACGTCGAGCTCGGCATCGAATGCGACGACGCCCGGCTCGAGCTGCGCACGTGCGTCGGTCAGATGCTCGGGGCGGATGCCGAGCAGAAGGGAGCCATTGCCCTTGTGTTGCACGTACTTGCTTGCGCGCGCAGGCGGTATCGTGAGCGAGAGGCCATCGTTCACCCGCAGCTTGAGCTGGCCGCCCTCGTCCTGCAGGTTCACAGGGATGAAGTTCATGGCCGGCGAGCCGATGAAGCCGGCGACGAACCGCGTCCGCGGGTGATGATAGAGCTCGGTCGGCGTGCCCACCTGCTCGATCACGCCATGGTTCATGACCACGACGCGATCGGCGAGCGTCATGGCCTCCACCTGATCGTGCGTCACGTACACGGTCGTCGTGCGGACCTTCTGATGCACCTTCTTGATCTCGATGCGCATCTGCACGCGCAGCTTGGCGTCGAGGTTCGAGAGCGGCTCGTCGAACAGGAAGACCTTCGGATTGCGCACGATCGCGCGGCCCATGGCGACGCGCTGGCGCTGGCCGCCCGAGAGCTGCTTCGGCTTGCGATCGAGCAGCTCGGAGATGTCGAGGATGCGCGCCGCCTCGTCCACACGCCGGTTGATCTCGTCCTTCGGGAATTTCTTCAGCCGGAGGCCGAACGACATGTTCTCGTGCACCGTCATATGCGGATAGAGCGCATAGTTCTGGAACACCATCGCGATGTCACGGTCCTTGGGCGGGACGTCGTTGACGACGTCGCCGCCGATCGCGATCTCGCCGTCCGTGATGTCCTCGAGCCCCGCGATCATGCGCAGCGTCGTCGTCTTGCCGCAGCCCGAAGGCCCGACCAGCACCACGAACTCGTGGTCGCGGATGTCGAGATCGATGCCCCGCACGGCGAGCACCTCGTCGTACTTCTTGACGACTTTCCTGATGTGTACTTCAGCCATAAGTGCTCGCCCCTACCCTTTCGTGGCGCCGGCAGTGAGGCCGGCAATATAGTAGTCCATGAGGAACGCGTAGATGATGAGCGGCGGCGCAGCGCCGAGCAGCGCGCCCGTCATGATCTGTCCCCAGTTGAACACGTCGCCCTTGATGAGCGTCGTAATGATGCCGACCGGCAGCACGAGCTGGCTCTCGGATGTCGTGAAGGCGAGCGGATAGAGGAACTGCGCCCAGCTTACGGTGAAGGCGAAGATCGTCGCCGCGATCAGGCCCGGCAGGGCGACCGGAATGAAGATCTTGGTCAGCGTCTGCATCCAGGTCGCACCGTCGATCAGCGCCGCCTCGTCGAGCTCCTTCGGGATGGAGGCGAAATAGCCGATCATGATCCAGGTGCAGAAGGGCACCGTGAGCGTCGGATAGAGGATCAGCAGCACCCACCAGCGATTGATCAGTTCGATGCCCGTGTATTCGTTGAACACGGCCATCATCTTGAACAGCGGGATGAACAGCAGCGTCTCGGGAATGAGGTAGGTGAGGAATACGCCGGTCGCGAGCGTCGCCGAGCCCCAGAAGCGCATGCGCGAGAGCGCGAACGCCGCCGGCACGCTGATGAACATCGTGATGATGACCACAGAGACCGACACGATCGCCGAATTCTTGAAGAACGTGAGGAACGTGCCCGAGCCGAGCAGCTCCTTGTAGTTGGAGAGCGTCGGGTCGAACACCCACCACGGGTTCGTGATCGCCGAGATTTCCTGACTCGTCTTCAGCGACGTGATCAGCATGTAGAGCGGCGGCGTGAGGAAGAAGATCACGAACAGGATCAGGAAGAAATACGACCAGCGCAGCGCCCAACGCCGGTCTCTGCTCATGCTGCCGTAGCTCGGTTTGGCCGTCGACGGCACCGAAGTTGTTGCAGTCGCCGTCATGCCTCGTTCCCCCGCTTGACGATGTCGCGCAGAATGAAGATGGCGCCGATGGTGAGGATGGGCACCATGAACAACGAGACCGACGCGCCGAGCGGGATGTCGCCGCCCTCGATACCGAGGCGGAAGGCCCAGGTGGCAAACACATGTGTCTGATCGAGCGGATCGCCGCGCGTGAGGACACGGACGATGTCGAAGTTCGCGAACGTGACGATCGTCGAGAACAGCGCCGTGATCATGATGATGTTGCGCATCATGGGAAGCGTGACGAAGCGCATCGTCTGCCACCAGTTCGCGCCATCGATCTTGGCCGCCTCGTAGAGCTGCTCGGGCACCGACTTCAGCGCCGCGAGGTACATGATCATGAAGAACGGGGCGCCGATCCACACGTTGACGAGAATGACGCAGAAGCGCGCCCAGTACGCGTCACCGAGCCACGGCACGCCGCTGAGGCCGATCCGCTCCAAAATCCAGTTGAAGGCCGAGTACGACGGGTCGAACAGCCATAGCCACGCGAGCGTGCTCATGGCGGGCGGGATCACCCAGGGAATGAGCAGCATGCCGCGCCACTTGCGCTGGCCCTTGTCGGGGATGTTGTGGACGAAGTGCGCGACGAAGAAGCCGATGATGGCTTTGAAGAAGACCGCCGTGAGCGCGAAGATGCAGCTCTGCCAGACGACCATCCAAAAGGTTTCGCGCTTGAACAGGAAGGTGAAGTTCGACAGCCCGACGAACTTCTGCATCGACTTGTTCAACGTCGCCAGATGGACGGCGTAGAGTGCGGGGTAGATGACGAGAATGGCTATGAGCAGGATCAGCGGCAGCGTCATCATGAACGCGATCGTTGATTTCCGCTGGAAGGTTTTCTGCAGCGAGCTGCGCCGGTCGGCGCGTAACCCTGCCCCCTCCTGCTTCATCGTGGCGTCGACCATCTATCGACCTCTTGGCTATCGACCTCTTGGAAAGGTTCGGGGACCGGCATTCGACGACGCGCCAGCCGCGCGCGTGCCCGGCAAGGCATCCAGCGTCGTCGTAGCTTTCGACCAGCTCGACATGACATGAACCCTTTGCGGCTGGGCCTCCGCCACCGCCTGCTCACGCAGGAAGGCGGCGAAAGCCCGCTGCCGTCAGGTCCGCATGTAGCCTTCGAGCTCGCTCTCGGCGTACGAGAGCACCGCATCGAGCTTTTCGCCGCGAAGGTAGCGGACGATCATCTTGGTCATCAGGCCTTGCGTATAAATCTGCTCGGCAATCCGATGCGGGCTCGGCGCAGCCGCAATCGAGAGGACCTGATGATTGTGCGGATTGGCGTAGTGGTACATCGTCCCCTTGGGCGGTTCCATTTCCGCCCAGGTCTTGAAGGTCGAGAAGTTGGCGTACGCCGGGATGTCATACCCCTTGCTCGCCTCGACCATGCTCTGCGCGGCTGCTTCGGTCGACGTGGCCCGAAGGAGCGACTTGGCCGCCGCCTTGTTCTTCGAGAAGCCCCAGATACCCCAGAAGTAGGGCAGGAACGGTGCATGGCGACCGGCGGGCCCGACGGGCATACCGTGATGCCAGATCTGCTTGCCGATATCCGGTGCGTCGCGCGTCGCGACCGCCCATGCGGACGGCGGGTTCATGATCGATGCGCCACGGCCCGAAACGATCCACTTGTTGTTCGAGGCATCGTCCCACGACGGCGCGTCGGCCGGGAACTCGGCGGCCAGTTCCTTCATGTACTCCATCACCGCGCGGACTTTGTCCGTCTTGACGGTGATATTTTCCTTCTGGTCGACGAGCACGGCACCATAGGAATTGAAGAACGCGCCGGCCGTATCGACGGAGTCCGATGTCGTTCCGAGGCCAATGCCGAAAGCGTGCCCGGCCTTGTTGCAGGCCTTCGCTGCCTTCAGATAGGTCTCCATGTTCCAGTTGTCGGCCTTGGGCGCTTGGCCGGCCGGATACATCGCCAGAATGTCGACGTTTGCGTGCTGCTTCATGAGATCGATGCGCGAGGCCGGACCTTTGATCTGGCTCCCCGCCGTCGACGGCACGCCGACCCACTTACCCTTGATCTTGCCTAGATATTCGACGGTGGCGTTCACCTTGCCGTTCTGCTTTTCCAGATCGCCCATGAGGTCGCCGACGTCTTCGAGCGAGTCGGCGTGCCGGGCCGGCTGCCAGCTCGGGAACGACAGAATGTCGTGACCGGACTTGGCCTGAGCCTCCGCGGCGATCGTCAGAAGAATTTTGTTGCCCTGCGAGGTGATGAAGTCGATCTCGACATTCACCTTCTCTTTTTCGCCCCAGGCCTTGACCACGCTTTCAAGGGCCTTGTTGGCGCCCGGCACCCAGTGATCCCAGAATCCGACTTTGAGCGTGCCCGCGGACTGCGCCGTGCTCACGTAAGGCGCAGCTACCACACCGCCAGCAGCAGCAGCGCCCGTGGCGACGAAGCGCCGACGAGTCATTGTCTTCTTTGACATAAACGTTTCCTCCAACCTGGTTGATTTCTTTTGTTTTTTGCGGGGCCCGCTTTGCGAGCCCCGGATCGATGCGACTTAGTATGACCGAGACATATTAGGCACGGCCCATGACAATGCGCCACCCCAAATTTCGGGCGGACCTCGATACTACTGTCGCCTGAACCCGTCGATCTCGTTCGCGGCCCAGTCGAGCGCCTTCTCGATGTTCTCTCCACGACCTATGCGTACGATGAGCTTCGGCATCATCGCATTCGTGTAGAGCTGAGACGCCATGGGCGGAGGTGCGGGCGAGCAGGGCATGACATTCTCCTGGTCGCCGCGGTTCGGGTAGTGCGAGAGCGTGCCCGGAGGCGGCCCCTGCTCATCCCAGACCTTGTAGTCGATGAGCTTCTGATAGGGTGGGATATCGTAGCCCGCTGCTCCCACCACGAGCCGCTGGATGTTCTCCGGCTTGTTCATGTGAACCATCAGGCTCTTTGCCGCGGCCTTGTTTCTGGAGAAGTTCCAGAGGCCCTGGTAGCGCGGCAGCAAGGGTGCAAACCGCCCTTTCGGCCCCTTGGGCATGGCGTGCGTCCACATCTTCGCCGCCACCTCCGGCGCATCGCGCTTGGCAACGACCCACGTGCTCGGTGGGTTGAAGATCAGCGCGCCTTTGCCTGATACGAGCCATTTGTTGTTCGAGGCGTTGTCCCACGATGCGACATCCGTCGGCAGGAAGGCGAACAGGCGCCTGGCGTACTCGAGCACCTGGCGCACGTTGTCCGACTTGACGTTCGTGTTGCCCTTGGCATCGACCAGAGCCGCACCGTAGGCCGAGAACAGAGCACCCACCCAGTCGAGGCTGTCCGTGGTCGCGCCGAGCGGCAGGCCGAAGGAGTGGCCGGCCTTGTGGCACTTCTCCGCGGCAGTCAGAAATGCATCCCATGTCCAGGAGGCGGCCGCCGGCGTCGGATCCTTTCCGGCAGGGAACATCGCCTGCACGTCGATGTCGGCAAATTCCTTGAGGTAGTCGATGCGCGAGCATGGCGGCAGGATCAGCGAGCCGCGCGTCGAGGGCACGACGTTCCAGGTGCCGCTCGCCGTGCCGATGTACTCCATCGCCCCGGAGATCGGCCCGTTAGTTGCGAGGACCTCCTTCATCACGTCGCCGACGGGCTCGAGGAGGCGCGTATATTGCGCGGGCTCCCACGCCGAGAAGTCCATGACGTCGTGGCCGGCCTTCGCTTGTGCCTCGGCCGCGATCGTCAGCAGGAGCTTGTTGCCCTGGGTGCTGAGATAGTCGATCGTGAGATCGACCTTTTCCTTCTTCGCCCACTCCTGGGCGATCTCGTCCATGATCTTGTTGCCGCCCGGCACCCAATGGTCCCACATGCCGAGGGAAAGCTTTCCGGCGGCATAGGACGTACTGACATGCGGCGCCGAGATGGCCGCTGCCGTGGCGGCGGTTCCCGCTATGAATCGGCGGCGTGAAATCCTCTTCTTGGCCATAACGCACTCCTCCCTATGGTTTCACCATGGCCGAGGCGCGCGCGATTGATCCCCGATGCCCGACAGGTGGCAGCGGGATGAAACCCAGCATATATCGATCGACGGCCGTGCATGGCGTTTCCTGCGGCGCTGATGCCGCTGTCGGGGCCGGTTGGTCCGGCGCCTCGACGTCCCCCGCCTTTGCCTTACTGCTGCGCGCGGTCAGCGGAGGGCATTCGCCGCTCGCGGCTCCAGTAAACAGCATTCTCCGCGGCTTGGATAGGGTGTGCTTCCCGTCGCGTTGGCGCCGCAGGATGACCTGCAAGGTAGTTGATCCGCGCCGGCGACACCTCGATAGTGGGCGCACGCTTCGCCCGGTATGGCAACGAGCGGTTGCGTGCAAGGGCGCCGACGCTGAGGCGGACGCCTCGCTCGCCTGAGGTCCTCATGGAAAGCAAATCGCGACATTGGGCGGCACGCCTGCCGGTCTACTATGGCTGGCTGATCGTGCTGATCGCCTTCGTGACGATGGCCGTCGGCGTGACGGCACGGACGACGTTCTCCTTGCTCATGCCGCCGCTGATCGAAGAGTTCGGTTGGGACCGCGGTCTTGCGGCCGGTGCCTTCTCGTTCGGGTTTCTGGTATCCGCCGTCCTCGGCCCGATCGTCGGCCGCGCCATGGACAAGCGCGGACCACGCGTCGTCATTCCGATCGGCGCCGTGTTGCTGTCCTCGGGGCTGCTCCTTGCGCCCTACATCGAGCGCCCATGGCATCTCTATGCGACGCTGGGCTTGCTGGTCGGCGGCGGCTCCAACATGATGACTTACACGGCCCATTCGCAGTTTCTGCCGAACTGGTTCGTGCAGCGTCGCGGGCTCGCGATCAGCCTGGCCTTCTCCGGCACGGGTGTCGGCGCCATCGTGCTCCTGCCGTGGCTGCAGTCGATCATCCTGAGCGAGGGCTGGCGCGCGGCGTGCTGGACCATGGGCTGTCTCGTGCTGCTTGCGGCGGCCCCGCTCAATCTACTCGTGCGCAAGGCGCCGGGCGATATCGGCCTGCTGCCGGATGGCGAAGTCAGGCCCGCCTCCTCAGCTTCCGCACCGCGCCACGCAGCCCTGATCGTCGACAAGGCATGGGCCGCAACCGAGTGGACCCTCGCCCGCGCGATGAGAACGGCGCGCTTCTGGTGGATCGTGGTTGCGTACTTCTGTGCGCTCGTGGCGTGGTACGCGGTGCAAGTGCATCAGACGAAGTATCTCACCGAGATCGGCTTCACGCCGATCGTCGCGGCCTGGGCGCTCGGCGCCGTAAGCATGGTGAGCATACCCGGTCAGATCATTCTCGGCGGCCTGTCGGATCGCCTTGGGCGCGAATGGATCTGGAGTGTTGGCTGCGCAGGATTTGCCATATCCTACATCGCATTGATCGCACTCGAGCAAACACCCTCCATGCCGCTCCTCTACGTCATGGTGCTCGCACAGGGCTTCCTCGGCTACACGATGACATCCGTCATGGGGCCGATCGTGGTCGAAATATTCGAGGGACCGCACTTCGGCGCCATATTCGGGACGATCACGATCGCGCTCGTCTGCGGTGGCGCCGCCGGCCCGTGGATTGCCGGCATCGTCCATGATGCCACGGGCAGCTACCGCCTCGCGTTCGTGCTGATCATCGGCTGTTGCGTTGCGTCCGCCGTCGCGATCTGGCTGGCATCGCCGCGCAAAGTCCGCCTCGTGCCGGGGCGCGTGCCGAAGACCTGAGGGGCAGCGCGCTCCCTACCGCGCGCTCACGAGCCCATCGTCGAGAAGCCGGCGGTGGAAGCTCAGGATGAGATCGCGCTTCGGACAATCGAACCAGAGACCATCGCAGAGAAGCTTGAGCTTCTTGCGACCGGCATAGGCATCGGATAGCGGCAAGCCGGCAGCCTCGAGCATGACCGTTCCCAGATAGGGCACATCGAGAAGTTTGGGGCTCGAGAAGTTCGGCTCGAAACGCACGCCATTGACCGCGAAGAACGTCTGGTAGCCGATCGAGCCGCGCGCGACGAGGACATCCTCGGCTTCCGTACCTTCGTCGTAGCCGAGCAGCACGCGCGTCGCCATCGGATGATGGTCGCCATAGCGCACAATGAGGAATCGCTGCGTGGGAAAGCGACGCTCGAGCTCGCTCACCAGATACTGATAGTCGAGCCGCGAGAGCCACAGCCGGCGCAGCACCTCGTTCATCTCGGGATGCGTGCCCGGACCGCCACCCGGCACGGCCATCTGCGGCTCATAAGGCT
>JAEWIJ010000053.1 GCA_023387235.1 Pseudomonadota bacterium
CTCGCGGCTCGCCCCAAATCCAAAAAAAAACGGGGGGGCGGGGGTGTCCCCCCGCGTGGAGCGCGAGGCGGCAGCCTCGCTCGCGAAGCGATCCGCCGCTCTAATCCACACACGCAAGACCATGCTCGCGCGTGACGTGCAGCATGGCGCGTTCGGCGAGCGCGGTGATCGTCAGCAGCGGGTTCACGCCGAGCGATCGCGGAATGATCGCGCCGTCGATGACATGCAGGCCGGCGTGAACTGCGCTCGCATCCTT
This sequence comes from Pseudomonadota bacterium, assembly GCA_023387235.1. Classification (GTDB taxonomy): domain Bacteria; phylum Pseudomonadota; class Alphaproteobacteria; order Rhizobiales; family Hyphomicrobiaceae. The sequence continues at coordinate 257 of JAEWIJ010000053.1, forward strand.
GTCCGCCGTACCATCGAACACGCGTCCGGCATGATCGACGACACCGGACGTGCGGTCCGCGCCCATACTGCAGCCGCCGAGCGGATGCGCGGTGGCCGGCTGATTGCCCATGACGCTGCCGGCGAGCGGGTTCTTCACGTAGCTGCCGCCGACCTTGCCGACGAGCGCCGCCAGCGCCGCATCGAGCCGCTGATAGACAGCTTCGTCCTTGGCGCCCGGCCATGACAGCACGAGGCGATCGTCCGCGAGGTGAAAGCGTCCGGCGGCGCTGTCATGTGACACTGCAAAGAATGTCTGCAGGCTCGCGAAGGGCCCCTTGTAGACGCCGCTGACGAGGCTCTGCAGCGCGCCGAGCAGTCGCCCGTTCGGCACGAACATCACCGGCAGGATGGGCGCGAGCGCGGACGGCAGCACGCCTTCCTGGATGGTCACCGATTGCGCGAGGTCATCGGGATCGACGATCTCGATCTGGCCGGATACGGAAGCGCCGACGTTCATGCCTTCGATCTTCGCCGGATGGCCGACGCCGACCGCATTGACCGGCACCTTGGCGCCGTAGCCGAACGCGATAATGTCGCCGTTGGCCGAGAAGCGCGCGCCGAGGCGATCGGAAAGTGCGAGGCCCTTCTCACGCGAGCGCAGCAGGATCTCGGTCGAGCCGAGCGTGCCGGCGGCGAGGATCACCATATCGGCAGCCAGCGTGAGCTGCTTGTCGTGTCCGGAACCGGGCGTATCCGCACGTTCGACGTGCACGTGCCAGCCGCCCGCCGGCGCGGGCACGACGTGTAGGACGCGGCCGTGCGTGAAGAGTTCCGCCCCGTGACGCACGGCCTCCGGCAGATAGGTCAGCGCGACGGTGTTCTTCGCCCCCACATTGCAGCCGGCACAGCAGTCGCCACAGCGCGTGCAAGCGGGCTGTGCGATGCCGGCGGGATTGGTCGTGTCGCTGAAACCGACGACGATCTCGGGCGCGATCGGCGGTGTGCCGAGGGCCGCGCTCGCAGCTTCGAGCGCCTTGAATTTCGTGAGCGTCGCCGCTTGCGGATCGCGCGCGGGTCGGAGCCAGCGGCGCGCGCGTGCGTAGCCCGCATCGAGCAGGCCATCCTGCCGGATCTGGCCCGGCCATACGGGATCGGCGAAGACGCGCGCGTCAGGCCTCAGCGCGACGCCCGCGTTGACGAGCGAGCCGCCGCCGAGCCCGCGCCCGACGAGCACGTGCATGTCCTCGCCGATGCGCACGTCGTAAAGGCCGGTCTCCGAGCCCATGGCCATGCGGCCGCCGGTGACGCGCATCTCGTGGCGCATGTCGGGAAAGCGGCTCGGAAACTCGCCGGTGACGACCTCGCGGCCGCGCTCGATGACGGCGACGCGCTTTCCCGCGCGCGCGAGCCGCATGGCCGAAACGCCGCCGCCATAGCCCGAGCCGACGACGATGACGTCGTAGCGCTGGCGGGCATGATCGAGAGAGCGGGCGAGGCGGCTCATGGATGCATGGCCCACGGGCGCACGACCAGTCGGCGCAGCGCGACGCTGCGGCGGCGGCATGTCATCGATGCGCGAACCCCCTGGCGCATGTGACTCCTACGCTTGGTGCGTTCAGTCCTTGCGGGTGCCGAGACCCATTTTCTTGGCGAGCTGCGAGCGTGCCGCAGCATAGTTCGGCGCCACCATAGGATAGTCGTTCGGCAGCTTCCACTTGGCCCGGTATTCCTCGGGCGAGAGCTTGTAGTGGGTCCGCAGATGCCGCTTCAAGGACTTGAAGCGCTTCCCGTCCTCGAGGCAGATGATGTAGTCGGGCGTCACCGAGCGCTTGACCGGGATCGCGGGCTTCAGCTCCTCGCTGTCGATCACCGGCTCATGGCTCGACGCGCGGTTGAGCGCATCGTGAACATCCCGGATGAGCGCCGGCAGATCCGAAGCAACCACCGTGTTGTTGGCAACATAAGCGGAGACGATCTTGGCGGTCAGCTCGACCATGTGATTTCCGCCATTGTTTTCCATTAGTTATCGTCTCCTGTCGTGGCACGACATCTCCGGCGCAACGCCGCCCGCACCGGCTCTTCATGACATCGCGTGGAAATTAGCCAGGCTGATCGCAGTCCATGATCAGAGATCGGCAATACTCCACTTCGCTTCGGAAGGCAATTGCAGCGCACAATATAGTAAAAGGCCCCTTTTCGCCAATATCCTGATCGGGTTTTGCTGAATTTTCCACCAGCATTCAAGCTTTTGATGGTGCTCTTGCTTAAGGTATTCCAGGCCGGCGATCAGCGGACAGACAATGCCCGTTAATGCACACGTGAGGTTGAGCACCGAGGGCTGGCGCGGCCCCTTGAATTGGTCCAGACTGCCGGCATCTCACTCATGAGCAGAGCCAGGATCAGGCCGCCGCTGCGGCCGGCCGTTCATCATCAGCAGTGAAACCCCCAATACCGCTGCCTCCGGCTCGCTTCCGGTCGCGGCGGCGAAACCGCAATTGAGTTGAGAGGCGCCGCGCGCCTCAGGAGTCCGTCATGCCCGCCGATCCCGCTCTCGCCCAGGCCTCCGCGCCGTCTCCCCCGCGCGCGCCGTGCAAGCCGTCAACCACGATCCACCACAGCGTCGAGATCGTCGACGACTACGCGTGGCTGCGCGCGCCGAACTGGCAGGAGGTCATGCGCGACCCGTCCGTGCTCGACGCCGGCATCCGCGCCTATCTCGAGGCAGAGAACGCCTACACCGCCCACATGCTCGCCGACACAAAGGCGCTGCAGGAGAAGCTCTTCGCGGAGATGAAGGGGCGCATCAAGGAGGACGACAGCTCGGTCCCGAGCCCGGACGGCCCCTGGGAGTACGGCACGCGCTATCTCATGGGCGCGCAGTATCCGCGCTTCACGCGGCGGCCGCGAGGCGGCTCCGACGACAGCGAGACGGTCCTGCTCGACGGCAACCTCGAAGCCGAGGGCAAGCCTTACTGGCAGCTCGGCGGCGCCTCGCACAGCCCGAACCACGCCACGCTCGCCTATGCCGTCGACGACAAGGGCTCGGAATTCTACATGCTCCGCTTCCGCGACATCGCGACGGGCCAGGAGCTGACCGACGTCATTCCCGATACGGCCGGCGGCTGCATCTGGGCCGAGGACAGCCGCACGCTCTTCTATGTCCGCCTCGACGAGAACCATCGCCCGCTGCAAGTCTATCGCCACGTGCTCGGCACGCCGGTCGAGGACGATGTGCTCATCTACGAGGAAGCCGACAAGGGCTTCTATGTGGGCGTCGGCGAGACGCAGTCCGGCCGCTACATCCTCATCGACGCGCACGATCACCAGACGAGCGAGGTCCGCCTCATCGATGCGCGCAATCCGACCGGCCCGATGCAGCTCATCAGCCCGCGCCGCTTCGGCCACGAATACGCGGTCGATCATCACGGCGACGATCTCATCATCCTCACGAACTCCGCCGATGCCGAGGACTTCCGCGTTGTGACAGCGCCCGTCGCGACGCCGCAGGAGGCCTACTGGCGCGAGCTGCTGGCGCACAAACCCGGACGTCTCATTCTCGATTTCACCGCCTTCAAGGATCACCTCGCGCGGCTCGAGCGCGAAAACGGCCTGCCGCGCATCGTCATCCGGCGTTTTGCCGACGGCGCCGAGCACGCCATTGCCTTCGACGAGGAGGCCTACAGCCTCGGCATGTCCTCGGGCTACGAGTACGACACGACGGCGCTGCGCTTTTCCTACTCGTCGATGACGACGCCCGCGCAGGTCTTCGACTACGACATGGAAACGCGCGTGCGCATCCTGCGCAAGACGCAGGAAGTACCGAGCGGGCACAATGCCGCCGACTACGTGACGCGGCGCATCGAGGCACCGGCCGCCGACGGCGAGATGGTCCCGATCTCGATCCTCTATCACAAGAGCACGCCGCTCGACGGCTCAGCCCCGCTCTTCCTCTACGGCTATGGCTCGTACGGCATCGCGATCCCGGCGAGCTTCTCGACGACGCGGCTTTCGCTCGTCGATCGCGGTTTTATCTTCGCGATTGCGCACGTGCGCGGCGGCAAGGACAAGGGCTATCGCTGGTACACGGGTGGCAAGGCCCGCACGAAGATGAATACCTTCACGGACTTCGTCGCGGCCGGCGAGCATCTCGTGCGGATCGGCTGGACGAAGCGCGGGCGCATTGTCGCCAACGGCGGCTCGGCGGGCGGCATGCTCATGGGTGTCGTCGCGAACCTCGCACCCGATCTCTTCCTCGGCATCATCGCGGACGTGCCCTTCGTCGACGTGCTGAACACCATGCTCGACGAGACATTGCCGCTGACGCCGCCCGAGTGGCCCGAGTGGGGCGACCCCATTCGCTCGGCGGAGGCCTTCGAGCTCATCCGCAGCTACAGCCCGTACGACAACGTGGAGCGCAAGGCCTATCCGCACATCTTCGCCTATGGGGGCCTGACCGATCCGCGCGTCACGTACTGGGAGCCGGCGAAGTGGATCGCGCGCCTGCGCGAGCGCAATACGTCGAGCAACCTCGTGCTGCTCAAGACGAACATGGAAGCCGGTCACGGCGGCGCGTCGGGCCGCTTCGAGGCGCTGAAGGAAACCGCGCTCGACTATGCCTTCGCGATCAAGATCGCGGGGAAGGCGGAGGTGTGAAGCCCGCCCGGCCTGACGACGCGACGCGTCGTCGGCGCCGTGATCACTTCGCGGGAAGGGCTTTTTATGGACTTCGGAGCGCGCCGCTGCGCGACAGGTCCCTTCTCCCCGTACTGACGGGGAGAAGGTTAGGATGAGGGCGGCGGCATACGCCAACGTCGAACAAGCTCCCGCTCCTCACCCTAACCCTCTCCCCGCAATCGCGGGGAGAGGGGATATGTCGTGCATCTTCATGAGCGCGCGACCGCGCGCCGGCCGGTAGGCCGTGTCCTAAAGAAAAGCAGCCCGCGGCAACTAAATCAATGCGCGCCGGACCAGATGCGCTTCTTGGCGAAGTAGAGCAGCACGGCCGTGATCAGCAGGTAGATGATCACGAGAAGACCCATGCGCTTGCGCTCATCCTGCTTGGGGTCTCCGGCCCAGTGCAGGAAGGCGACCACATCGCGCGCCATCTGATCGACCGTCGCGGGCGTGCCATCCTGGTACTTGATGGGACCACCATCGATGAGCGGCGGCGGCATCGCGATCTGATGGCCGGGGAAGGCCTTGTTGTACTGCATGCCGTCGGCGAGCTTGAAGTCCACCGGCGCCTGACCATAGCCCGTCAGAAGCGCATACACGTAGTCGGCGCCCGCTTCCTGATAGCCCGTCGCCATGTCTTTCAGGATGTGGAACGGATGGGCGAACAGCGAGCCGTGATACTCGATGCCACGCGCCTTGGTGATCAGTGAGAGATCCGGCGGATAGGCGCCATTGTGGACGGCGCGCGCCTCCTTCTCGTTCGCGTACGGCGGCGGGACTTTGTCGGAGAGGCGACCCGGGCGCTTGAACATCTGCCCTTCGTCGTTGGGGCCGTCCTGGACTTGGTAGGTCGCGGCAAGTCCCTTGACGGCATCCTCGTTGAAGACCGGGCCACCGGGTTGCGCGAGATTGCGGAAATCCAGGCGCGAGATGCCATGGCACTGGGCGCAGGCATCCTTGTAGACCTGGAAGCCGCGCTGGAGCTGGTTCTGATCGAAGCGCCCCAAGGGGCCCGCGAAGCTCCACTTCTGGCGGTCGATGTGAACCGCTTCGCCGGCCGCATAGGCGACGAACGGCAGCGACACGGCGGCAAGGGCGAAAACGGCGAGCCTCTTCATCCCGAAAGCAAGGGTCGTCATATCCGGGCTCTCCTTAGCGCTTCTCGGGCGCCGCGGCAGCGGCAGCCGGTTGCGCACTTCCCCCGAGCACCGATTCCGTGATCGAGCGCGGCATGGCAGTCGGCGTTTCCATAACCCCTACGATCGGCATGATCAGCAGGAAGAACGCGAAGTAGTAGGTCGTGAAGACGCGCGCCCAGGCGACGTAGACGCCCTCGGCCGGCTTTCCGCCGAGGTAGCCGAGCGCCAGCACCGAGAAGAAGAAGAGCCAGAGGAACCACTTGTAGATCGGCCGGTAGCGCGAGGAGCGCACGCGGCTCGTGTCGAGCCATGGGATGAAGACCAGGATCAGGATCGCCGAGAACATGGCGATCACGCCGCCGAGCTTCGAGGGGATCGCGCGCAGGATCGCGTAGAACGGCAGGAAGTACCACTCGGGCACGATGTGCGGCGGCGTCACGAGCGGGTTCGCCGGAATGTAGTTGTCGGCGTGTCCGAGATAGTCCGGCGCGAAGAAGACGAACCACGCGAAGAGCAGCGAGAAAACTCCGATGCCGAAAAGGTCCTTCATCGTCGCGTACGGCGTGAACGGCACCGTGTCCGACTTCGTCTTGATGTCGAGGCCGGTCGGGTTGTTCTGCCCGACGACGTGCAGCGCCCAGATGTGGAGGATGACGACGCCCACGATCACGAACGGCAGCAGGTAGTGCAGGCTGAAGAAGCGATTGAGCGTGACGGTCGAGACGGCGTAGCCGCCCCACAGCCACGTCACGATCTTCGTCCCGAGGCCGGGAATGACCGCATCGAGCGAGGAGAAGAGGTTGGTGATGACGGTGACGCCCCAGAAGCTCATCTGTCCCCAAGGCAGCGTGTAGCCGAGGAAGCCCGTCGCCATCATGAGCAGAAACAGCAGCACGCCGAGGATCCAGAGCACCTCGCGCGGCGCCTTGTAGGAGCCGTAGTAGAGGCCACGTGCGATGTGGACATAGACGGCGAAGAAGAACATCGAGGCGCCGACCGCGTGCACGCTGCGGATCAGCCAGCCGTAGTTCACGTCGCGCCGGATCTTCTCGACCGAGTCGAACGCCATCATGTCGTTCGGGATGTAATGCATCGCGAGAACGATGCCGGTTACGATCTGGACCGCGAGGCAGAACGTGAGAATGCCGCCGAAGGTCCAGAGGTAGTTCAGGTTGCGCGGCGTCGGATACGACACAGCCGTGTCGTGCGCCAGACGCATGATCGGAAGGCGCTCATCCAGCCAATGCTCGGCGCGAGAGCCGGGCTTGTATGAAGATTCGTGTCCAGCCATGGGGAATGCGAAGCCTTCAGCCGATCTTGACCATTGTGTCCGTGAGGAACTCGAACGCGGGCACTTCGAGATTGCGCGGCGCCGGGCCGCGGCGGATGCGCCCTGCCGTATCGTAGTGCGATCCGTGGCAGGGGCAGAACCAGCCGTTGTAGTCGCCCTTCACGTCGGAGACGCTCTGCCCCTTCGGGATGCAGCCGAGGTGCGTGCAGATGCCGACCATCACGAGCCACTGCTCCTTGCCGGCCTTCGTGCGATTGGCATCCGTCGCGGGCGCGGCCTCGGGAAGGGCATCGTTGCGCGCGCTGGGATCGGGAAGTGTCCTGATGTCGACGGCGTTGGCCGCGTCGATCTCGGTCTTGGTGCGGTGGCGAATGAACACCGGCTTGCCACGCCACATCACGGTGATGGCCTGGCCTTCCTTGACGGGCGCGACGTCGATCTCGGTCGAAGCCAAGGCCTGAGTCGAAGCGTCCGGGTTCATCTGCTGGATCAGCGGCCAGAGTGTCGCCGCGCCTCCGACGGCTGCGAATGCGCTCGCCGCAACCACCAGAAAATCGCGCCGTGTCGCATCTTCAGTTTGGGCCGCCAAATCAGCCTCCTCTTTCCTGCCCCGGGGACATGGCCCGCCCCGACTTTCCTCGGCCGAAAACCGCTCGGCCGCACCGCCGCTCAAGACCACGCTGCGAGGGATTGGCACAGGCTCGACGCCACCGAGAACCGGCTATCAATTGCCCCCATGGCGCGGATTCGCGCCATCAATCAGCCATACCCCTGACGCGGTGTCCCCGTACATATGACGCGAGCCCGCTCCTCCCCGGAACGGGCGATTTGACGCGCGTACTTTTTGCATCCTTTCTAAGCAGGCACAAGCGCGCAGGCCGGCATGGCCGAGGGGCAATTTGGCGCATGGCGGCGCGGGCGAGGCAAGGTGGCGCCAATGCACGCGCGCGGCCCGCCGAAAACCACGGACAACCGAGCTGATGCGCCTCGCCCTCTATCAGCCTGACATTCCTCAGAATGCCGGAACGATTCTGCGGCTTGCCGCCTGTCTTGGCGTCGCCGTCGACGTGATCGGGCCGGCGGGCTTCGACATGAGCGACCGCAATCTCAGGCGCGCCGGGCTCGACTATCTCAATCATGTGGAGATCGCGCGCCACGTGTCGTTCGCGGCCTTCCAGGAGGCGCGGCGCGGCCGCCTCGTGCTGCTCACGACGGCCGCCAGCACCGCCTACACGGACTTCGCATTTGCCGCCGATGATACGCTGCTGCTCGGCCGCGAAAGTGCCGGTGTGCCAGCAAGCGTGCACGACGTCGCCGACGCGCGCGTGAGGATCCCCATGCGGACTGGCCTGCGCTCGCTCAATATCGCGGTCGCTGCGGCGATGGTGCTCGGCGAGGCGCTGCGCCAGACGGGTGCGGGTTCGTTCGGGAAAACTTAGACGCGCGGCCAGACCTGCGGGAACTCGGGCGCCTCGAAGGGTGCGCCGTGCTCGAATTCGAGATCGGGGAATGGCGGCGAGGTGCGGCCGTTGCGTTTGACGAACGTGGCGCCGTCACCCACCCAGCGGAAGGAGATGGCGCGGCGGCGGTTTGTCGTCGTGTTGGCCGGCGCGCCGTGCAGCGTGCGGAAGTCGAACGCGACGACGTCGCCCGGCTGCATGGGCCAGGAGCGAATCTCGAATTCGCCCTTGCGCGTCGCCATGTCGGGCACGCGCTCGCTCTCGTCACCTGCGTAGAGGCTCGTACCGTCGAAGCGCTCGGGGCGGAAATCCTTGCCCCACCTGTGCGAACCCGCGACGTACTCGAGCGCGATCTCTGCCGGCACCGGATCGAGCGGCACCCAGAAGCTCACCGATTTCCGGCCGTCGACGAGATAGTACGGCTGGTCCTGGTGCCAGGGCGTCGGCATGGAGTTGCCGGGCTCCTTGACGAGCACATGGTCGTGGAAGAAGCGCGCGGTGTTGGAACGCATGAGGCGGGCCGCCGCCTCCGCCATGCCCGAGTTGAGCACCGCATCCCGATAGCCCGTGATACGCTGCCAGTTGCAGAAGTCCTGGAAGAACGGCGCGGTGCCGTCGGCAGGGCGGTAGGTGCGTTCGAAGCGGCTCGGCGCCGCCATGTTCTCGGCGACCGCCCCGCCAAGCTCCGTGACGCGGTCGGCCAGCAGGCCCGGCAGCAGCACGACGCCGTCGCGCTCGAAGGCTTCGACCTGCTCGTCGCTGATGCTGACCACGCTTCCCTCCCGTTGCCCTCTGGCGCCAGCCGCGATCCTGCAGATCAGCGGCCGCGCCGGCAAGGCTTAGTTGAGCGCGTCCTTGAGGCCCTTCGCGGCCTGGAACTTGGGGACGATCGACGCCTTGATCTCGATCTCCGCGCCAGTCTGCGGATTGCGCGCCTTGCGTGCCGCGCGCTTGCCGACCTTGAAGGCGCCGAAACCCGGGAGGCGCACTTCCTCGCCCTTCTGCAGGGTGGCCTGGATATGCTTCAGCACCGCGTCGACGACATCGCCGGCCTTTTCCTTGGTCAGCTCGGTATCGGCCGCCACCGCGTCGATCAGATCCTTCTTGCTCATCTTGTTCCTCCTTGCGACGCGCCGTGGCGCAGTCCGGGCGAAAATCGCCCCAAATGTTGTCTGGTCAACCGCGCATATCGCGGCGACACCCGCGCTAACAAGCCCCGGGATGCGGCCGCGTCAAGCGTAAAATGTGCGTAAGCTGCGGCCAAATACCGGCGCAGAAGTGCGATGAAACACGCGTTACTTGCACCGTGCGTTCGCGGATCGTTGGCTAACGCTGTGTTTACCTACGGCCGCCGGCACAAGCCTATAAAAAAGGACGCCCACCGAATGGCGGGCGTCCTCGTAATCGTTTCTATTCGCTCGTCGGCGTCAGTGCGCGGTCGGCCGCGTATCGCCGCCGCCTTCCTGCACCGGGCCGCTCTCGGTCTCCCAGGCGATCGGCTCGGGCTGCGTGACGAGCGCGTGCTTCAGCACGTCGTCCATCCGCGCGACCGGCGCGATCTCGAGCGCGTTCTTCACGTTGTCGGGGATCTCGGCGAGATCCTTCACGTTCTCCTCCGGGATCAGCACCTTCTTGATGCCGGCCCGAAGCGCCGCGAGGAGCTTCTCCTTCAATCCGCCGATCGGTAGCACGCGACCGCGCAGCGTGATCTCGCCCGTCATGGCGACATCCTTGCGCACCGGGATCGTGGTGAGCACGGAGATGATCGCCGTGACCATCGCGACACCCGCGGAGGGACCATCCTTCGGCGTCGCGCCCTCGGGAACGTGGACGTGGATGTCCTTCGTCTCGAAGCGGGATGCCGGGATGCCGAAGTCCACGGAGCGCGAGCGCACGTATGCGTTCGCCGCTTGGATAGACTCCTTCATCACGTCGCGCAGGTTGCCGGTGACGCTCATCTTGCCCTTGCCGGGCATCATGACGCCTTCGATGGTCAGGATCTCGCCGCCGACTTCCGTCCAGGCAAGACCGGTGACGACGCCGACCTGATCGGTCAGCTCCGCCTCGCCGTAGCGGTACTTCGGCACGCCGAGATAGTCGCCAACGTTTTCGTCCGTGACCTCGACCGTCTTCTTGTCCGTCGAGAGGATGTCCTTGACCGCCTTGCGGGCGAGCTTGGAAACCTCGCGTTCGAGCGAGCGCACGCCCGCTTCACGCGTGTAGCGGCGGATGAGCGTCTTCAGAGCGTCGTCGTCGACCGCCCACTCGCCGGGCTCGAGGCCGTGGGCCTGCTGAGCCTGCGGAATGAGATGGCGCTTGGCGATCTCGACCTTCTCCTCCTCCGTGTAACCGGCGAGGCGAATGATCTCCATGCGGTCCAGAAGGGCCGGCGGGATGTTCAGCGTGTTCGCCGTCGTCACGAACATCACGCTCGAAAGGTCATAGTCGACCTCGAGGTAATGGTCGTTGAAGGTGTGGTTCTGCTCGGGGTCAAGAACCTCGAGCAAAGCCGACGCCGGATCGCCGCGGAAATCCGAGCCCATCTTGTCGATCTCGTCGAGCAGGAAGAGCGGGTTGGTCCGCTTGGCCTTCTTCATCGACTGGATGATCTTGCCGGGCATGGAGCCGATGTACGTGCGCCGGTGACCGCGAATCTCGGCCTCGTCACGCACGCCGCCGAGGCTCATGCGCACGAACTCGCGTCCGGTCGCATTCGCGATCGACTTGCCGAGCGAGGTCTTGCCGACGCCCGGAGGCCCGACGAGGCAGAGGATCGGTCCCTTGAGCTTGTTCGTGCGCGCCTGCACGGCGAGATACTCGAGGATGCGCTCCTTGACCTTCTCGAGGCCGAAGTGCTCCTTGTCGAGCACGGCTTGCGCCTCGGCGAGATCCTTCTTGACCTTGCCGCGCACGCCCCAGGGGATCGACAGCAGCCAGTCGAGGTAGTTGCGCACGACCGTCGCCTCGGCCGACATCGGGCTCATCTGCTTGAGCTTCTTCAGCTCAGCCAGAGCCTTGTCCTTGGCCTCCTTCGACAGCTTGGTATTCTCGATCTTCTCCTCGAACTCGGCGATGTCGTCGCGCTCGTCGGTGTCGCCGAGCTCCTTCTGGATCGCCTTCATCTGCTCGTTGAGATAGTACTCGCGCTGCGTCTTCTCCATCTGGCGCTTCACGCGCGAGCGGATCTTCTTCTCCACCTGCAGCACGGAGATCTCGCTCTCCATGAGCGTGTAGACGCGCTCCAGCCGCTCGGAGACCTTGGTGATCTCGAGCACTTCCTGCTTGTCGGAAATCTTGACCGCCAGATGCGAGGCAACCGTGTCGGCGAGTTTCGAGTAGTCCTCGATCAGGCTGATGGTGCCGAGCACCTCGGGGCTGATCTTCTTGTTGAGCTTCACATAGCTCTCGAACTGCGACATGGCCGAACGGGCCAGCGCCTCGAGCTCGTCCTTGTTGCCGGAGGTCTCCGGCAGACGCTCGATCTCGGCTTCGAAATGGCTCGCGTTCTCGGTGTACTTGACGATCTTCGCGCGCGCGCTGCCCTCGACCAGCACCTTCACGGTGCCGTCCGGGAGCTTCAGGAGCTGGAGCACGGAGGCAAGCGTACCGATCTTGTAGATGGCGCCGGGGGTAGGATCGTCGTCGGCGGCATTCTTCTGCGCAACGAGCAGGATCTGCTTGTCGGTGCGCATAACCTCCTCGAGCGCATTAATGGAGCGCTCGCGGCCGACGAACAGCGGCACGATCATGTAGGGGAACACCACAATGTCGCGCAGCGGCAGCACAGGGAATACTTCCCTGCCTGTCCCTTTTTCCCGAACCACTTTTTCTTCGCTCATGGTGTCACCGCCTTTTCTCTTCGCCACGGGACCCGATACCGGCATCCCGGCAATCCGTTAACGCTGCTGCTGGGCCATTTCCGTTGGCCAACCTCGCGACGCGCAACCTCGAGCACTCTCGCCGATCACGCTTACAGGTCTCCGGCCCAGACGGGCGACGCCCACAGCATAGTACGATCGCAAAGGCTCATATGGTGAGCCCCACGATAGGGTTAAAGAGCCGTGCAGCTCCGCCGCACTCAGCACTGCGCTGATGCAATGCGCCCCACCCCTGCGGGCGGCCCCCCTGTCGATCTCAGGCGCTCGTGCCTTTCTCCTCGGCGCGCTCCGCATAGATGCGGAGGGGCCGGGCACCGCCGTCGATCACCTCGGGGCCGATGACGATTTCCTCTACCCCCTTCAAGTTCGGCAACTCGAACATCGTGTCGAGCAGGATCCCCTCCATGATCGAACGTAGCCCGCGTGCGCCGGTCTTGCGCTCGATAGCCTTCTTGGCGATGGAGCGAAGGGCATCCTGCGTGATCGTCAGGCGCACGTCCTCCATCTCGAACAGGCGCTGGTACTGCTTGACCAGCGCGTTCTTCGGCTCCGACAGAATCTGGATCAGAGCCTTTTCGTCGAGATCCTCGAGCGTCGCGATGACCGGCAGGCGGCCGATGAACTCCGGGATCAGGCCGAACTTCAGCAGATCCTCGGGCTCCACCGCACGCAGCACCTCGCCCGTGCGCCGCTCGTCGGGGCCGACGACCGTCGCGCCGAAACCGATCGACGTGCCGCGGCCGCGCCGCGCGATGATCTTCTCGAGGCCTGCGAAGGCGCCGCCGCAGATGAAGAGGATGTTCGTTGTGTCGACCTGCAGGAACTCCTGCTGGGGATGCTTGCGCCCGCCCTGCGGCGGCACGGAGGCGACCGTGCCTTCCATGATCTTGAGCAGCGCCTGCTGCACACCCTCACCCGACACGTCGCGCGTGATCGAGGGGTTGTCCGACTTGCGGCTGATCTTGTCGACCTCGTCGATGTAGACGATGCCGCGTTGCGCGCGTTCGACGTTGTAGTCAGCGGCCTGCAGCAGCTTCAGGATGATGTTCTCGACGTCCTCGCCGACATAGCCGGCCTCGGTCAGCGTCGTCGCATCGGCCATGGTGAAGGGCACGTCGAGGATGCGCGCGAGCGTCTGCGCGAGCAGCGTCTTGCCGCAACCCGTCGGGCCGACGAGCAGGATGTTCGACTTGGCGAGCTCGACGTCGTTGCCCTTGGCGGCGTGGTTCAGGCGCTTGTAGTGATTGTGCACTGCGACGGAGAGGACGCGCTTCGCGTGCGCCTGGCCGATGACGTAGCTGTCGAGAACGGCGCAGATCTCCTGCGGGCTCGGCACGCCGTCGCGCGACTTCACGAGAGTGTTCTTGTTCTCCTCGCGGATGATGTCCATGCACAGCTCGACGCATTCATCGCAGATGAATACGGTCGGCCCCGCGATGAGCTTGCGCACCTCGTGCTGGCTCTTGCCGCAGAACGAGCAGTAGAGGGTGTTCTTTTCGCTTGGCATTGGTTCTCCTGCACCCGTTCCCGGTCGTATCCGCCGCGGCACGGCAAGCGCGCTGAGCTGCCGCCACCATCCGGAGCCCTGGGGCTTCCGGGTACCCTACCGACGCGTGGACCAGCTTGTCGAGCTGATCACGGGCCGACCGGCAGATCAACTATCCATTCCGCAAGACCTGCAGCTAACGCTCAGGCCCTTGCGGGAATTGCAACACCTATGTGACAAACATGCCGCATGTGGTGTTGCATCACCCTTGCAATCCGTGCGCCACATGTGATGTAGGCCACGGAATGCGTCACATTTGAGGTGCGCGGACCCGGCCGGATCATCAGAACGCCCGTGCGACGAGGCCCGATGGTTCGGCGCTCAGGCGCCCTTTTCCGCGTCCGGCTTCGTCTCGATCTCGTCGCGGCGCGAGAGCACGCGGTCGATGAGGCCAAATTCCTGGGATTGCTCGGCCGTCATGAAGTAATCGCGGTCGAGCGTCTTTTCAACCATATCGTACGATTGGCCCGTGTGCTTGACGTACACTTCGTTCAGTCGGCGCTTCATCTTGATGATATCTTCGGCGTGGCGCTCGATATCGCTCGCCTGACCCGAGAAACCACCCGACGGCTGATGCACCATGATGCGGGCATTGGGAAGCGCATAGCGCATACCTTTCTCGCCCGCGCAGAGCAGCAACGAGCCCATGGAAGCGGCCTGGCCGATGCACAATGTCGCAATCGGCGGCTTGATGAACTGCATGGTGTCATAAATGGCCATGCCGGAGGTCACCACGCCGCCCGGCGAGTTGATGTACATGGCGATCTCCTTCTTGGGGTTCTGGGCCTCCAGGAAGAGAAGCTGCATGCACACGGAGGACGCCATGTGGTCCTCGATCGGGCCGATCACGAAGATGATCCGCTCCTGCAGCATCCGCGAGGGCAGGTCGTAGGGCCGCTCGCCGCGCGCCGTCTGCTCGATCACCGTCGGCCAGTAGGTGGCGACCGGAGAGTTGTGGAGCCGATCGGCACCGAAGGGGGGAATCATCATGGGAGCGTCCTGCGAGCTTGAGTAAGGCGGACGAGCGGGCCGCTCGCTTCGAGGGCCCGCCGGTCGAGAATCACGTCATCGACATCTGCATATATAGGACGCGGCGGCCGGACTTCACCTGTCTCCAGCGCGAACCCCACGGACTTCGGAGCGCCCTGCCGCCCCGGTTCGGCCCTCGGTTCAGGCGGCCGGCGCGCCCGGCACGGCGGCCTCGCCGTCGTCCGGCATCTTCAGCAGGTCCTCGCGGCTCACCTTTTTATCGGTGGGCTTGGCCTCGCCGAGAATGTGGTCGACCACCTTGTCCTCATAGATCGGGGCGCGAAGCTGCTGGACGGCGTTCGGCGTCTTCTCGAAGTACTCGTAGACCATGCGCTCCTGGCCGGGGAAGCGGCGCGCCTCGCGGAAGAGCGCGTTGCGCAGCTCCTCTTGCGTGACCTCGACCTTGGCCTTGGAGCCGATCTCGGCGAGCACGAGACCGAGGCGCACGCGGCGCTCGGCCAGCGTGCGATATTCAGCCCGCGCGCTCTCCTCCGTCTTGCCCTCGTCCTCGAAAGTTTTGCCGGACTGCTGGAGCGTGTTCGTCACTTGCCCCCAGATCTGGTCAAACTCCTGCTGCACGAGCGCCTCGGGCAGCGCGAATTCATGCGCCTTGTCGAGCGCATCGAGCAACGCGCGCTTGATCTTCGTGCGCGAGAAATCGGCGTACTCGCCCTCGATGCGCTCGCGCATGACCTTGCGCAGCGCGTCGAGCGACTCGAGACCGAAGCCCTTCGCGAAATCCTCATTGATCTCGGGCTTTGCGGGCTTCGAGACCGACTTCACCTTGACGGCGAACGAGGCTGCCTTGCCGGCGAGATGCTCTGCCTGATAGGCCTCCGGGAAGGTCACGGAGACGGTCCGCTCGTCGCCGGCCTTGGCGCCCTTGAGCTGCTCTTCGAAGCCCGGAATGAAGCTGCCGCTGCCGATGACGAGGTCAGTGTCCTCGCCCGCGCCGCCCTCGAAGGGCGTACCGTCGATCGAACCGACGAAATCGATCTTGACCTGATCGCCCTCGCCGGCGACGCGGCCTTCCTCGACCTCGAAGGTCACGTTGCGCTCGGCGAGATCGGCAATGGCCTTGTCGATGGTCTCGTCGTCGACCTCGACGACCTCGCGCTCGAGCTTCAGCGTCGAGAAGTCGACGAGATCGAACTTCGGCAGCACCTCGAAGGACATCGTGTAGGCAAGGTCCGCCTTGCCGTCCATGACCTGCTCGAGCTCGTCCTTGTCCTCGCTGAACGCGATCTCCGGCTGCATGGCCGGGCGCTCCTGGCGATCGGTAAGCGCCTGTTGCGAGGACTTCTCGACGAGGTCCTGCAGAACTTCTGCCATGAGCGAGCGCCCGTAGACCTTCTTGATATGGCCGACCGGAACCTTGCCCTTGCGGAAGCCCCTGAGCTGGATGGTGTCCTTGACCTCGTCCAGGCGCGTGGTGAAGCGATCGGCGAGCTCATTGGCCCCGACGACCACCTTGAGCGTCCGCTTCAGTCCATCCGAACTCGTTTCCGTGACTTGCATATCGACCGTCATCCACTCGTAAAGGCGGCTGAAGTGCCGCCGCTATGGCTCGCTCTGCCCTATCTCTTTGGGGCATCACGTGAATTTCTCATCCTCGGCTTGGTGCGGACGGAGGGACTCGAACCCCCACGACTTGCGTCGCTGGAACCTAAATCCAGTGCGTCTACCAATTCCGCCACGCCCGCAGCCCGCGCTTGCCGCTTCCGGGCGCGATGGCGCCGACATATATCCGCCCCTGTTGCCCGGGATCAACGCTTTCTTTGGGGGATGGCGGGCCCAAACGTCAATTGGGGCGCCGGCCCCTCATTTCAATGCGAACGAGAGCGGCAGCGCGGTCGTGTACTTGATCTGCTCCATGGCAAAAGCCGAGGAGACCTTGGTGATGTCGATCCGCGAGATGAGCTTCTTGTAAAAGGCGTCGTAGGCGGCGATGTCCGGCACCACGACCCGCATGAGATAGTCCACCTCGCCCGACATGCGATAGAACTCGACGACCTCCTCGAGATCGACGACGGCGGCATGAAAGCGCTCGAGCCAGTCCAGATTGTGCTGGTCGGTCTTGATCGAGACGAACACCGTCACGCCGGTATTGACCTTGACCGGATCGAGAACCGCCACGCGGGAGCGGATCACACCCGCCTCGTCGAGCTTCTGAATGCGCCGCCAGCACGGTGTCGTCGAGAGCCCCACGATCTTGCCGATCTCGGCGATCGGCATGGTTGCATCAGCCTGCAGAAGCTCCAGGATCTTCAGATCCATCGCGTCGAGTTCCACGATCATCGCTCCAGACAGAATTTTTTGCTCAGACGGGTCATATCGGCAGATCGATCGCGCTCAGATGAGCCGGATTGGCAGAGTGGTAGTATTTTTTTCTAATTTCCGCAATCCATCCCCTTGCTCCTCGACGGCCGTACGGCGACATTGTCGAGAGCGGCAAAGCACTCCTGCTTGCGGCCGCGCCGCCTGCGGGATGCCCCATGGAAAAGCCGATCTTCGTCACCCCCGAATTCGCCGTCACGGCCGCGCTTGGGCCCGAAGATTTCGCGGCGGCGGCCGCCATGGGCTTTCGCTCGGTCCTTTCGAACCGCCCGGACGGCGAGGCCGAGGGCCAGCTCACCGGGCGCGGCGAGGCCGTGCTCGCCTGGCAGGCCGGTCTCCAGTTCCGGCACGTGCCGGCACCCAAGCTCGACATTTTCACGGACGAGGTCGTGGAGGCCATGGGTGACGCCGTGGCGAGCCTCAAGGGTCCGATCCTCGCCCACTGCGCGAGCGGTCTGCGCTCGGCCATCGCCTGGGCAGCGGCGAGCGCACGCACGCAGAACGTCGACTGCGTGATGAAGGCGCTGGAGAATGCGGGGTTCGACCTCGAATTCCTGCGCGACGACCTTGAGGCGCAGGCAGATCGTGCGCGCTGGATCGGCCCACGTGCGCCGGCGCTCGACTGCGGCGAAGCCGCCAAGCTCGAGACCGCCTCAGCGGCGTAGTCGCATGGGATATGGCGGCGCCAGCGGCATACGCTCACGGTGGTAAGTGCCGCCGCCCCTCATCCTAACCTTCTCCCCGTGTAGGACGGGGAGAAGGGACTGCGTGGCGCCAGCGGCTCGCTCAAAGTCCAAAAAAAAGGCGATTGCGTAGTTGACAAACCACGCGACGCACAGCATACGGAATCGGGGCGGTCTCCAAAACCGCGCCCGCCTATCTCCGGCCGGGGATCACTTGGATTTGCGGGCTGCTTTCTTGGGCTTCGCAGGGGAAGTCGAAGCCACGCGTTTCACGGCCTTGCGGAATGCGTGCTCGTCTTCCGATGCACCGATCTCACGAGCAGCTTCAACGAAGCGCTCTAATTGGGTCTTTCGTCTATCGACACCGACATTGTCAGTGCCATCTTTCTTGCGAGTTCCCATCGGTCACCGTCCATGGATCCGATCATGACGTCGCTGTTGAACAAGCGACTGAGCGTGCGCGTCTTGATGCTCTGCGGCTTAGCGCCCTCTAGAATGGCCATGCTCCGGATGTTCTGAATTTTCCTCCTGGAAAGCTCTTGCCATAGGAGCAACGCTTCCAGCGATTTCAGTTCTGTCGATGCGGCGAAAACGGCTATGGTATCTCCGCTTGGTGGCTTGAGAACGAAATCTGCCACGTAGTCCTGCAATACCTCGCTGGGGTTTTCCTCTTCTTCGATGGACACCTTGCCAGCGAAATGCTCTTCGATCAATTTCCGCACATCGTCCTTGAAGGCTCTCCGAACCCGATCATGCGTGAATAGGCGCAAATCCTGAACGCGAAGCATAAGGGCCAAGAACTTTACAAAATTGGCCGGAGCGCGCTCCTCGGGGAAATACTCCGTGAATATTATCGCGCCTTCATAGTCGTACTGAGCACCATATTGCTTGAGCAGGCTTACAAGAGCTTCTTGGCGTGACTCGGACGCCAGCGACACTCCGCTTTCCTCCAGTGACGCGATCGTTGCTCCATCGTCTTCGAAGCGCAGGCTGCGGCTATCATCAGGATTTCGACGCAGGTATACGCCAATTGAATCGCCGTCCTCATGCCTAAACGGGGTTTTTATGGCATAGCCGATCGGTACCGGCCTCATGTCGAGACCTGAGCAAAGCGCTCGGCAGAGATCTTCCAGCTTCATAGCAGGTCGCCCTGAGCGCTAAAATTGTACCTAGTCGCTACCACTGACACCGCACTTGCCTCTGTAACTCCGAACTCTTGCCGCGATGATACGCGCGGCCACTTTATTTTTTCGTCTCGCGCCTGCCCAGGCACAACACTGCTGATGTCTTTCGTCGAAACATGGCAGTGCCAACCCGGCTCCGTCGCGTGAAACTCATAATCGCACAAAACAATCATATCATTATTCGCCTCGACGCCAAAGCGCGAGCGCAGGATTTGCTTATCTTTATTGAACCAAATCAGAATGCGGCATTTCCGACCCAACGCCGAAAATTTGATGAGACGCCAAGAGTAGTCTTGGCCGAACTTATATCGCTTGTCCTTGAATAGGGACATTGGAAATGCCGTTCTAGGTATATGCCCCTTTGCCCATTTTCCGAGTTCAATATCTGTCTTATCCGCCCTAATGAAATCTTTTAAATTCACGGCTTCGTACCCTTTTTACGCGTCAATTCTCCGATACGTGAGGCGCTTGCCTTTCGCCGCAGCAACGGCCTTGGTGGAGCGCTCGACATCCTCGACGCCAAGCGATGAACGGTTGTTATAGCGGAAATCGAACTCGGCAAGATAGCGGTGCAGGTGCTTCTCCGAGCAGTGCTGATAGACGCCTTTCATGCCGCGCTTGAAGACTGAGTAGTAATTCTCCAGCGTGTTGGTGTGAGCCTCGTCGCGGACGTACTCGCCCTTCTTGTGACGCACTACTTCGTGGGCGTACTCCTCATGCAGATGGCGGTATTGGCCCGCGTCGTCGGTCATGATGCGCGCTTCTTTGGCGACGTTCTCGCGAACGATCGGCATGATGGACGCGGCGTCCGCCTTATCGACATGGAAGCTGCGCACGTCGCCGCCGCGCTCAACCAGCGAGAGGACTGCTTGCTTGTGCGCGACGCCAGCCTTAACAGGGCGCCCCTTCTTACGGCCGATAAAAGTCTCGTCAGATTCGACAATACCCGAGCTGCCGGGGCCACCCATCGGGGCGAGTGAGCCTGAGCGCATGGCCTCACGGATACGGTGCGACATGAACCAAGCCGTATTGTACTGGACCTCCAGCACGCGATGTAGCTGGTGGCTGCTCATCCCCTTCTTGGATGAGCACATGAGGTGGATGGCCTGCAGCCACTTGTGCAGGGGTGCATGGCTGCCTTCGAAGATGGTGCCAACGCGCACCGTGAACTGCTTCTTGCAGGCGCCACACTTCTTGAGGCCGTGGCGTTCGACGCCTTCCGGGTTCTTCGTGCTCGGCTTTGAGCGCACGCCCTGCAGCGCGTAGATCCGCTTTTTGTTGCCGCAGTGAGGGCAGACGGGACCGTGTGGCCAGAGGATAGCCTCCAGCTCCTTGAAGGCTGCCGCTTCATCGTAGAAATGGGCTTTGGTCAGGATCGACATGATTTCGCTCACGAATTGCTCGTGAGTTTTATATAGCGCCGATGCCTTGGTTTGTCAACTACGTAATCGCCAAAAAAAACGGGGGCTTCGGGGGGTGTCCCCCGATTGGGGTGCGGGGACTTAGTCCCCGCGTCGCGAAGCGACCCGCGTCGCCGCACACGTGCGATCAACAGATCCTTCTACGTCGGCAGCCTGCGATTCTTGATGGCGTCGCGCAACTCGCCAAGGGCCGTTTTCAGTTCCGGATCCGTGGTGGCCGTTATCTGACGCGAGAGCTTCTGAACGAGATCCTGCCGATGGGGATCCGTGATGATCGCGTCGTAGGAGCGCAGACCTTCGAGCGCTCCCTTGATCATCGAGAGAAGCTCCGGCTTGGGATGGGCGCTCGTTTCGGTCATGCGTTGCACGAGCGCGCCGTAGAGCTGAAGCGCGGCGCCCCTGATCTGAGCGACATCATCGACATGCACCTGATAGCGTTTGTCGCCTGCGAGGGATGCGAGATACGTCTCGCTCAAATCCAATACCGCGCCGGCGATCTTCGCCTCATAGAGCATCAGTTGTGCAAGCTCTGCGGCGTATGGCTTTCCCTTCTGCATCTCGGTCGAATAGAGCGCGACGAGCTTATGAACGGGCTGCAGGGCGCTGGTCAGTTTCTGGAAGCGTATGGTGGCCGAGAGCTTTGAATTGAGACCGACACGAAGCGGGATATTGTCCGCACGCACCATTCGCTCGAAGACCGGCTTCGTCGAAGCATCGGCAAGCGTGGGCAGCTCGAGGCCATCGTTCTCGACGCGTTGGATCACCGCCCTGTAGTCGGTGCCGTCCCACGCCTCCTCGATGGATGGATACCGCTTCTGGGCATGTGCCGGTTGAATGGCCAGCACCGCGATCGCGAGCAGCCAGGCCGACGACGTCAGCGTCTTGAACAGATTTCCCATGATGGGCTCCCTCGGCGAGAAAGGCCGGTCCGCGTGCGGTACCTGCAAGGGAGCCTGATCTATGTGGCGGTAGTCTGATCGCGGCGAGGTGCCGGGCGCACGCACGCTAACGAGCGTCGTCTCGAACGACGATCCGCAATCTTCCAAGCCATTGAGAGACAATGGCGCGAGCGACGGGACTTGAACCCGCGGCCTCCGGCGTGACAGGCCGGCGCTCTAACCAACTGAGCTACGCCCGCAAAGATAAAAACGCGCGCCAAGGTGGGGCGCGTCAGGGTGCGTGGTGGATACGCGAGGGTCGGGGGTTCGTCAAGGGGTTCGGGTCACAGAAACCCGGTCGAGATCCAGGGTACGGCGGCGATGACGATGAGCCCGATGATCAGCGCGCCGAGATAGGGCCAGATGGCGCCGATGGCCTCGTCCGGGGGCACGTTCCCGATCTTGCAGGCCAGATAGAAGCCGATGCCGATCGGCGGTGCCATGAGACCGATGTTCATGGCCGTCACCACGACCATGGAATAGTGAATGTCGTTGATGCCGAGCTGCTTGGCGATCGGGAACATGAGCGGCGCCATGAGCACGATGGCCGGCAGGCCCTCTAGAATGCAGCCGAGCACCAGGAATACGGCGATCGTCACGCCCATGAACGCGATCCAGCCGCCCGGAAGCCCGGTCATGAGGGTCGCGAGCTGCTGGGCGATGCCGGCCTGCGTGATCGCCCAGGCCATGGCGAGCGCCGTGCCGAGAATGATCAGGATGGCGCCGGTCAGCGACGCCGTCTCGACGAGCATCTTGTAGAACGTGCGCCGGTTGATGCCGCCATAGAGCACCATGCCGACGAAGAGCGCGTAGATCACGGCGATGGTCGAGACTTCAGTCGCCGTCGCGACGCCGCCGGTGACGGCGCTGCGGATGAGGAATGGCAGCACGAGCGCCGGCGCGGCGATGAGCAGGGTCGTGCCGACGACCTTCATGGGCGCGCGGCGGACGCCCTCCATGCTCTCGTGCCGGCTCTTCCAGCGCGCGAGGCCGATGAGCGCCGCAAGCAGCACCGCCGCGACGACAATGCCGGCGGTGAACAGCCCCGCGATCGACACGCCCGCGACCGAGCCGAGCACGATGAGCACGATACTCGGCGGCACCGTATCGGCCATGGCCGCGCCCGTTGCCAACAATGCGATCATCTCTGGCGGCTTGTGCCCGCGCCGTTTCATCTCGGGAAAGAGCGCCGGCGCGACCGTCGCCATGTCGGACACCTTCGAGCCCGAGATGCCCGAGACGACGAAGAGCGAGCAGAGCAGCACGTAGGACATGCCCGCTTTCACGTGCCCGAGCAGCGAGGCGAGGAAGTCGACGATAGCCTTGCCCATGCCCGTCTGATCGAGAATGCAGCCGAGCAGAACGAAGATCGGCACCGAGATCAGGATGAGGTGCGACATACCCTCGTCCATGCGCCCGATCATGACGAAGGTCGACACGCGCGTCGCGAACGCGAGGTAGGTCAGCGTGCCGATGCCGAAGCAGAAGGCGATCGGCACACCCATGGCGAGCGCAATCGCGACGAAGACCACGAGGAAAAGAATGAGCTTGGTGTTCCCGGCGCGGATCAGCGTCGGCATGAAGGTCCAGAGCACGAGCGCGATGGCGCCGAGAAGCACCGCCGAGATAACGAGATCGCGGATGCTCGACGTGCGCACGGCATACATGAGCACGATGACCAGCATCGTCGCAAAGCCGAACGGAATGGCCGAGACGCGGAAGCTGTTCGGAATATTGAGAGCGGGCGTGATGATGGCCCACTCCTCCATCGCGTACTCGACGGCCGGCGTCATGAGGGCCGCGAGAAACGCCGCGATGATGAGACAGCCCAAGGTCTCGAGAAAGCGCTGCATGGGCTCGGGAAAGAGCCGCAGCACCAGCGTCAGGCGCAGATGCTCGTTGCGGTCGAGCGCGACCGCCGTGCCGAGCATGGCGAGCCAGAGGAAGCAGATTGAGGCGACCTCGTCGATCCACACGACCGGCAGGGAGAACACATAGCGCGACGTCACGCCCGCGAGTAGCAGCACGACAATCGCGACGAGCAGCACCGAGGCAACGAATTCGACCGGCCTCATCCACAGCGAGCCCGCGCGTGGCGGCTCGCGGCTCTCGCTGAGGTCCGTGATGTCGATCGTATGGTCGGTCGTAGCCATGCCGCCTGCCCCCTGAAGCACGGAGCGCCGGCGGCGGCGCCCGCGCCCGTCCCCCGCCCCCCCCCCCCCCCCCCG
>JAEWIJ010000058.1 GCA_023387235.1 Pseudomonadota bacterium
CCGCCGAGCATATTGCCAAGGTCGGCCTGCCGCGGCTCGATCCCATCACGGGCGCGCCGTTTACCGCGTGAGCCGCCACGCGCGCAGCGGGCGGCGGGTTTACGGTTTTCATCCTCCAGGCTCTCGATTATGTATCTGCCCCGGCGGCGGGACCGCTCGCCGCCCATCCTGGAGTGTGCCCAAATGACTGCCAATGCGCCTGTGCCGAAGCTGGGCATTCTCGAGATTCAGGCCTACGTGCCCGGCGAGAGCGCGGTGCCGGGCGGCCTGAAGCCGATCAAGCTCTCGTCCAACGAGACGCCGCTCGGCGCGAGCCCGAAAGCCGTCGCGGCCTACAAGGCGCTCGCGGATGAACTTGCGCTCTATCCGGACGGTGCGGCGACGGCCCTGCGGCAGGCCATCGGGCGCGTCTATGGCCTCGACCCGGCGCGCATCGTATGCGGCTGTGGCTCCGACGAACTGCTGAACCTGCTGGCGCACGGCTATGCGGGACCCGGCGACGAGGTGCTGTTCACCGAGCACGGTTTTCTCGTCTACAAGATCGTGACGCTCGGAAATGGCGCGACGCCGGTCATTGCACCGGAGAAGGATCTCCGCACCGACGTCGATGCGCTCATCGCGCGTCTTTCCCCGCGCACAAAGATCGTCTTCCTCGCCAATCCGAACAATCCGACCGGCACCTACATCCCCTTCGACGAGGTGCGCCGCCTGCATCGCGCGCTCCGGCCCGACACGCTGCTCGTGCTCGACGCCGCCTATGCCGAGTACGTTCGCCGCAATGACTACGAGGCCGGGATCGAGCTCGTCGCGACGTCGCAGAACGTCGTGATGACGCGCACGTTCTCGAAGATCTACGGCCTCGCTGGACTGCGCCTCGGCTGGGCCTATTGCCCCGCAGGTATCACGGATGTGCTGAACCGCATCCGCGGGCCTTTCAATGTGACGGCCGCCGCGATCGCGGCGGGCATTGCCGCGATCGAGGATGCGGGCCACATCGAAATGTCCGTGGCCCACAACGACAAGTGGCTCCCCTGGGTGACGGACGAGATCGGCAAGCTCGGCCTGAAGGTGACGCCGAGCGTCGGCAATTTCGTGCTCATCCACTTCGAGAAGGAAGGGGCGAAGAGCGCGCCGGCCGCCGACGATTTCCTCAAGGGTCGCGGCATCATCATGCGACGGGTCGGCGGCTACGGCCTCCCGCACGCCCTGCGCATGACCATCGGAACGGAATCCGACAATCGGGCCGTCGTCGCCGCGCTTGCCGATTTCCTGAAGGGTAGTCCGAGATGAGCCAGCAATTCGATACCATCGCCCTGATCGGCATCGGCCTGATCGGCTCCTCGATCAGCCATGCCATGCGGCGCGGCGGGCTCGCGCGGCGCATCGTCGGCGCTGCCAAGACCGAGGCGACGCGCGCCACGGCCCTGCGCCTCGGGCTCGTGGACGAGGCGTTTGCGAACGCAGCCGATGCGGCGAACGAAGCCGATCTGGTGATCCTGTGCGTGCCCGTGCTGGCGTGCGGTCCGGTCGCGGCAGAGATCGCGGGAAGCTTGAAGCCGGGGACCATCCTGACGGATGTCGGCTCGGTCAAGGGTTCGGTGCTGGCCGATGTCGCGCCGCATGTGCCTGCGGGCGTGCACTTCATCCCGGGGCATCCGATCGCGGGAACGGAGCACTCAGGCCCCGAAGCAGGTTTCGCCGAGCTCTTCGACGGGCGCTGGTGCGTGCTGACGCCCCCGCCCGGTGCCGATGCCCGCGCCGTGGAGCGTCTGAAGATTTTCTGGCAAGCACTTGGCAGCAATGTCGAGATCATGGCGGCCGATCATCATGACATGGTGCTCGCGATCACGAGCCATGTGCCGCATCTCATCGCGTTCAACATCGTGAATACGGCCGCTCATCTGGAGCGCGTCACGGAAAGCGAGGTCATCAAGTTTTCGGCCGGCGGCTTCCGCGACTTCACGCGCATCGCGGCCTCCGACCCGACCATGTGGCGGGATGTATTCCTCACGAACCGGACGGCGATGATCGAGATGCTCGGCCGCTTTACGGAGGATCTGCTCCACCTGCAGCGCGCCATGCGGTTTGGCGACGGCGACACGCTGTTCCGGATGATCACGGAAGCCCGCCACATCCGCCGGGGCATCATCGAGGCGGGGCAGGACACGGCGGCACCGGATTTCGGCCGACAAAAGACATCGTCGCCGGGCTCGGCAGAATCCCAGAAGAAATAGCGCTATGGGCGTTTCAGGCTAAGCGAAGTGAGCACCGCGACTCACTTCGAGGGCTTGCGCTGCTTTGAGTCCCGCTTGTCCCAGACATCGAGCTCTTCGCGGCGGCCATCGGCATGGGTAATGCTGATGCCGAACCACTTACGCCGCACCTCGGTGTAGTGGACCTCGGGATCGTACACGAGCTTGGTCAGGCTCAGGTAGTCGGACGTGAGACGACCGACGGACTGAAGCACCAGATACGAATTGACGACCAAGTTGCGCCGCGTTGTCTCGAGCTGCACCTGGCTGGAGAGATACTCCTGCTCGGCGTTGAGCACGTCGAGGATCGTACGCTGGCCGACCTTCTGCTCCTCGCGGACACCCGTGAGAGCGGTGCGGGCCGCGGAAACGGCGATCTGATCGGATTCGAGCTGCGCCCGCGATGCGATGAGCTGCGCCCATGCCGAGAGCACGCCTTCGCGCGCAACCGTCCGGAACCGCTCGATCTCCTGAAGCGTCGCAAGATGGTCGTGCTTAGCCTGACGCACGCGGGCATGAACCGCGCCGCCCTGATAGATCGGAATGTTCAGGCGCCCGGACACGGTCGCGCCCTGGCGCTCGTCGATCGATTGGCTCGGATCGAAGCGCTGCGAATACCCAGCTTCGAGGCTCACGGACGGAAGAAGCTCGCCCCAGATGCGCTCAACCGTAAAGCGCGCGGCCTGCTCCCTGTAGAGCGCGGCAACCACATCCGGGCTCTCGCGCGTCGCAACCGCGATCGCATCCTCCTGGGATTTCGGGATGCGCCCATACGGCGGCGGATCGACGAGGCGGGATGGCGGATGCCCGATCACGCGTTCGAAGGTCGCGCGGCTGATCTTGAGGTTCGATCTGGCGAGGTCCAGAGCCGAGATGGACGCGGCGCGGCGCGCCTCGGCCTGGGCGACGTCGGTTCGCGTCACTTCGCCAACGGCGAAGCGGTCGCGGGTCGCCTGCAACTCGCGCGAGAGGACGTTGACGTTGTTCTCGCGGAGGCGGACGATCGCCTGGTCGCGGATGACATCCATATACGCCGTCACGCCCTGCAGCAGGATAGCCTGCTCGGTCGCGCGCAAGGTCTCGCGTCCGGCCCGGACGAAAGCCTCGGCCTCGTTGACGGCGTTGATGGTCTGGAAGCCATTGAAGATGGGCTGGGTCAGGTTGACCGAGTAGCCCTTGGAGGTGTTGCCGCCGTCACCGACGGACGGCGGGCGCGTCTTCTGCCAATCGTGCGTGACGTCGCCGGTGGCGCCGATATTGGGCCGGAAGCCCGAATTCGCGATGGAGACATTCTCGTCTGTACTGCGCAGGCGCGCGCGCTCGGCATCGAGCTGCGGGTTGTACTTATAGGCAGCCGCCAGTGCCTGATGGAGCGTCTCAGCCCCCGCAGGCATAGCGAGGCCGAGTGAGCCGGCGGCGATGAAACCCGCCGCGCAAATGCTCCTCAGCGGTCTGCCAGCCGCTCGGACGGAGGTCCATTTCCAGTAAAAGGTCACTGTCATCCGCTCTGCCACTAGGAACCGCGAGTTGTTGTATCGTTGCGCTCGACGCGACTACCGGTACACACGCTCGCGACCCACCCGAAGCTACTCATACTCGGCCGCGCTTCGTACAGAGGCCGACTCACCCCTATTAGGAAGTCATTAGGGGTTCGCCGGGCGTTAAAGGAAAGCGAAAATGCACGATCTGTTAGGAACTGCCGGCCGGCGTGGCCGCAAGTCAACACCTGCCGGGCCACACGGGCGCAACCACGAGGCGTCCCGGCGCGCGTAATGCGCGTCATCAGATGGCAGAATGCCGCATCGGCGGCCCGCGTCGGCTCAAGTTGCGCTTCGGTCACGTGATGGGTATAAGCGGCGCATCTCATCGTTCTGAGAGCCTGCGCGGCACCCTTGGAGGCCGGCGGGCGGCAACGGGTGCCCCGGTCAAGCAATGGTCGGGGCCGGTTTTGTTTGGAGACAGGAAAAATGGCCCAGGCCAACGTTATCAAGGCTTCGGCGCGCGCGGCGAGCGGCAAGGGGGCCGCCCGCGCCGTCCGACGCACCGGCAATGTCCCTGCCGTCGTCTATGGCGGCGACGAGGGCAGCGCCGATACCATCCAGATCGATGCCAACGATCTGTTTATCCTCATCAAAAAGGGACGATTCCTTTCGACGGTGTTCGACATCGACGTCGAGGGCCGGAAGCTCAAGGCCATCCCCCGCGATGTGCAGCTCGACCCGGTCAAGGATTTCCCGCTCCACGTGGATTTCCAGCGCATCGGCGCGGACAACCGCGTGCGCGTCGGCGTGCCTGTGCGCTTCATGAATGACGCGCTCTCGCCGGGGCTCAAGCGCGGGGGCGTCCTCAACATCGTGCGCCACGAGGTCGAGGTCTGGTGCCCGGCGGACAAGATCCCCGAGCAGTTTGAGGTGGATCTGACGGGGCTTACGATCGGCCGCTCCATCCACATTTCGGCGGTGGCGCTTCCCGATGGCGTCAAGCCGACGATCACCGACCGCGACTTTACGATCGCGACGATCGCGGGTACGGGCGGCAAGGATGAGGACGAGGCCACCCCGGCAGCGGGCGCGGCACCGGCGGGCGATGCCAAGGCGGCTCCGGCTGGGGCTGCGGCACCCGCCGCCAAGGAGGCCCCGAAGGGCAAGAAGTAGGCACGTCGTCCCCGGGCGGCCAGTACGCGCGAGTGAGCCATGAAGCTCTTCGTCGGTATCGGGAATCCCGGGGCGAAGTACGCCTGCAATCGCCACAACGTCGGCTTCATGGCCGTCGCGCGCATCGCCGAGCGCCAGGGCTTCGGCCCCTGGCGCCGGCGCTTCCAGGGGCACGCCGCCGATGGCGAGCTCGATGGCACGAAGGTTCTGCTGCTCAAGCCGGACACGTACATGAACGAGAGCGGCCGCGCCGTCGGCGAGGCGGCGCGGTTCCTCAAGCTTTCGACCAGCGACATCGTGGTCTTCCACGACGAGCTGGACCTTCTGCCGGGAAAGCTCAAGGTCAAGACGGGCGGCGGTAATGCTGGCCATAACGGCCTGCGCTCGATCACGGCGCATCTCGATAACGAGTATGCGCGGGTCCGCATCGGCATCGGCCATCCAGGCGCGAAGGAGCTCGTGCAATCCTGGGTGCTGCACGACTTCGCGCGCGCCGACGAGGCCTGGCTCGAGCCTCTGCTCGATGCCATCGCGGACGCGGCGCCGCGCCTTGCGGCGGACGATGCGGCGCGCTTTCTCACGGACGTCGCGCGTACGCTCGCCGAGGACGGAGGCGCGGACGAGGCGCCAAAGCAACGCCGGCAGGTGGTGGCCGAAAAACCTTCCGGCCGCAGTGCAGAGCGTCATCCGGCAGGCGAGCGCGCCGGCAAGCGTGCGACGGCGCTCGCCGAGAACTTGAAAAACTGGCTGGCCAAGCGCCGCCCCAAAGACTGATCCCCAAAAGACTATCCAAGGACCGGATTTCATGGGCTTCAAATGCGGTATCGTCGGCTTGCCCAATGTCGGCAAGTCCACGCTCTTCAATGCGCTTACCCAGACGGCGGCGGCCGAAGCGGCGAATTATCCCTTCTGCACGATCGAGCCGAATGTCGGCGAGGTCGGCGTTCCCGACCCGCGCCTCGATGAGCTCGCGGCCATCGCCAAGTCCGGCGAGATCATCCCGACCCGCCTGACGTTCGTCGATATTGCGGGCCTTGTGAAAGGCGCCTCGCGCGGCGAAGGCCTCGGCAACAAGTTCCTCGCGCACATTCGCGAGGTGGACGCCGTCGCCTATGTGCTGCGCTGCTTCGACGACGACGACATCACACACGTCGCGAACAGCATCGATCCGCTCGCCGATGCCGAGGTCGTCGAGACCGAGCTGATGCTCGCCGACATGGACAGTCTCGAGCGGCGTCTCGCGACAGTCGAGAAAAAGGCGAAGAGCGGCGACAAGGAAGCCGCGGCCCAGGTCGCGCTCATGCAACTCGCGCTGGGTCCGCTGCGCGAGGGGAAGCCCGCCCGCGCGGCGGTCGTTCCCGAGGAGGACCGCGCTGCGTTCCGCGCCCTCCAGCTCCTGACGGCCAAGCCCGTGCTCTACGTGAGCAATGTGGATGAGGCCTCGGCGGCTGCCGGCAACGCCTACTCGGCGACGGTCAGCGCGCGCGCGAAAGCCGAGGGGGCGGCCGTGGTCGTCATCTCGGCCAAGATCGAGTCGGAGCTTGCGGGGCTCGCCGCCGACGAGCGGGAGGCTTTCCTCGCCGAGATGGGCCTCGATGAGCCCGGCCTCAATCGCCTGATCCGCGCCGGCTACAATCTGCTGGATCTGGTGACTTTCTTCACGGTCGGGCCGAAGGAGGCGCGCGCCTGGACGGTCGAGCGCGGCACGAAGGCGCCGCAGGCTGCCGGCGTGATCCACACCGACTTCGAGAAGGGCTTCATTCGCGCCGAGACGATCGCCTTCGCCGACTATGTCGCCTTCAAGGGCGAGGCCGGTTGCCGCGATGCCGGCAAGATGCGCCTCGAAGGGAAGGAGTACGTCGTCCAGGACGGCGACGTCATGCACTTCCGGTTCGCGAACTGACACCAGAAAACAGTTCTGGCGGCCCGTTGCGGAGCCGCCAGAGAGGTGTCGTGCGTCGCGCAGATCCGACGACTACTTCTTCTGCGCCGGTGCGGGCTCGCCTTTGCCGTCCTTGGCTTCGGCCTGGCGCTTGCGCGCTTCCTCGGCGAGTTGCTGCTGGCGCTGGGCGATCTGCTGCATCAGGGCCTTGCGCGCCTCGGAATACTTCTGGTTGTCGATGGGCTCGCCCTCGAGGGCATCCTTGAAGCCCACCAGCGGAATCGGGAAGGCGACGACCTGCCCCTGGGCATTGATCGCGAGCACCATGATGCCGGCGCCCGCCCTGAATTGATCGATGAGCTCCTTGGTCGCCTCGACCTCCGCGGTGCAGCCTGCCGGATGGCAGAGCGTGTAGTGGAACTTCTGCGGCTCGAGCTTGCTGTCGTCGAACTTCTCGTTCTTCTGGATCTTGTCCCACTGATCCGCGTTGTAGACCGTCGCCCGCAGTCCCGGGCCGATCGCCATGCCGAGCGGCACCATGATCATCAGATGCTGCTTGTCCTCGCCCTCGACCTGACGGAGCGCCGCCGAGACGAGCACCATGCCCGAATTGCCGTCGAGGCGCTCATGGTGCGTGAGGCAGATATTGCGCTGCTCGCGCGTCGGCTTGCCTTCCTTGTCGCGCAGCACGATCGGGGCCTTCTCGCAGAGTTTGACCCAGGCGCTCTGCGGGGCCTCGGCGCCCTTCTTGGCCGGCTCTTTCTTTGCCGCGGGCGGCGGCGCCTTCCCCTTCTGATCCTTCTTGGCCGGCGGCTGCTGCGCCAGCGCCGCGCCGGTTGCGAGCGCTAGCGCGCAGACGGCCACGGTCACGGCACGCGCGCCGCGAGAAATCCACCCGGTACCGCGAGTCGTGTCAGTCATTGTCCTCGAACCCTCGTCCTGCAGAGAGGCCGCGCAGGCCTGCATCCCCTTGATCCTCAAGCCTCGCCGCCAAGCGAAGCGCACCAAGACGCCGGCGCTCCCGCCTGCCTATTCGTTGACCCGGCACTAAGGGCCCGAATACGGCATTCCCGTGACGTGGTCTCGGCCTCGATTTGCCGTACACAAGGGATGCTGTGGCGACCGTGGCGTTCGGGCAACGGCAGGCCTCGAGCCGGCGCGAAAAGCGTCCGGAGTTTGTCATGCTTCCAGAATCCACGGGCGGTCGCGAGACTTGATCCCGCCCTCATGAGCGTGCATGCGTCGCGTCGTGGGGCAGACGGGGGCTGGAGGGCAACGGCAAAGGTGCACGCACGACTGAGATCATCGCGGCTCGGCGCATGGACTGAAACGTGTACGCTCCTTTTGGCGGCGTTCATGATCGCGGCGCTCTGCCACGGGGTCGGCGCGGCGGTAGCGCAGCCTCGACACGGTATCGCCATGCACGGCGCGCCGGCATTGCCCGCCGACTTCGCGCATCTCCCCTACGTCAATCCGGATGCGCCGAAGGGCGGGCGCATCGTGCTCGGCCAGCATGGCACCTTCGACAGCCTCACGCCCTTCATCATCCGAGGCGTCGCCGCGGCCGGCCTGCGCGACTACGTCTACGAGAGCCTTCTCGCGCGCTCGCTCGACGAGCCCTTCTCGCTCTATGGCCTCGTCGCGCAGTCGATCGAGGTGCCGCCCGATCGCAGCTACATCGTCTTCCATCTCGATCCGCGCGCGCGCTTCTCGGACGGCCAGCCGATCACGCCGAACGACGTGCTCTTCTCCTGGGAGCAGCTCAAGGACAAGGGCCCGCCTTACATGCGCGCTCACTACC
This sequence comes from Pseudomonadota bacterium, assembly GCA_023387235.1. GTDB lineage: Bacteria > Pseudomonadota > Alphaproteobacteria > Rhizobiales > Hyphomicrobiaceae. The sequence continues at coordinate 8,590 of JAEWIJ010000058.1, forward strand.
GCACGGTGAGCAAGGCCACGATCATGCCGCCGCGCGCCGTGCGTTTCGATTTCGAAGGACACGGCAACCGCGAGGCGCCGCTGCTGCTCGGCCTCATGCCGATCCTGCCGAGCCATCGCCTCGATGCCGCGACCTTCGAGCAGACCTCGCTCGACATTCCCATCGGCAGCGGACCTTACGTCGTCGCGTCGCTCGAGGCCGGCCGGACGATCACCTATCAGCGCAATCCCGACTGGTGGGGACGCGACCTGCCGATCAACCGCGGCCGCTTCAACTTCGACGAAGTCCGCTTCGACTATTATCGCGACGCCACCGCGCTCTTCGAGGCTTTCAAGAGCGGCCAGATTTCCTTCCGACCCGAAGAGGATCCCGCGCGCTGGGCCGAGGGCCGGTCGCTGCCTGCGGTCGCCGAGGGGCGCGTGAAGATCGCCGAGTTCGATATCGGCGTGCCAGCGGGCATGGCCGCCTTCGCCTTCAACACGCGGCGCTGGCCGTTCAATGATGCGCGCGTGCGCCAGGCCTTGATCCAGATGCTCGACTTCGAATGGATCAACCGCAATCTTTATCACGGCGCATTTGCGCGCACGCAAAGCTACTTCGAGCGCTCGACGCTCGCTTCGACCGGACGTCCCGCCGACGCACGCGAGCGCGCGCTCCTCGCGCCATTCGCGAACCTCATCAAACCCGAGATCCTCGAGGGCACATGGCAGCTCCCTGTCAGTGACGGCACCGGCCACAATCGCGAGAACCTCGCGCGCGGCATCGCCATTCTGAAGGAGGCGGGCTTCTCGCTGCAGGGGCGGCAGATGCTGGCAGCCGACGGGCGGCCGCTCGCCTTCGAGATCCTGGCGGCGACGCGGGCGCAGGAGCGTCTCATGCTGAGCTTCACCAATACGCTGAAGCGCATCGGCATCGACGTGCGCGTGCGTCAGGTCGACAGTGCGCAGTATCAGGAGCGTCTGCGCACCTTCGACTTCGATATGATCCAGGCCAACTGGTCCGCTTCGCTCTCCCCCGGCAACGAGCAGATCAACCGCTGGGGCAGCGCCGCCGCCGATATCGAGCGCTCGCTCAACTATCCGGGCGTGAAGAATGCCGCCGTCGACGCCATGATCGAGGCGCTGCTCAAGGCGGAGGATCGCGAGGATTTCGAGGCCGGCGTGCGGGCGCTCGACCGCGCGCTCCTCTCCGGCGACTACGTGATCCCGCTCTTTCATGCCCGCCGGCAGTGGGTCGGCTATTGGGCCAATCTCGTGCCCGCGCCGCGGCCGACGCTCTACGGCTTCAATATCGATACGTGGTGGCACGCCCAGCGCTGACCAGCGCGCCGGCGTCCGCCGAGCTGTGCCCCCGCGTGGGCCTTAACGCCGCGCCCCAATCGGGTATCATGGTCCCCAAAGCGAACGAGAAACCAAGGCCCAAACGGACCGTGGAGGAAGAGACATGATGAAGGCTGTTGTCGTCGGCACGTCCGGCGTCGAAGTGCGCGAAGTGCCGAAGCCGACGCCCGGCCCGACGCAGGTTCTGGTGCGCGTGCGCGCGAGTGGGCTCAACCGCGCCGATCTGATCATGGCCGGGGGCCGGCCGCATGGCGCGCACGGCGGCGCGGGCGCCATTCTCGGACTGGAGTTCGCAGGTGAGGTCGTCGATGTCGGCAGCCAGGTGAGCGGCATCAAGGCCGGCGACCGCGTCATGTGTTCGGGCAATTCAGGCTATGCCGAATACGCGGTGACGGACTACGGCCGCGTCGCGAAGATCCCGGCGAACAACATGACATTCACGCAGGCGGCCACACTGCCCGTCGCGCTGCAGACCATGCACAATGCGGTCGTGACGGCCGGCCGCCTGCGCAAGGGCGAGAGCATTCTCATCCAGGGCGCAAGCTCCGGCGTCGGCCTCATGGGCATGCAGATCGCAAAGCACATGGGCGCGAGCCTTGTACTCGGCTCGTCGACGAATGCGAGCCGGCGCGCGCGGCTGAAGGATTTCGGCGCCGACCTCGCCATCGATACGACCGAAGCCACATGGCCCGATGCGGTGATCAAGGCGACGGACGGCAAGGGCGTCGACGTGATCGTGGACCAGATCTCGGCGCCCGTCGCGAACGGCAATCTCAAGGCCGCGAAGGTGCTCGGCCGCATTGTCAATGTCGGGCGGCTCGGCGGCTTCACGGGCGAGTTCGATTTCGATCTCCATGCGGCGAAGCGCATCGACTACATCGGCGTCACCTTTCGCACGCGCTCGGTGGAGGAGGTGCGCGAGATCAATCGCCTCATGCGCGTCGACCTCTGGGATGCGGTCGAGAGCGGCAAGCTCGCGCTTCCGATCGACAAGAGCTATCCGCTCGATCAGGCCGCCGAGGCGCTCGCGCACATGAAGGCCGACGAGCACTTCGGCAAGCTCGTGCTCACGCAATAGGACGGGCGACCATGAAGTTCGGGAGCTACAACCTTGATATTCTCGTGACGGGCTATCCAGGCAAGTCCGTGTGTCACGGCAGTCTCGGCTGGAGCACGATCGCGCTCCTGCGCGGCGAGGGGCGCGTCGTGCTCATCGATGTCGGCTCGTTCAATCAGCGCGCGCTCATCCAGAAGCAGCTTGCGGCACATGATCTGAAGCCGGCGGACGTGACGGACGTCATCCTCACGCATTCCCACCATGATCACTCCATCAACTGGGTCATGTTCCCGAAGGCGCGTGTGCACATCGGCGCGGGTGAGTTGGAGTGGTCATTGAAGGAGCCATGGGGAACGTCGCCTGTGCCCGAGCTTTACGTGCGCGAGCTTGCCGGCTCGCCGCAGCTCGTGCGCGTAACACCGGGTGGCGAGGTGCTGCCGGGCATCGTCTGTCGTCACGCGCCTGGGCACACGCCGGGACATCTGATCTTCATGATCGAAGGTGCCGAGCGTGACGTCATCTTCACTGGCGATGCCGCCAAGAACCGCGTCGAGCTCGCCACGCTCGAAGCCGACATGACATACGATCCCGCCGTGACGCGCGCATCGATCGAGCTCATGTGGAAACTCTGGCGCAAGAAGCCGAACACGCTCCTGGTGCCGGGACATGACGTGCCCATGGTGCTGCGCGACGGCAAGCCGACCTACATCGGCAAGCGCGAAGCCGCCATCACGGCATGGTTCGGCGATACGCTCGAGCAGACGACGCTGATCTCGCTGGTGGCGTGAGGGATCGCGCGCGCGATGCCGCCACCTTCCCCTTCTCCCCGTGTTCACGGGGAGAAGGCCGGGATGAGGGGCGGCGGCATACGCCCACGTTGTGCAAGTTCCCGCCCCTCACCCTAGCCCTCTCCCCGCGCGCGGGGAGAGGGGACAAAACATTCTACTTCGCTGCAGCCGCTGTCGCGCCGCCCTGCGTCGAGCGCCAGTCCTTCGCGTAGAGCGGCAGTGTGCCGTTGTTGAAGGCGCGCGCATCGTAAAAGCGCAGCTCGCGCTCGAAGCTCACCGAGACCGGCCCCGAAGCCAGCCACTGATCCACGACGCCGAGATCATCGGAGACGGCCTGTTCAAGCGACAGTTTGAATTCATAGGAACCGGTCGCCTGAATGAGCTGTGGCGGTTTCTGGTCGTCGCCGCGCGTATAGAAGAGCACCGTCTCCGTACGCGAGGAATTGCCGGCGAGCGACACCGGCGCGAAGGGCTGATAAGCCTGCGCGCGTGTCTTCTCCATAGTCCAGCGGCCGAAGTCGGCGGCATAGAAGTATTTCGTCTGGCTCGTGCGCGGGTCGGTGACGGCAAGCTCCATCGAGAGCACCGTTCCCGTGCGCGCGCCCTCGTTGGCGAACGTGACGGGAATCGCGATCACCTCGAAGTTCGAGTTGTTGTACGGCGCCGAGAACTGAATGACCGGCGGCACGAAAATGCGCACGTCCGGCTGCTTCAGCGACGTTTCCCAGAGGCTGTAGGCCGAGAACAGGAGAGCGACGAGCGCGACGAGCGTCGCGGTGCGCCCGCCATCGCGCTTCACCACCGTACCAACGGCGATATCGCTTGCGTCACTCGGGCCGCGTCGCGGCAGCATCCCCATGTCACCCCCCTCGCTCGTCTGTGCGTGAGCGGAGAATGGGCGCCCAAATCGGGCAGGTATGAGGCGCGGATATCCTGCTGAAGATGCGTGAGCGGGCAGCGAGCGCCACGCTTCTACTTTTTGGCGGGTTCGGACTTGGCCGGTTGCTTGCTTTCGCCGGATTGAGGCTGCGTCGACTTCATGCCGGACTGAGCCTTGGGCTTGTCCGCATTGTGCGACAAGCTTTCAGGCTCGTTGTGCTTGGGATTTGCGGGCCTCTCCGACTGGCCCTTCTCTGCGCCGGCGCCGCCGTCTTTGCGGACCTGAGCTGAAATACTTGCTGTGCCGAGAACAAGAGCGGCAACCGTCAGTCCCGCACCAATAAGAATGCGCATGTCCATTCCTCAGCCGTCCGCTGCTTTGAACTGCAACGCTGAAAGCAGCCGGGGGTTCCGCGTCACTTCTCCTGATGCATATAAGCCGCGTAGATCTCTGCGACGCGATCTACGCTAATGCCCTCTCTCTGCTCGACCGCTAGCGGATGATTAGTCGGCTCGAGTTCGATAGACGGGCGTATCCCGCTGTTACGCAAATGAGCGTAAGTTCTTAGATTCTCAGCTGCGGGGTAAACTTTGAATTCGGCCGACAACCAGCCGAAGTATGGGCCGTGCGCGGACCGATCCGCGCGCTTCATGAGACTCACGAACTCCTCGAAATTTGGTCGACTCAGTGAAACCCATGTTCCCCAGATAAATGGCTCGTCCACGCCGCGGACCGGAATCTCGATGCATCCGCGCACGAAGAAGAATTCGCCATCGACAATACACGTGTCTGTCGTTAGCTCGCAACGCTCTGGCCGCTCCGCCTCAGGAATGCCGTAGTAGTAGAGCGGTGCAAAGGCATCGAAGCCCGGCATTCCTTCGTGCCATTCTCCGCAGCCCGCGCACTTGAAACGGAACATCCTGCACCTCAATTGCGGGGCGACAGACTGCCTACCTACCTCTCGAACCGCTTGAACTTGATGCGGTGGGGCTCGACGGCTTCGTCGCCGAGGCGGCGCTTCTTGTCCTCCTCGTAGTCGGCGAAGTTTCCCTCGAACCACTCGACGTGGCTGTCGCCCTCGAAAGCGAGGATGTGCGTCGCGATGCGGTCGAGGAAGAAGCGATCGTGCGAGATGACCACCGCACAGCCGGCGAAATCCTCGAGCGCCGCTTCGAGTGCCGACAAGGTTTCGGTATCGAGATCGTTCGTCGGCTCGTCGAGCAGCAGCA
>JAEWIJ010000065.1 GCA_023387235.1 Pseudomonadota bacterium
GGCGGATTGTAGAGCGCGAGGCTGTTGCCCATCACGCAGATGGCGGTGTCGGTCGTGCGCCGCGCCAGCGCCGTGGCGATCAGGTTCGGCGAGGGCATGAGCCCGTAGCCGTTCGAGTGATGCTCGTTGCAGCAGATGGCGTCGTAGCCGCACTCCGCCGCGTACTCGAGCTCATCGAGAAAGTCGTTGTACATGTGGTGCGCGCGTTTGGGGTCGAACAGCGAGGAATGAATGTCGACCCAAACGGACGGATGCTTCTCCTTGAAGTCCTCAGGCAGCTCCGTGTAGGGCATCAGGTGGAACCAGAGCATCTTCATGATGGCGCGTGCTCCCTGCTGGCGGTGCTTCGCCGCTCGTGTTCATTCCCGCTTGTTGCCGAAAGTTTGTGGGAAGTCAGCGCACGGCGCAAGTCCCCCCAGATCCCCCCTTATGCGTGGCGACTTTTCCGTCAAATAGCGCTCGATCTCGTGGCTCGTACGGAAGGTCAGGATCTGTCCTTTTGAAAATGCCCGAGCTTCGCCATCAGACCGGGACGCCGCTGGTGGGGATAGTTCCACACGTACTTGAGGAACTCCCAATCGAACCGCTCAGGGCAACCTTCCGCAAGGTCGGGTCGCGTGCGGCCGTAGGTAGTGGCGACCCGCTTCAGCACACGCATGATGCAGAGCCAGCGCGGCATATCGAGGAAGAACACCGCATCCGCCTCGCGCAATCGCATGTCGAGCGTGCCGCCATAGTCGCCGTCCATGATCCAGCGCGGTTGCGTGAGGAGGCGCTTGATTGTCTCGTGCCATGCGTCCGGATCGGGCTCGATCCAGCCTGTCTGCCAGTAGTGCTGGTCCAGGTGTACGAGAGGCAGCCCGGATCGCTCGGCGAGCCGCCGCGCGAACGTGGACTTCCCCGCGCCCGGGCTGCCGAGTATGAGCACGCGCTCCATGACCTGACCGACTGTGGGTTCGAGCGCGCCTGGTGCAGCCTATTCCGCTGCTGCCGGCCGGAATGCGGGAAGCGCCGCGCGGGCCGCCTTGTCCATGGGCTTCGGCCACCACCGGTCCTCCCACTCGGCGAAGAGCGGCTTCAGCTTCGGCATGACCTGCTCGGCGAAGAGCTTCGTATTGTACTTCGTCAGCTCCTTGGACATGTTGCCGTACTGGAGCAGCAGCATGAAGTGGCCGACATTGAGCGTCTTCGCGACGAACTCGAGCTGCTCCGCCACATCCTTCGGCGAGCCCACGACGACATAGCCACGCTCGACAATGTCTTCCATGTTGCGCGCGACCATGTTGAAGCGTGTGCCGGCGGTCGTGCCCGTCGTGACGCCGGCGAGCTGATCCTTGGGTTTGTTGTGGCCGGCCTGGGCCTGCTCGCTTTGTGCGCGTGCGGCCTCTTCGGCGGCGCGCTTTACTTGGCTTTCGAGGCCCGCGCGCATGGTCGCCTCGGTGTTGTATCCCGGCGGCGAGGCAAAGCGCGGATCGACGTGCAGGCAGCGACCGTAGAAGTACTCCGCCGCCTCGGCGTAGCGCTCCATGGCTTCCGAGCGGCGCTCGGCGACGCCGACGAACTGCAGGAAGCCCGCGCGGTATGGATTGCGGTCCTTTCCGAGGCGATCCATCTCGTCCCAGAAGCCCTGCATGGTCGCCTGCCCCGCCTTGTAGCCGTAGTACGAGAGGTAGCAGTAGACGTAGTCCATCTCCGCGCACCACCGCCACGTCTCGACGGAGCCACCGCCGGGAATCCAGACCGGCGGATGCGGCTGCTGGATCGGTCGCGGCCAGATATTTACGTAGCGCTGCTGATTGAAGCGACCATTGAAGGCGAACGTATCCTTCTCCTGCCACGCGCGCATGACGAGGTCGTGCGCTTCGAGATAGCGCTCGCGCAGCATCGACGGGTTCTGCCCATAGGCGTAGGTCGTGTCCATCGGGGTGCCGACGGGGAAACCGGCGATCAGCCGGCCGCCCGAGATGCAGTCGATCATCGCGAACTCTTCCGCGACGCGCGTCGGCGGATTGTAGAGCGCGAGGCTGTTGCCCATGACGCAGATCGCGGTATCGGTGGTGCGCCGCGCCAGCGCCGTCGCGATCAGGTTCGGTGAGGGCATGAGGCCGTAGCCGTTCGAGTGGTGCTCGTTGCAGCAGATGGCATCGAAGCCGCAGTCCGCTGCGAACTCCATCTCGTCCATGAAATCGTTGTACATGTGGTGGGCGCGCTTGGGGTCAAACAGCGAGGAATGAATGTCGACCCACACCGAGGGATGCTTGTCCCGGAAATCATCGGGCAGCTCGGTGTACGGCATGAGGTGGAACCACATCAGCTTCATGGGGGCGCTCCTGGGAAGTTCCGGGGAAGTCCTGGGGCTCGCAGTATCCTCGTCGCTTGGCGGCATGGGCTGCCGCGGTGACCTTGTTACCGGCGCCGGCCGGGGGTGTTCAGCAGGTGTCCGGACAGAGTGAGTTAATCGGCCGCCGGAGACAAGTGGCGATGGCCCCGGCGGGCACCGGCGGACCTGGAGGGCCCGCATTGCGCTGCACAAGGAATGGCTCCCTTGCGGCCCATGCAACCGTGACTGTTTCGGCCCCCTCTATCGCTTGACAGCCGCTGGAAAATCGCACTTCTGTAGTCCCGTTTCTGCGTCGAGTTGTCGCCTGCGGCCGGGGTGACGCGAACCGCTCGCACAGGTTCATCAAATTTCAAACGAACGGCCAATTTCAGGAGAAGCAACATACGTCGTCCAATGCGCGCAGGTCCGGAGCGCGAACCTACCGGCCCCAGAATCAATGAATCCATCCGCTCGCGAACGGTACGCCTGATCGATGCGGATGGGGAGAACGTGGGCGTTGTCGAGACGCTCGATGCCCTCCGCAAGGCAGAGGAAGCCGGGCTCGACCTCGTCGAGGTGTCGCCCGACGCCAGCCCTCCGGTCGCGAAGATCCTGGACTATGGTAAGTTCAAGTTCCAGGAGCAGAAGAAGCAGGCCGAGGCCCGCAAGAAGCAGAAAATCGTCGAGATCAAAGAGATCAAGATGCGTCCCAGCATCGACGATCACGACTACGACGTGAAAATGCGCGCCATCAAGCGCTTCTTCGAGGATGGCGACAAGGTGAAGGTGACCTTGCGGTTCCGCGGTCGCGAGATGGCCCACCAGCAGCTCGGCATGGCCGTGCTCCAGCGGGTCAAGGCCGAGGTGCAGGAGATCAGCAAGGTCGAGTCCGAGCCGCGCCTCGAAGGCCGCCAGATGGTCATGGTGCTGGCGCCAAAATAGCCGTGCGCCGCCGGCGGTTGGCCGCCGCGGCAGCCCTATGGCAGGCCGGGCGGCACCCGGGTGGAGTCGCCGCCTGCCCGTGCGGTTGAATTTCCCTTGAAATCGTTCCATGAGTGGCGCCGCCCGCGCACATGCGCCGGGCGGCCGCGACCCGTTGCGAGACCCGTTCATGAAATTCACGTTCAATTGGCTCCGGGACCACCTGGACACCGACACGCCGCTTCAGGAGATCGTGGATCGCCTGTCGATCATCGGTCTCGAGGTCGAAAGCGTCGAGGAGCCGGCCAAGGCGCTCAATCCGTTCGTGGTCGCCCGGGTGGTGGATGCCAAGCAGCATCCCAACGCCGACAAGCTCCGCGTGTGCCAGGTCGACACCGGTAGCGGTGTGGTCGAGGTCGTCTGCGGTGCGCCGAACGCGCGCGCCGGCATGATCGGCGTGTTCGCGCCGCTCGGCAGTTATATCCCGGGCACGGGCATCACTCTGGACAAGCGCCCCGTGCGTGGCGTCGTCTCGAACGGCATGCTCGTCTCCGAGCGTGAGCTCGAGCTCTCCGAGGATCATGAGGGCATCATCGATCTCGGCGAGGCGCATGCGAAGGATGTCGGCAAGCGCTACGTGGATGTCATGGGCCTCGATGATCCGGTCGTCGAGGTCAAGCTGACGCCGAACCGTCCGGACTGCACGGGCGTGCGGGGCATCGCGCGCGACATCGCAGCGTGCGGCCTCGGCAAGCTCAAGCCGGAGCTCGCGACGCCCGGCGTCGAGGGCAAATACGAGTGCCCAATCGACATTCTCTTGGAGTTCCCGCCCGAGCTGGCGCACGCCTGCCCGGTGTTCGCCGGGCGCTACATCCGCGGCATCAAAAACGGTGCGTCGCCCGCCTGGGTGCAGCAGCGCCTCAAGGCGATCGGCCTCAGGCCCATCAACGCCGTCGTCGATGTGACGAACTATGTCAGCATGGATCGCGGCCGTCCCCTGCACGTCTATGACGCCGATCAGGTGATCGGCGCGATCCGCGCCCGCGGTGGCCGCAACGGCGAGCGCTTCCTCGGCCTCGACGGTAAGGAGCACTATGTCGAGGACGGCATGTGCGTCATCGCCGATACGCAGCGCGTGCTCGGCTTCGGTGGCATCATGGGCGGCGAGGAATCCGGCTCCACGCACGAGACGACGAACGTCCTCATCGAATGCGCCTACTTCGATCCGCTGCTGACCGCCGCGACCGGCCGCAAGGCGGGCCTGCAGACCGATGCGCGCTACCGTTTCGAGCGCGGCGTCGATCCGGCGTTCATCATGGGCGGTCTCGATCTCGGCACGCGCCTCATGCTGGATTTCGTCGGCGGCGAGCCCTCGCACGCCAAGGTCGCCGGCGCGGCGCCCGTGAAGAAGACCGTGGTGTCCTTCGCGTTCTCGCGCGTGAAGAAGCTCGCAGGGCTCGATATCAAGCCGGCCGAGGCGAGAAAGACGCTCGATGCGCTGGGCTTCGAGGTCGAGGGGCCCGGCGACACGGTCAAGGTGACCGTGCCGACGTGGCGTCCCGATGTGCACGGCTCAGCTGACATCGTCGAGGAGATCGCGCGCATCGCCGGTCTCGACAAGGTGCCGCCCGTGGCGATGCCGCGCCAGCACGGCGTGACGCGTGCGGTGCTGACCGAGGTGCAGCGGCGCGCTCGGCGTGCGCGCCGCGTGCTCGCGACCCGCGGCATGGTCGAGGCCATCACGTGGTCCTTCACGCCGCGCGCCTGGGCCGAGCATTTCGGCGGCGGCAGCGATGCGCTCGAGCTGGCCAATCCCATTTCGACGGAAATGAGCTCCATGCGCCCGAGCCTGCTGCCGGGCCTGCTGACGGCGGCGCAGCGCAATCGCAATCGCGGCTTCGGCGATGTCGCACTCTTCGAGGTGGGGCAAGCCTACAAGGGCGACAAGCCGGAGGATCAGCTTCTGCTCGCGTCCGGCGTGCGCCTCGGCGCGGCCCAGCTCATGGGCCACGGCCGCCATTGGGATGGCGCGGCGAAGCCCGCCGATGTGTTCGACGCGAAGGCGGACGCGGCGGCACTCCTGGCGGCCCTCGGCATCGACCCGGCGCGGGCGCTGGTCACACGCGATGCGCCGGCGTGGTTCCATCCGGGCCGCTCGGGAACGCTGCGCCTCGGACCGAAGGTCGTGCTCGCGCACTTCGGCGAGATGCATCCGGCGACGCTCAAGGCGCTCGATGTGACGGGGCCGGCGGCGGCCTTCGAGGTGTTCGTCAGCGGTCTCCCGGCGGAGAAGCGGCGCGCACGGGCGCGTGCGCCGCTCGCGGCGGCCGATCTGCTGCCCGTCACGCGCGATTTCGCTTTCTTGCTCGATCGTGATGTGGCGGCGGGCGATGTCGTCCGCGCGGCGTCCGGCGCCGACAAGGCGCTCATCTCGAACGTCCGCGTATTCGACCTTTTCGAGGGCGAGGCCATCGGCGCCGGCAAGAAGTCGCTCGCCATCGAGGTCACGCTATCGCCGAGCGAGAAGACTCTGACCGACGCGGAGATCGACGCGGTCTCGAAGAAAGTCATCGCCGAGGTGAAGAAGGCGACGGGCGGCGACGTGCGCGGCTGAGCGGCCGGATGGGGCCTCGATATGACGGAACGTCGGGCCCCTCCCGGCGTTCGACCATCAGGGCTGTAATCAAACTGTCATAATTGTCTTGCGACTCGGGGCTGATGGGACCAAGTTTCCCAGCTTGGCTCGCAACTTGGCGCGCGTCGCGCCAGGACCGAAGAGGCGCGGAATGTCGGCGACCTTCGTACTGCTCCAGCTTGCTGGCTTCGTGGCGCTGCTCCTGTGGGGCATGCGCATGGTGCATACGGGCATGGTGCGCGCCTTCGGCGGCAACCTGCGCCAGTTCCTTGCGACCGGCCTCAAGAGCCGCTGGAAGGCCTTCCTCGCCGGCATGGGCATCACCGCGCTACTGCAAAGCAGCACTGCGACCGCGCTGATGTCGACGAGCTTCATCGCAGCCGGTTTCATGACGATCGTGCCCGCGCTCGCGGTCACGCTCGGCGCTAATGTGGGCACGACGCTGATCGTGCAGGTGCTGAGCTTCAAGGTGTCAGCGGTGGCGCCCCTGTTCATGCTGGCCGGCGTGATCGCCTTCAATCGCGGCGGCAAGTCACGCACGCGCGATCTCGGGCGCGTGTCGATCGGCATCGGCCTCATTCTGCTCGCGCTGCATCTGATCGTGGCGACCATCGAGCCCGTCGAGAAGACGACCGCGCTTCGTGAGCTGTTCGCGATCGTCTCGGGTGATCCGATCATCGACATCGTGCTCGCCGCGCTGCTCACGTGGGCCGCCTATTCGAGCATCGCGGCCGTGCTGCTGATCATGACGCTCGCCGAGCATCAGATCATCACGCCTGTTGCCGCGATCGCCTTGGTGCTCGGTGCCAATCTCGGCAACATCATCCCGCAATATTTCGCCGCCGGATCGAACAAGGCCGCGCGGCAGCTCGCACTCGGCAATCTTATCGTGCGCTTCGCAGGGTGCCTGATCGCTCTGCCGATCATGCCGTGGCTTGCCGAGGCCATGGCGGCGGTGGATTCAAGCCCGGCACGTCAGGTCGCCAACTTCCACACGTTCTTCAATGTGGCGCTCGCCATCGCCTTCATCGGCCTCCTGGATCCGCTCGCACGGATCTGCGCGAGGCTCATTCCCGCGGGCCCCGCTGCCGACGATCCGGGCGCGCCGCAGTATCTCAAGCCGACCTCCATCCAGACGCCGAGCCTCGCCCTCGCGGACGCGACGCGCGAAGTATTGCGCATGGTGGATATCGTCGAGGCGATGCTGACGACGTTCCTCGAAGCGCTCAGAAACGACGATCGCAAGCTGCTCGCGACGCTGGCCGACCGGGACGACGATCTCGATCGACTGCACAACGCGGTGAAGCTTCACCTGATGGAGATCAGCCGCCAGGAAGGCTTGAGCGACATCGACGAGAAGCGTTGCTCGGACATTCTCGCCTTCACGATCAATCTCGAGCACATCGGCGATATCTTGGACAAGAACCTGCGCGAGCTCGCGCAGAAGAAGATCAAGCACAAGCTGAAGTTCTCCGACGACGGCCTCGAAGAGATCACCAACATGCATCGTTGCCTGCTGGGGAATCTCCATCTCGCGACGAGTGTGTTCGTGCTTGGTGATGTGCAGTCGGCGCGTGCGCTGCTCGCCGAGAAGGACCGGATGCGCGATCTCGAGCAGGCGGCGAACGACAATCACCTCAAGCGGCTGCGTGAGGGTAAGACGCGGAGCATCGAGACGAGCTCGCTCCACATAGACATCACGCGCGATCTGAAGCGCATCACGGCGCACATTGCGTCCGTCGCCTATCCGATCCTGGAGCGGTCCGGTTCGATCCGGCGCTCGCGGCTGGTCGATGATGGGAAGGCGCCGGCTGAGCCCGAGAGCCGCGCGAATTGAGGCGGTGCGGTCGCGAGCGCAACAGGTCCCTTCTCCCCGTCCTTCACGGGGAGAAGGTTAGGATGAGGGGCGGCGCCACTTGCCGATGTTGGCGTTTGCCGCCGCCCCTCACCCCGACCCTCTCCCCGCACGCGGGGAGAGGGAGAAGATGGCACCTCTTCCCAGCAGCCCGCGGGCACAATAACAGGGCTGTCGCTATTGCCGCCCGCGCCATAGCACCACGGTTGAAAGCGGTAGCACCTCTTTCCAGCAGGCGCGGGCAAGAAAAAATCATGTCAGCCGGCCTGTAAGCCGGGTTCTGTCTGGAGGTTACCCTCCGCGACGGCCATTCATCTGGGGCGCCCATTGCTGGACACCTCGTGCAACCAACCCGGGCAGCGGCGTGGACCACGCTTGGTGCGACGAGCAAGCCCGCCGCGCCCTGCCGCCCCTATTCGGTTTTGCTCCCGGTGGGGTTTACCTTGCCACCTCTGTTGCCAGAGGCGCGGTGCGCGCTTTCCGCCCCCGTTCACCCTTGCTGCCGCGGGCGAGCCCGCTTCGGCGGTTTGCTTTCTGTGGCACTTTCCCTGGGGTTGCCCCCGGCGGCCGTTAGCCGCCACCGTCGATCCATGGAGCCCGGACTTTCCTCCACCGGTACGCAGCCTTGCGGCACCCGGCAGCGACCGTCCGGCCGGCTGACATGCAGGACATAAGGGGTGCGCCGAGGCGCCCGTCAAGCGCCTCGAGGCCTCCAGGTTACCGCGCGGCCGGGGCGTTCCAGCCCATGATCGACTTGATCTCGAGGTATTCCTCGATGCCGTGCTCGCCCCATTCGCGGCCGTTGCCTGACTGGCGATAGCCGCCGAACGGTGCCGCAGGATCGGCCGGCGCCATGTTCACCGTGATCATGCCGGCGCGCACCTGTCGCGCGACGTTCTTTGCACGCTCGCGATCCGACGAATGGACGTAGCCGGCGAGGCCGAACATGTGATCGTTGGCGATGCGCACGGCGTCAGCCTCGTCCTTGTAGGGCAGGATGGAAAGCACAGGGCCGAAGATCTCCTCGCGCGCGATCCGCATCTCGGGGCTCACGTCGGCGAAGACGGTGGGCTTCACGTAGTAGCCCTGGTTGAGACCTTCGGGCTTGCCGGGGCCGCCCGCGACGAGCGTTGCGCCCTCGGAAATGCCGGCGTCGATGAGATCCTGGATCTTGCGCCACTGCAGGTCCGAGACGACAGGCCCCATGTCGCTGTCGGCCGCCTTTGGATCGCCGACCTTCACGCTGAGCGCGGCAGCCTTCGCGATCTCGGCGACCTCGCTCATGCGTCCCGCCGGCACGAGCATCCGCGTCGGTGCATTGCACGACTGGCCGGAATTGCGGAAGCAGAGCTTCACGCCTTCCGTCACGGCTTTCGACCAATCGACATCATCGAGCAGGATGTTCGCGGATTTGCCGCCGAGCTCCTGGCCGACGCGCTTGACGGTCGGCGCCGCGCGGATCGCGACATCGATGCCCGCGCCCGTCGAGCCGGTGAAGGACATGCAGTCGATGCCGGGATGCTCGGCCATGGCCTGTCCGACGACCTTGTCGCCCTGCACGAGATTGAAGACGCCCTTCGGCACGCCTGCTTCCTCGAGCATCTCCGCGATGAGGACCGCCGAGAAAGGCGCGATCTCGGAGGGCTTCAGCACCATTGTGCAGCCGGCTGCGATCGCGGCCGCGACCTTGCAGGAGATCTGGTTGGCCGGCCAGTTCCAGGGCGTGATCATGCCGATGACGCCGATCGGCTCGCGCAGGATTTCGGTTGCGCCGTGCGCCTCCTCGAAGGGGTAGGTTTTGAGGATGCCGTGCATGGTGCGGAAGTGGCCCATGCCGGCGCCGGACTGGAAGCGCGTTGCGAACGAAAGCGGCGCGCCCATCTCGCGGCTGATCACCTCGCCCATCTCGCCGAAGCGGCGCTTCCAGATCGCGCCGATCTTTTCGAGCAGAGCGAGGCGCTCCTCGCGGGACGAGGCCGCGAAGGCCGGAAACGCCGCGCGTGCCGCCGCGACGGCCCGGTCGACATCCGCCTTGCTGCCGAGCGCCACCTTGGCGAAGGCCTGCTCGGTCGCCGGATTGATGACATCGATCTCGTGGGCCCCGGCGGGATCGACCCAGGCACCGTCGATGAAGTACTTGAGGCCCTTTTCGAGTGTCATGCGCGTTCTCCCGGGAAATTTCGTTGCGCTGCATCGCAGCGCGGTCACGCCAGCTTTAGGCCGCTGCGCGTCCGCGATCAACGGCTTGGTGCGCCGTGCTGATTTGTGCGCCGCACGCTTCGGCCGTGCGAGAACGGAGCTTTTCCCTTGCAAGCCCTGCGGCAATGCCCCACCTTAACCACAGCGGCGCGCAGCGACGACCTGCACTGTGCGCGTCCCGAGCAAGCGACGAACGGTTTCATCGGCCACGATGACCGGTTTGTGCAGCGACAGGGCAAATGGGGGGCGGGGTGCCCTGTACCCGCGCGATTGGGTCATCCGACCGGTGAACGGGAGGATACCTATGCATGTTGCCTCGATACTGAAGGTCAAGGGTCACGCCGTCGAGACCGTGCGGTCCGATGCCAACCTCAAGGCGGTGGCCGGCCGGCTGGCGGACAAACGCATCGGCGCCGTGGTGGTGACGGATCGGACCGGCGACATCGCCGGCATCGTCTCCGAGCGCGATATCGTTCATGCCCTCGCCAGGGAAGGCGCAGGTGCTCTCGACTGGCCGATTGCGGAGATCATGACCCGCGACGTCCTCACCTGCACCGAAGACGACACGATCGACGAGATCATGAGCCGCATGACCGTGCGGCGCTGCCGTCATCTCCCAGTGGTGGCCAGCGGCCGTCTTGCCGGCATCATCTCCATTGGCGACGTCGTGAAGCATCACATCGCCGAGGTCGAGATGGAAGCCATGGCCATGCGCGATTACATCGCGACGGCCTGATGCAACGACGAAAGCCGCGCCGTGCGGTCATGCACGGCGCGGGTCTACCTTCATTCAGTTGCTGCTTGTCGGGCCGCTAAACCCGCCAGCCGTTGCGCCGTTCGTTGAACGCATTGGTCAGCGCCGACGTGATCTCGCTCCTGTCGATGCCGATATCGCTCAGCATCCGGTCGTCGAGAGCGTGAAGCTCCTTCTCGGCTATCCGGAAGGACCGGTAGCGGATATAGCCGGCAACGACCTTCATGACGATGCCGGCGATTGCGGCCGCCGCCCCTGTGAATGAAGCCGGCAGCTTTCCTTCGGCGTCGCCATAGGGCGCGCCTAATTCAACCTTTTGCGAGGACATAGGAAAAGTTCTCGTAGCTCGAGTGGAGACTGAATGTGAGTTCGGGTGATCAGGCGAAATTAAATCGTCGGATGCCGTTCACATTCCAAATGAGGCGCCAAATGGCTTGCCAAATGGATTGGACGAGGTGCTGTACCGTCCAATGGCGCACCACATGTTTACGTACGCGTACTGCTGGCATTTTCGGCGACGTTGCAGTCGCGCTCAGAAAAGCGGCAGTTTCCGGCGTCGTCTGAAGCGCGCCGTCTTTCGTGTGCATCGCGCTCATTGTGGTGCTCTCGCTCATTGTCATCTCTCCTCTGAGACATAAAGCGCGTCGGCCGAGGATTAACCGCGCGCAGCGGAGCTTAATGTCATGCTTCGGCTCATTTGATAATCCGCTGCTGCGGACAAAGATTACGGAATTCCATTCGCAGATCGCGCCGCGCCCGTGCTAGATAGGTTCATCCCTAGGAGTGAATGAACAGGCGCGGAAGGCGTCCACCTTTCGAGGCGGGCGAACGATGCGCGCGGCCCTCGTATGGGGCCGTTCCTGACCGCGCAGGTATGCCATGCGACAGCCTGATGAAATGCTGGTGATGGTGCGGGTGGCTGACCGTGGTGGTTTCACTGCGGCGGCAGAGGATGTGGGGCTCACGCCGTCGGCAGTCGCGAAGCTCGTGCAGCGCCTCGAGGTCCGTCTCGGCGTGCGTTTGCTCAATCGGACGACGCGGCGCGTGACGCTGACGGCCGAGGGCGAGCGTTACGTTGGGCGCGCGCGCAAGATCCTCGCCGATATCGACGAGTGCGAGGCCGATGTGATGGCGCAGGGGGCGGCGCCGCGCGGCGAGATCCGCGTCGCCTGTGCGACCGGCGTCGGCTTTGCCACGATCGTCGCCGCCCTGCCGCGATTTCGCGAGCGCTATCCGGACGTCCGCATCGAGTTCGCGATAGGCAGCCGCCGCATCGATATCGTCGAGAACCAGATCGACGTGGCGATCCGGCTCGGCACGCTACCCGACAGCTCGCTCGTCGCGCGCAAGCTCGCGACCTTCCATCGGATTCTCTGCGCGTCTCCGACCTATCTCGCGAAGGCACCTCGCATCGAAACACCGGATGATCTCGCGATGCACGAGTGCCTGTTCTCGACGTCCTCGCCGGAGCTGGGGCTTTGGCCGTTCAAGGACAGCGGCGGCCGCACGCGCCGGATCAAGGTGTCCTGCCGCTACGCGTTCGACGATGGCATGGCCTGCTATCTCGCGAGCCTCGCCGGCGTCGGTATCATCCGTATTTCCAACGAGCAGGCGGCGCGCGCACTCAAGGTCGGTCGTCTCGTGCCCGTTCTCGAGGACGATCATGTGGCTGAGGCCGTGCAGTTGACGGCGGTCGTTCCGCAGGGTCGGCAGAACTCGCCCAAGGTCCGCGCTTTCATCGACTTCCTTGCGGAAGCCTATGAGCAAGAGGGATGGCGATAATCGGCGTGCACGCGCTCAGCTCGGCACTCTGAGCCGCAACAACCAGAGCGTTGCGGCACCGAGGATCAATGCAGCGCCGCCATAGACCGCCAGAGGCGACAGCATTGGAATGATCAGGCCGGCAGCGAGCGGTCCCGCGCCGGCGCCGATGTCCCGCCAAGTCGCCTGCCGCGCGAGTGCTGGGACGCGTAGCGCTCCCGGGTAGATTTGTGCGGCGACCGGTGCAGAGAGCGGCCCGGCGACAGCCCGCAACACGATCGTGCCGATAGCGCCGAGCCACAGCCACCAGCCGGATCCGGCGAGAAACAGTAGCGCAACGGCGGTTGCCAGCGACATCGCGATGAGCATGCGCAGCGCTCCAAAGCGGCGTCCAAGCAGGCCTCCGAGCGGGGCGAAAAGGATCTCGCTCGCATAGCGCAGCGACATGGCGATCCCGGCCGCGAGCACGGCGCCCGTCGGAAAGTTGGCAGCGGCAAGCAGCCCCAGGCCGAAGATGAAGATGCCGTCGATCGTGAACCCGACCGAGAATGACCATATGCTCAACGGACCCGGCCGCTCGAAGCGCGGTCCCGCCAATCTCATGGGCTCTCGCTGCGCGGGGATGCGAAGTGCGAACAGGGGCGCGAGTAGCGCGACCGCCGTCAACACGAGGAAGACGCTTCGCGGGCCATACACGGACGCAAGCAAGGCGCCGCCGATCAGGCTGACGGTCGGGCCGGCGGCGATGATCGCGCGTGATCGGCCGACCCGCTCGGCGGCCCCGACGAGGATCGCGGTGGGCAGCGCCTGATTGGCGATGTTCATCGCGGCATAAGACAGGCCCCACACCAGTCGGGCGATCAGCAGCAGCCAGATACCCGAGCCGACGGCGTACATGAATGTCGAGACGATGGCACCGAAAGAGGCGAGCAGGCACGCGGCGCGTGGGCCCCTGTCCGCATAGAAGCGGCCGACCCAGCCGTACCCGGCGATACGGATCAGGCGGTTCGCCGCCAGGAGGATCCCCGCTTCCGGAAGGGTCACATCGAACGTTGCGGCATAGAGGGGGAGCAGCAGATAGAGCAGCGTGTCGCCCGGCAGTGCAAGCGTGAGCGTGATCGCGGCATCGCGGGATGCTTCATCGATCTGCCGGACCGAGGCGTGGTCCGTGGGCGGCGGCGCGTCTGGATTGTTCACGTCGTGCACCGTCCTGGAAACGGCATGCTGGGAGTTCGATCGGCGAGTCGGCCAGAATAGGCGCCGCGTGGGCGCAGGCAAGCACGTTAGGATGGCGGGGGCCGGCACGCGGCCTGTTTCTCGAGCGTACGCGCGGCGAAGGCTGGTGCGGACGGTGGGAATCGAACCCACACGACGTTGCCGTCTCAGGATTTTAAGTCCTGTGTGTCTACCAGTTCCACCACGTCCGCGCGCGAAGCCGGGCACTCGAGCCCGGCTTCGGGTCTGTGGGCTATAAATCGCCGGGCTCCAATCGACAACTGCATGTGTGGTGTTCACCACGATCGGTCTCAGCGGAAGAAGACGTCGGCGCGCATGCCGGGCAGCAGCGGCGAGGTGCCCTCGAGATCGACCATTACCTCCATCACCTCGACATCGGTGGACCGCCGCGCGCCGCGTGAGCCCATGCGCGGCATGGCGAGCGAGGGCGCGAGCTCCGTTACCGTGCCGCTGAACTCGCGGCCAGGGAAGGCCGTGCTCCGGACGAACACCGGCTGGCCGCGCTTGATCTTCGCCACGTCCTGCTCGTCGACCTCGGCGCGCACGCGCATCAGGCTCATGTCGCCCATGACGATCAGCGCCTGCTCGGCAGCCGGCATGGCGAGTTCGCCGGCCTTGGCGTGGATCTGCAGCACCGAGCCCGAGAGCGGTGCGCGAATGCGCATCCGCTCGACCATTTCCTCGGCGAGCGTCAGCTCGGCGCGCGCCGCGATCAAGCCCGCTTCGAGGCGATTGGGGGCGGGAATCTTGGTCTTTGCATGGGCGGCGGCGAGTGCGATGCGATCCCGGCGCAGCTTGTCCTCGGCCTGCGAGAGCTGGTTGCGGGCTTGAAGCAGATTCTGCGCGTTGCCCGCGGCCTTGCGGTCGGCCGCGAGCACGCCATCGAGGGCGAAGCGCGCGTTGGTGGCGGCCCGTTCGGCGGCGTAGAGCGCGTCCTCGGCCTTGCGCACGTCCTCGCGGCCGGCCGTCTCCGCCTGCGCGTCGCGCTCGCGCTGGCGAACCGAGACCTCGGCCTCTGCAGCGGCGAGACGCGCGCGCGCCTCCTTGTCGTCGAGGCGGACGAGCACGTCGCCTTTGGTGACGCGATCGCCGAGCTGGACGTTGATTTCCTGAATGCGGCCCGGTGCGAGGCTGGCGATGCGGATCTGGCCGGACCGTGGCTCGGCCCGGCCCGGCGCCGCCGCTATCCACGTCGATTGGGGGCGATCCGGAAGGGCCTGTGCGGGCGACGATGCGGCGGGTGTGAAGGCCGCGGCGAGCTGCTTTGGCGCATACATGGGGACGAGGACGCAGGCTGCGCCCGCCGCGACCAGGCTCAGCATGAAGGCAACCCTGCGGCCCCGCTTCGGGAGGACGGGTGTGGTCTGCGACGGGTTCGAGATCGGGTGCGGCTGCATGACAAATTCCTCCAGGATGGCCCGCGTGGGCTGGCACAGAGCTTTCCCCTGCGCTTGTTCGACGCCCGCACCGTATGGTCCTCGGCCCGAGTGGTCTGTTTCGCAGGTAACAGTCCGCGCGATGCCTGCGGCCCGTGGGGAATTCTCTCTCCTGTTCTGCCGGGAACAGCGCAATACGGCGCGTGATGCGAGGCTCTCCTCACAACGTCATGAGATTGCATCAAAGGAGAGTGCCATGCAGGGCGAGATCACGAAGTACCGCGAAGACCTCGGCTTCGGCGTCATCTTGACGGACGATGGGCGGCGTTACCGCTTCGCGCGGAAGCAGGTTCTCAGCGCCGCATCGGATCTGGTCGGCCAGGAAGTCGACTTCATCATGTCGGGCAGCCAGCCGGCCGACATCATCGTCGTCAGCGGATCGCCCTGGACGGCATTCGGCGGCATCGCCGGCGGCGCCTGAGCATCCTCGCAACGGATGAAAACCAGCGCCCTCCAGATGGTGATCTGGAGGGCGCGCTGCGTTTCAGCTCTTCAGCGTCTAGCTTATCGCGTGTGCTGCGGGCGCAGGACGGGGGCGCGCAGCCATAGGATGTTCGTGCAGAGCATCGCAGTGCAATGGCGCTCGCTCGATACGCTCTGCGTGGTTTGGGCGATGGGCGCGGCGGCAGCCCAGGTGCCGACAATGCTGCCGACGAGGACGGCTGCGATCATGGCCAAGCGACGAGGATCTTTCAGCGTGTGCATGGCGGCGGCTCCTCTTCAACGAGTGTGCCGCAAGACTGCCCGCTGTGGCTGTTGCAAAGCTGTTCCGGCGGGAACAATCCACGCTTTTCTGAGCTAGGCGGTCGAGCGCGCCACAGGAGTTGCCAAGGCCTCGCCTTGTGGTGCGAGATGCTTCTGTTCGGTCGCGATCGGTCTGTTCTCGCCGTCGAGCCGGCGCCCCTTCAGCAGCCACGTGCTCACGCTGCCGAAGCCCTTCACGTCGATGCTGCCGTGCGGCTCCAGAACATAGGCGTCGCCGAGCCGCGCCTGCGTCAGCTCGGAAACGAGGATGCTCCGAGGCTGGCTTTGTCCTTCGAGCCGCGATGCGAGGTTCACGGTATCTCCCCACACATCGTAGATCAGCCGCTTGGCGCCGATGACGCCCGCCAGGACCGGTCCGCTCGCGATGCCAATGCGGAGCACAATGTCCACGCCTTGCTCCTTCGAAATGCGTTCGGACGCCGCGATCATGTCGAGCGCCATCCCCGCCATGCGATCCGCATGATCGGCCGCGGGTATGGGCAGGCCGGCCGCGGCCATGTAGGCGTCGCCGATGGTCTTGATCTTTTCCACGCGATGGCGATCGGCTAGCACGTCGAATGTGCGCACGATCGTATTCAACAGCGCGACCGTTCGCGTCGGGCCGAGCGACTTCGCTAGCGATACGAAGCCCTTGATGTCCGCGAACAGGACGGAGGCCTCGTCGAACTCGTTGGCGATCGTCGTGTCCGGGCTCTCCACGAGCTTGTCGACGATGGTTCCCGGCAGAATGTTGTGCAGCAGCGCGTCGGTCTTCGCCTCTGCCTGCTCGACCAGACGGAAGGCGTAATAGAGTACGATCGAGATCACGCAGAAGGTCGTGGCGACGGCCGTGACGTGGAGCGAGGCGACATCGGCGGTCGAGATGACAAGGCCCTCGGCGCTCTCCAGAAAGAACACCCAGGCAAGCAGATACAGCACGATCGAAATGACGATCGCGAGGATGATGAGCTTCAGGCGTTCGAGGCCGAGGATGACGAAGAACGCAGCGGGCGCGGCGAAGTACTGCATGTGAAGGCCGGTGTCGCGGCCGACGTACGACGTGAGGATGAAGATGCCGAGGAGCTCGGAAATCAGGATCGCCATCGGTCCGACCAGCTCGCCGAAGCGATGCAGGAAGGGAACGGAGAGAGCGACCACGGCCATCAGGAAGTTTATGATGATCACCGGCTTCCACGTCTGGAAGTCCAGGAACATCTGCTGGAAGGCATAGACGAGCGTAAAGAGCGCGATCACGTACGCCGTGACGTTCATGATCTTGAGGCGGCGCCTGACGTGCGGGGGATAGCCCTCGGTGCCGTAGGCCGACAGGCGGGAAAGCCACCGGCCTATCGTGCGTACGCTCTCAGCGTCCAAGAGCGGGATGCGAGTAGACCCCATCTGCCTCTCCCGTCCCCCCTCTCGCGCCCGATGTCGTCACTATCGGGCGAACGACGGACCCGCTCAATCCCGTTCAGGTCGCTTGGTTCACGCGTGCGCCGTGGTAGGATGCGCGGCTTTCCTGCTCTCTTAGCCTGCCCTTACGCCGCGGGCCACAGGCTCCTGGATCTTGCGCGATGGATCACAAAGCAATTGCCGAGCTGTTGGCGCAAACGGCGTTGTTCGGCGACCTCGAGCAGGCCGATCGCATGGCCGTCGTCGGCCGCATGCGGCGCGTTCAATTCGATGCGAACCAGATGATCTTCTCGCGCGGTGATCCCGGACGCGAGGTCTATCTCGTGCTCGACGGCCGCATCCGCCTGTCCGTGCTTTCTGCGGAAGGACGCGAGCTGTCGTTCGCGCACGCGGGGCCGGGCGAGCTGTTCGGCGAGATCGCGACGCTCGACGGCGGCGAGCGGACGGCTGGCGCGACGGCCATCGGCCCTGTCACGGCGCTGACGCTTCCGCAGAGGGCGCTGAGCGACCTCATCGAGAACAATCCGAAGGTCGCGAGTGCCGCCATCCGCTTTCTCTGCCAGCGCCTGCGCGACACCGATCAGAAGCTCGAAGCCATCGCACTGCATCGTATCGAGGTGCGTCTCGCCCGCCTCATGCTGTCGGCACTCAAGCTGCAAGGCGCCGTGGCCAAGGATGGCGAGGCGAGACTCGACCTCGGGCTATCGCAGAGCGAGGTCGGGCTGTTGATCGGCGCCAGCCGGCCGAAGGTCAATCTGGCCCTGACGGCGCTCGAGGACATGGGTGCCATCACGCGCTCGGGCGCAGCCTATGTGTGCGACCTCGAAGTCCTGAGCTCCGTCGCGGACATGGATACGGCCTGAGAACGCCGCGCCGCTGAGCCCCTGCAACCATTCGCCCATGATCGCGCCGCTTTGTTCCAGGCGGAACAGCGCCGGCGCGGGCGGCTGCCTACGGTCGAGCATCATCACTCGAGCCGGGGTACCGCAAATGATCATCGACAATCAGGGCTATTACATCTCGGGCGGCCGCACCGGCGTCCTGCTCCTCCATGGCCTTTGCGGCACGCCGACCGAGATGCGCTTCGTCGCGAACGGCCTCGCCCGCGCGGGGTGCACGGTGTACTGCCCGATGCTCGCGGGTCATGGCGGCTCCGAAGAGGACATCAAGGCCACCATCTGGCAGGACTGGTACGACAGCGCCGAGAAAGCGCTCCTGCTGCTGCGCGAGGAGTGCGACACGGTCATTGTCGGCGGCCTTTCGACCGGGGCGGTGCTGGCGCTTCTGCTGGCTGCCCGCCGCCCCTCGGAGGTCCAGGGTACGGCGCTGATGGCCCCGACACTCTGGCTGAACGGCTGGCTCATTCCCTGGTACGCGCGCCTTTTCCGGCTCGTTTCATCCACGCGGATCGCCAACATGATCGGCTTTCCCGATCTGCACCCGCACGGCATCAAGGACGAGCGCATCCGCGATTTCATCCGCAATGCTCTCCAGAGCGGTGACAGCAGTGTTGCCGGCCTGCCGAGCACGCCGGGCGGCGCCGTGCTGGAGCATCGGCGGCTGGTCAAGGCTGTGCGGGCGGAGCTTGGGCAGGTTCATCAGCCGGCCCTGATCATCCATCCCCGCGAGGACGACTACGCCGATCTCGACAACGCCTGGTACCTTCAGCGCCAGCTCAAGGGCCTCGTCGACATGGTCGTGCTCGACGACAGCTATCACATCGTCACCGTCGACCGGCAGCGCCACCTCGTCGTCGAGCGCACCGCGGCCTTCGTCGCGGGGATCGCCAACGGCATCGCACCGGCCGTCGCGCGGGCACGCATGGCCGCCTGAGCGCCGGCCCGACCCTCACAAAAAAATTCGCACCTGTACCGCGCGGAACAGCCCCGCCCTCGGGCTTCCCGCATCCTCCAATCAAGCTCAACACGAAAGGAACGCCCCAATGAACAGCCTGCCTCTCGCTCTCGCCGCCGTAGCCGTCGCCGCTGCCTCCACCGTCGCACTCAGCACATCGGCCGATGCCGGTGGCCGCCGACACTTTCGCTTCCATCATTTCCATTTCTCTCCGCCCGTTCCCGTGCCGGAGCCCACATACGTCCATCGCAGAGTGAGGGTCGTGAAGCCGGTGCAGGCCGCGACGCCGGCCGCCGTCGTGAAGTACGCCGACGGCGAGGGCCGTCAGTTCGACCGCGCCAGCAAGACCTGGTTCGATGGTGTCGATAGCTGCTGGAAGGGCGCCAAGACATTCGCCTATCGCGGCGGCGCCTGGTTCTACGGCAATGCCCGCTGGGTCCAGACGAGCAACGGCTGGGGCGTGTCCTCCGGCGATCTCCCCGAGCAGGTCGACTGCGCCGGCGTGAAGGCCTTCGCGAGCAAGATCAAGCCGACGGCCACCGCCGCCGCCGATGCGCCCGCCAACGAGGCGCCCAAGCCGGGTGTGGTCAAGCAGACGCCCGCACGCACGGTGGCGCCCGCGCCTGTCGCCGTCGAGACGAAGGCTCCCGACGCGACGGCCAACGCGAGCGATTGCAAGAAGTACCTGCCGAGCCTCGGCGAGACCGTCTCGGTTCCTTGCACGCAGTAAGCGCCACGACCGCACAGCAACAGCGACGCCACGGGAGATTGTGTGATGCAGACGACAGCCGATAGCGCCTCTGTCGCTCAGCCGGGTCGGCCGGCGCCGGCCCGGAAGGGAACCATGCGCCTGCCGATGGTGCCGAAGCTCGCCTATCGCAATCTCTTCCATGACCGCCTCGGTCTGATCGTGACCGTGGTTGGGATCGTGTTCTCCGTCGTCCTGGTAGCCGTGCAGTTCGGCCTCTATCTCGGCTCGGAGAACCGCATCGCCGCCATGTTCGACCACGTCGAGGGCGATCTCTGGGTCGTGCCGCTCGGCACCAAGAGCTTCGACGATCCGGCCATGCTCAC
Source organism: Pseudomonadota bacterium (assembly GCA_023387235.1). Classification (GTDB taxonomy): domain Bacteria; phylum Pseudomonadota; class Alphaproteobacteria; order Rhizobiales; family Hyphomicrobiaceae. Next base: position 20,203 of record JAEWIJ010000065.1, read on the forward strand.
CGGCCGCGAGCGTCACAGCGTTCTTTCCACCCCAGGCGTCGCGAGCGTGCAGGAGCTCGCCGTCGGCTTCGTCAACTGGCGCAAGCCCAAGGGCGGATCGACCGCCGCATTGCTCGTCGGCTCGGACATATCGCAGGGCACGAGCCTGCCATGGGACATCACGGACGGCAGCGTCCGCGCGCTCGCCGCGCCGTCCGCCGTCGCTATCGACAGCACGTACTTCCAGGAGCTCGGCGTCGGCGGCATCGGCGATCGCGCCGAGGTCAACAACATGGAAGTGGCCGTGCAGGCCGTGACGAAGGGCATCCGCTCGTTCACGACGCTGCCGTATGTCTTCACGACGCTCGCGACAGGACGCACGCTCCTTGGCGCTTCCGCCGAGCAGTCGTCCTATACGCTGGTGAAGGCCGCGCCAGGCTCGTCGATCGACGATCTCAGAGCCGCGCTCGCCAAGCGTCTGCCCGATGTGGAGATTCTAACGCACGCCGAGTTCCGCAAGCGCAGCCTCGACTACTGGCTCTTCGAAACCGGCGCGGGTGCCGCTCTCATCGCCGGCGCCGTGCTCGGGATCATCGTCGGCATGGTGATCGTCGCGCAGACGCTCTACGCGAGCACCAAGGACCACCTCAATGAGTTCGCGACGCTCCGCGCGCTCGGAGCCTCGGCCGGCTACATCAACAAGGTCATCCTGATCCAGGCCATCCTCAGCGCCGTGATCGGTTACGCGCTCGGCATGTTGCTCAGCCTGCTCGTCATCTGGGCGGCCGAGGACTCGACGCTTCTGATCGTCATGACCCCGAACCTCGCACTCATGCTGCTCGCGCTTACGGTCGGCATGTGCGTGCTCGCCGCCATCTGCGCCATCTTCAAAGTCATCCGCATCGACCCGGCCGTCGTGTTCAGCCGCTGATCCCTTGTGACCGGAGTAAAGACAATGACCACGCTTCCCTACATGCTCGAAGCCCGCGACATCACCAAGGTCTATCATTCCGACGCCGGCGACATCATGCCCTTGAAGGGCGTCAGCGTGGAGCTGGCGCCCGGCGAGCTTACACTGCTCATGGGCCCCTCCGGCAGCGGCAAGACCACACTGCTCTCGATCCTCGGATGCATTCTCTCGCCGACGAGCGGCAGTCTCAATATTGCCGGGCACTCGACCGCAGGCCTCAGCGCCGAAGGCATGGCCGATCTCCGCCGCCGGCACGTGGGATTCGTGTTCCAGTCCTACAATCTTGTGCCGACGCTGACCGCGCTCGAGAACGTGATGCTGGCGCTCGATCTCAGGGGCGCCTCGCGCGCCGAAGCGCCGGACCTCGCCTGGGAAGCGCTTGCGGCGGTCAGACTGAGCCATCGCGCGCATGTCATGCCGAGCAAGCTTTCCGGCGGCGAGAAGCAACGCGTATCGATCGCGCGCGCCTTGGCCGGTGCACCGTCGGTGATCCTCGCCGACGAGCCGACCGCCGCGCTCGACAGCGAGAACGGCCAGGCTGTGATGGCACTCCTCGCCGAGGTTGCGAAGGACACGCGTCGCGCGGTGCTCGTCGTCACGCACGATCACCGCACGCTCAAGTACGGCGACCGCATGATCCGCATCGAGGACGGCCGTATCGCCAGCCGTGCGCGCCGTCGTGCGCCGTCGGGCGAGGAGGCCCTGGTCGCGCCTGCGGCGTGAGAATTCTCACACGTGTTTCGGGCGGAACAGCGCCCCATCGACTGAGGAAACATACTCGCTTCTGCACCGACCCCAACGCTTCGGTCGGACAGCATTGGAACCTGAGAAACACACCGAAGGAGAGTGTCATGATTGCTCACGTGAAGCGCCTCGCCCGTGCCGCCGCCCTCTTCGCCGCCACCGTCGCAACGACGACGCCGTCCGCTGCCGGCGAGGCAACGGGCATCTGGCTGGATCACACGGGACGCGGCGCGGTCGAGATTACAAACTGCGGTGGTGCGCTGTGCGGCCGTATTGTCTGGCTCAAGGATGCCGCCAACGGCAAGGCATGCGGCACGCAGGTCATCGGCAACGTGAAAGCTGTCGCCGCCGGCAAGTGGGACAAGGGCTGGATCTACGATCCCGACGATGATGCGCGCTACAGCGTCGAGATCACGAGCGTCAGCAGCGATCGTCTCAAGGTCATGGGCTATCTCGGCAGCAAGATGTTGAGCGAGACCATGACGTGGCGCCGGGCGCCCGCCGATCTCAAGCGGTGCAATGCCTGAGCAACCTTAATGCTCGCGCGAACTCGAGGGCGCTCGATCGCAGCGCCCTTTATTCTTGCCGGAACTGCATGACCGCCCTCGCCGTTTCCCACGTACGTGCGCTTTCATGCACGCCAATACCATTCTACGCTGGACGGCGCGGTTCGCTGACACATGATGGAATCGATCATATGTTCAACTCAGACACTGCCTTGTCCGAGATCTGGCGGACAGTTGGCGGTGACGCGTTGGCATTGGCGCGCGTGAGGCTCACGGGCGCGGAGCCGGCTCTGCCTTCATCCTTCAAAGTGGGGACGGCGGCTCAGGCCACCATCGCCGCGTCCGCGCTCGCCGCAAGCGAGGTCGATCGAACCCGCAATGGCCGTGCGCAGCAGGTGGTCGTCGATATGCGGCACGCCGTGGCCGAGTTCATCAGCGAGCGCCTCTACACGATCGACGGCAAGCCGCCTCCACCCGCGTGGGACAAGATCGCCGGCACATACCAGACAGGCGATGGCCGCTGGGTGCGTCTCCATACGAACTTCCCGCATCATCGCCAGGGCATTCTCGACATGCTTGGCGTGCCCTACGACCGCGACAAGGTCGCCGAGGCTTTGAAGAAGTGGACTGGTCAGGCCTACGAGAACGAGGTGGCGCGGCGCGGTCTTGTTGGCACGATGATGCGATCTCCGCTCGAGTGGGACGCGCATTTGCAGGGCATAGCCGTCGCGGGACTGCCGCTGCTCGAGATCCTGCAGATCGATCAGGCGCCGGCGCGCTCCCTGCCGCCGGGTGCGCGGCCGCTTTCGGGTGTGCGTGTGCTCGATTTGACGCGCGTGCTCGCGGGACCGGTTTGCGGACGTACGCTTGCCGCGCACGGTGCCGACGTTCTGCGCGTGACGGGGCCACATCTGCCCGACATTCCCGGTCTCGACGTCGATACGGGTCGCGGCAAGCTCTCGACGCACATCGATCTGCGCAGCAGCGAGGGAAAGGCGACACTCTCGTCGCTGCTCGAGGAAGCCGACATCTTCGTTCAGGGCTATCGCCCGGGCGGTATCTCCGAGCGCGGCTTCTGGCCCGACCAGGCGGCCAAGGTGCGTCCGGGCATCGTCTATGTTTCGCTGTGCGCGTGGGGGCACGTCGGCCCTTGGTCTAAGCGGCGCGGTTTCGATTCGCTCGTGCAGACGGCGACGGGCATCAATCGCGCGGAGGCGGAGGTCGCCGGCGTCGACAAGCCGGTCGAGCTACCTTGCCAGGCGCTCGATCATGGCGCGGGTTATCTGATGGCGACAGGCGCGATGATCGCGCTCAAGCGGCGCGCGGAGATCGGTGGCTCGTGGCTCGTGCGGGTGTCGCTGGCCCAGGTCGGTCATTGGCTCACGAGCCTCGGACGCCTTCCGGACGGGCGTACGGCCGCGCCGATAACCCGTGCCGATGTGCCGCATCTGCTCGAGGAGCGCCCTTCCCAATATGGAGTGATGTCGGCGCTTCGACATGCCGGACACCTTTCAGAGACGCCGCCGTTCTGGGAGCGGCCTTCCGTCCCGCTCGGGACGCACCCGGCTTCCTGGCCGCGTTCATGATGCCCGTTGCGCTTGCCTGAGCACCGCGAGACACTGGTGATATCAGCGCGCTTGTGCGGAAACGCCAAGCCAACGGAGTTATGAAACATGACCCTCAAAGGCCGGAATGCCCTTGTCACAGGATCCACGTCCGGGATCGGCCTCGGCATGGCGACCGCGCTGGCCCAGGCTGGCGCGAACGTCATGATCAACGGTCTCGGCAGCGAGTCGGAGATCGCCGAAGCAACCAAGCAGGTCGGCGCCGCCGGGACGAAGGTGCTCTACGATCCTGCAAATATGCTGCGGCACAACCAGATCGCAGAGATGATTGCGCGAGCGGAGAAGGAGTTCGGCTCCCTCGACATTCTCGTCAACAATGCGGGAATACAGTTCGTATCGCCCGTCGAGGAGTTTCCGATCGAGAAGTGGGATGCGATCATCGCGATCAATCTCACCTCGGCTTTCCATACGACGCGCGCCGCCGTCCCCGGCATGAAAAAGCGCAAGTGGGGACGTATCATCAATCTCGCTTCGGCCCACTCGCTTGTCGCCTCGCCGTTCAAGTCCGCCTATGTCTCGGCGAAGCACGGTCTTGCAGGCTTCACGAAGACGGTTGCGCTCGAGCTGGCAACGACCGGCGTCACGGTCAACGCGATATCGCCCGGCTTCGTGAAGACGCCGCTTGTTGCGAAGCAGATTCCCGACCTCGCGAAGAGCAAGGGCATCACGCAAGAGCAGGCGCAGAAGGAGATCCTCGAGTCGCAGCCGACAGGGCGTTTCGTCGAGATCGAGGAGATCGGCGCGCTCGCGGTATTCCTGGCCGGCGACAACGCCTCGTCCATCACCGGCGCCAACTACTCGATCGACGGCGGCTGGACGGCGAGATGAGGAGTTCCCTCTCCCCGCCCTTGCGGGGAAAGGGTGAGGGGCGGCGGCATCCGCCAACGTCAGCGCAAGTGTCCGCCCCTCATCCCGACCTTCTCCCCGTTAAGGACGGGGAGAAGGGGAAGAAGCGGCCGCGCTCGCTTGAACCTCAACTCCTATAATCCGCGTTGACCGAGATGTAGCCGTGCGTGAGATCGCACGTCCAGATCGTGGCCTTGCCGGCGCCGAGACCCAGATCGACCTTGATGGTGATCTCCAGGCTCTTCATGTATGCCGCGACGGTCTCTTCGACGTACGTCGCTGAGCGCTCGCCGTCCTTCGCAACCTGATGCGGCCCGAACCAAATCGCGAGCTTGTCGCGGTCGGCGGCCTCGCCGGCTTTGCCGACGGCCATCACGACGCGGCCCCAGTTCGGATCCTCGCCCGCGATCGCGGTCTTCACGAGCGGTGAGTTCGCGATCGAGAGCCCGATCGTGCGGGCCGCGCGATCATTCTCCGCGCCCTGGATCTCGATCGTCACGAACTTCGAAAGACCCTCGCCGTCCTTGGCGACCATGATCGCCAGCTCACGCATCAGATCATGCGCCTTGGCCGTGAAATCGGCGAGCGCGGGATCGGCCGCATCGCCAATAGCCTTTTGCCCGCGCGCGGCGGCCTTGCCAGTCGCGAACATCAGCATGGTATCGCTGGTCGAGGTATCACCATCGACGGTCATGCAGTTGAAGCTCTTCTGCGCGCCTGCCGCGAGCAGGCTTTGCAGAGCCGGCGCGGTGATCGCCGCATCCGTGAAGATGAAGCACAGCATGGTCGCCATATCGGGCGCGATCATGCCGGCACCCTTGCAGAAGCCATTTATGGTGACCGGCACGCCGCCGATGCTCGCCGTGCGCGTGACGAGCTTCGGGAAGGTGTCCGTGGTCATGATGGCGCGCGCCGTATCGGCCCAGGCCTCGGGCTTCGCGGACTTCGCGAGCCCGTCGAGCAGATGCGCGAACTTGCCAGCCTCCAGCGGTTCGCCGATCACGCCCGTCGAGGCGAGATAGACGTCGCTCTTCGCACAGCCGACGGCCTTCATGGCGAATTCGGCCGTCAGCTCCACCGCCTCACGGCCCTTCTTGCCGGTGAAGGCATTGGAGTTGCCCGAGTTCACGACGAGCGCCCGCGCACGGCCGGACTTCAGGCTCTCGCGGCACCAGAGCACGGGCGCCGAGCAGGTCTTGGACTGGGTCAGCACGCCGGCGGCGACCGTGCCCTCGTCCATGACCGCGATCATGAGATCTTTTCGATTCTTGTACTTGATGCCGGCCTCGCACGCGGCAAAGCGCACGCCGTCGATGACGGGAACCTCGGGGAGCGCCTTGGGCGCGAACGGGGATACGGCAGCATCGGACTTGGCCATCTTGCGGCTCCGGCGGCAGGAAGGGTCATTGATGGCGCTGCATTTAGAGGCAAGGCCCGATTTGCGCCAGACGCAAATTGGCTACGCGCTGGGCGTTGCGTTTCGTGCAACGGCAACATTATTACATTCACCCTTTACAGCGCGCCCGGCGCGGCCCAAAAGTCTGGCCCATGATGGAGCCCTTTCTCCTGCGCGCCCTCGTTGCCGGCCTCGGCATTGCCATTGTCGCGGCGCCGCTCGGCTGCCTCGTCGTGTGGCGGCGCATGTCCTATTTCGGCTCGACGGTGGCCCACGCCGGCCTGCTCGGCGTCGCCTTCGGCATAGCCTTCAATATGGACCTGACGCTCGGCGTGATCTTGGTCTCGCTGGCGGTCGGGGCCATGCTCGTCGTGCTGGAGCGCCAGCCGCTGCTGCCGGTGGACAGTCTGCTCGGCATTCTCTCGCACGCGGCCCTGGCACTCGGGCTGATCGCGGCGGCGCAGCTCTCAGGCCAGCGCCTCGATCTCATGGGCTATCTTTTCGGCGATATCCTTGCCGTGACCGAGAGCGACCTGCTCTGGGTGTTCGTCGGCGGCGCGCTGGTGCTGGGAGCGATCGCGCTCTTCTGGAAGACGCTGATCGCCATCGCCGTCCACAAGGAGCTGGCGGCTGCCGAAGGTCACAACACGGCCCGCGCCGAGGCGGCCCTCATCATGCTGCTCGCGTTCATCATCGCGGTTGCCATGAAGATCGTCGGCGTCCTGCTGATCGTCGCCTTCCTGATCATGCCGGCGGCCGCTGCACGGCCTTTCGCGGCGACTCCGGAGGTCATGGTTGTGGGGGCGGCGGGCCTCGGCATCCTCGGTACGGCCGGGGGGCTCGCTCTGTCGGCCAGTTGGGATGTGCCGGCGGGACCTGCCATTGTCGCCGTACTTTCCGGGTTTTGCCTCGCCTCGCTGGCTGCGGCCTTCTCTTTGCAGCGACGCTAGTTGGCTATGACAGCAAGGTATGGCAATCAGGGGCCGTCCGAACCGCGAACAGGCCGAGACATGCTGACCAGCCCCGCCGAGCGCCCCCACCCCCCCCCCCTGAACCTCGGTGGCGTGATCGTGGGTGGCGGCGCGCCGATCGTCGTCCAGTCCATGACCAACACGGACACCGCCGACGCCGAGGGCACGGCACGGCAGATCGCGGCGCTGGCGCGCGCGGGCTCCGAGATCGTGCGGATTACGGTCGACCGCGACGAGGCCGCGAAAGCCGTGCCGCTGATCCGCGAGAAGCTCGCGAGGATGCACGTGAGCGTGCCGATCGTCGGCGACTTCCACTACAACGGCCACACGCTGCTCGCCGAGAACCCGGATTGCGCAGAGGCGCTCGACAAGTATCGCATCAATCCCGGCAACGTCGGCTTCAAGGACAAGAAGGATCGCCAGTTCTCCGCGATCATCGACCTCGCCCTCAAGCACAACAAGCCCGTACGCATCGGCGTCAATTGGGGTTCGCTCGATCAGGCGCTGCTCACGCATCTCATGGATCTTAATGCAAAGAGCGCCGCGCCGAAGCCCGCGCGCGTCGTGATGCATGAGGCCATCGTGCAGTCGGCGCTGCTCTCCGCCGAACGCGCCGAGGAGCTGGGGCTCGCCGGCGACCGCATCGTCATCTCGGCCAAGGTCTCGGCGGTGCAGGATCTCATCGCGGTCTATTCGATGCTCGCAGAGCGCTGCCGCTATGCCCTGCACCTCGGTCTGACCGAGGCGGGAATGGGATCCAAGGGCATCGTCGCCTCCTCCGCCGCCATGGGTATCGTGCTCCAGGCCGGCATCGGCGACACGATCCGCTATTCGCTCACCCCCGAGCCGGGCGGTGACCGCACGCTCGAGGTACAGGCGGCGCAGGAGCTGCTGCAGGTCATGGGGCTGCGGACATTCATGCCGATCGTCGCAGCATGCCCCGGGTGCGGCCGCACGACCTCGACGGTCTTCCAAGAGCTCGCGCGCGACGTGCAAACGATGATCCGCGAGCGCATGCCCGAATGGCGCGCGCGCTATCCCGGTGTCGAGGCACTGAATCTCGCCGTCATGGGGTGCATCGTGAACGGCCCCGGCGAGTCCAAGCACGCCGATATCGGCATTTCGCTTCCCGGAACGGGCGAGACCCCGTCCGCCCCGGTCTTCATCGACGGGCGCAAGGCCATGACGCTCCGCGGGCCGAATATTGCGGGCGAGTTCAAGACCATCGTCGAGGACTATATCGAGAAGCGTTACGGCACCAAGGCCGCCCAATAGGCGATCTGCCCGCCTCAGTTGCACGATTCGACAGAGACAAGACCCCGCGCGACCTCGTAAGATTGTGACGGTCGCCGCGCGCGGCCGCTCGTGCCAATCCACCGGGCCCATCACATGTACGAACAGGTCACGCGCTCCATACGCGTGCGTGTCCGGCCGGAATACCTGGAAGCCCAGTCCGCTCCCGACGAGGGGCGCTACTTCTGGTCCTACACGGTCGAGATCCTCAACGAAGGCAGCGAGACGGTACAGCTCCGTTCGCGCTACTGGCGCATCACCGATGCCAATGGGCGCATCGAGGAAGTGCGCGGCCCCGGCGTCGTGGGCCAGACGCCGGTCCTCGGCCCCGGTGAAACCTTCGAATACACCTCCGGCTGTCCGCTGAAGACCTCTTCGGGGATCATGGTCGGCTCCTACCAGATGACCAAGACCGACGGGGCGCTCATCGAGATCGCGATTCCCGCCTTCTCGCTCGACAGCCCCTTCGCCCGGCGCAGCCTGAACTGAGGCGCGCGCGATCAACCGAGGAGTTTGAATGTCGTCCCTTCTTTCCGACGCCAAGGCTTTGCTCGCGAAGCTGGTGTCGTTCGATACCATCAGCGCGAAAACCAACCTGCCCTGCGCCGAGTTCATTCGGGATTATCTCGCGGGTCACGGGATCGAGGCCGCGTTGCTCCGGTCGGATGACGGCATTCATGCCAATCTCTTCGCGACGATCGGTCCGCCGGGGGACGGCGGCATCGCATTCTCGGGGCACATGGATGTGGTGCCTGTTGCAGGCCAGCCCTGGGATAGCGATCCCTTCGAGATGATCGAGCGCGATGGGCGCCTCTATGGCCGCGGCACGTGCGACATGAAGGGCTATCTCGCGTGCGTGCTCGCGCTCGTGCCCGAGATGAAGAAGCGCGCGCTGAAACGGCCGCTCCACATCGTGTTCTCCTATGACGAGGAAGTCGGCTGCACGGGCGTGAAGCCCATGATCGCCGAGTTCGGCAAGTCACTCCCGACGCCTGGCATCGTGCTCGTCGGCGAGCCGACGCTGATGACAGTCGTCGATGCGCACAAGGGCGGCTATCGCTTCCGCACCGAGATCACGGGACAGGCGGCGCATTCCTCGAAGCCGCAGCTCGGCGCCTCGGCGATCTTCGCGGCGGCCGATCTCGCGATGGAGCTTCGCCGCATCGAGGAGCGGCTGAAGGCGCGCCAACTCAATCCGCGCTTCGATCCGCCCTATTCCTCGATCTCGGTCGGCTCGATTTCGGGCGGCGTCGCGCACAACATCATCCCGCCGCACTGCGACATGTACTGGGGCATTCGCGCATTGCCGGGCTTGGACATACCGGCGCTCGTCAAGGAGTTCGACGATTACGCGCAGAACCACGTCCAGCCGCCCATGCGGGCGGTGAGCGACGATTGCGCGATCGTGACGACACCGACGGGCGTGCTGCCGGCCTTCTCGTCCGGCGAGAACTCGGCCGCGACATCGCTAGTGCTCAAGCTCATGGAGCAGAACGAGACGTTCGCGGTGGCGTACGGCACCGAGGCGAGCCATTTCCAGGCTGCGGGCTGCTCGTCCGTGGTGTGCGGCCCGGGCAGCATCGATCAGGCGCACCAGGCGAACGAGTTCGTCGCGATCAGCGAGCTCGAGCGCTGCCTCGACTATCTCGGCCGCGTCATCGATACGGCAAGCGCGTAGCTGCAGTCTCTGCGGAGGTCGCATGGCAGCAAAGACCGGTGGCTCCGTCCGTAAGATCGTCGAGTTCGACAGCGAGACGTGGCGTGCGCTCGAAGGCCTCGCGCGCGATCGTCTCGCAAGCATCCAGGAGTTGGCGGACGAGGCCTTCCGCGACCTGCTGAAGAAGCATCATCGCCCGGTGACGCTCCGCGAGGCGCTGAAGGCGAGCGCCCGCTGGATCCCCGCCAATGATCCGGATGGCACGCCGCGCCGCAGCCCGAAGCCGCGGCGCAAGCGCTGAAGTATTTCTCAGTCGGGCCGAGCCAGAATCCCCTCACCGCGCTCTTCTCCCCGCACGCAGGGAGAAGGGGAAGATCGTCAATACGTCGCGCGACCGCCGGAAATGTCGAGAACGGTGCCGGTCGTGAACGAGCAGTCCGCGGAAGCGGCGAATGCCGCCAGTGCCGCGATCTCCTCGACATTGACGAAGCGCGCGCGCGGTATCTTCGAGAGCATGAAATCGATGTGCTGCTGCGTCATCTGGTCGAAGATGGCGGTCTTGGCGGCGGCCGGCGTGATCGCATTCACCGAGATGTCGTACTGCGCGAGCTCCTTGGCGAGGCTCTTCGTCAGCGCGATGACGCCCGCCTTGGACGCCGAGTAGTGCGCTGCGTTGGGGTTGCCTTCCTTGCCCGCGATCGAGGCGATGTTGACGATGCGCCCGTACTTCTGTGCGATCATGGTCGGCACGACCGCGCGGCAGCAGTAGAAGGGCCCGTCGAGATTGATCTTGAGCACGCGCTGCCAGTCTGAGATCGGCAGCTCCCACGTCGGCGCGTTGCCGCCGGCGATGCCGGCGTTGTTGACGAGGATGTCGATGCGCTGGAAGTCGGCGAGCGTCGCCTTCACCGCGCCCTCGATCGACTCCGGATTGGTCACGTCGACGGCATAGGCCTTGGAGGCCTGCCCGAGCGCGGCGGCCGTCTTGTCGGCGAGCGGCTTGTCCATATCCCAGATGGCGAGCTTCGCGCCCGAGGCGATGAAGCGCTCGGCGATGGCGCGGCCGATGCCCTGCGCGCCGCCGGTCACGACGGCAACTCTGTCCTTGAGATCGATTGCGTTGGCCATGGCGTTCCTCGGTTCTGTCGTTGATGGCATTCAGCGGTATCGGTGTTCGAGCTCGGCGACCTGCTCGTCCGTCAGCAGGCGCAAGCGTTCGCCGCGCAGCATGAGAAAGAGCTTGGCCGTCTCCTCGAGCTCCTCGATGGCATCCTGCGCGGCGGCGAGGCTCGTGCCCGCGACGACCGGGCCGTGATTGGCGAGCAGGACCGCATGATGCTTTCCGGCGAGCGCGCCGACGGCCTCGGCCAGTGTCTCATCGCCCGGCGGATAGTACGGCACGAGCGGCAATCGCCCGATGCGCATGGCGTAGTAGGCCGTGATCGGCGGCAGGCAATTGCCGTGGTCGATGTTCTCGAGGCAGCTCACCGCGACGGAGTGTGTCGAGTGAAGATGCACGACCGCGCCGCTTCCCGGCCGCGCGCCATACATGGTCGTGTGCAGGAAGGCTTCCTTGGTCGGCTTGTCGCCGTCGACGAGCTTGCCAGACGCATCGAGCTTCGAGAGGCGCGCGGGATCGAGCGTGCCGAGCGAGGAGCCGGTCGGCGTCATGAGCCAGCCGCCATCCGGTAGCGCGATGGAGATGTTGCCCGTCGAGCCGTGCGTCAGCCCGCGATTGAACAGTGACGCGCCGGCTCTCACGATCTCTTCGCGCAGGCGGCTCTCGCTCACGACAGCTTCTCCCAAGCCTTGAGGAAGAAGTCCGGCGCGCCGAAGTTGCCCGACTTGAGCGCCAACACCATGTCGCGGCCGCCGATCGCGCGTGTCCACGGCACACCGGGATCGATCTCGGGGCCGATCTCGAGCGCCGTCACGCCGAGGCTGTTCACGACAGCGCCAGACGTCTCGCCGCCGGCGACGATCAGGCGGGTGAAACCCGCGTCGGCGAGCCCGATGGCTGCAGTGGCGAGCGCTTCCTCGACGAGGGCACCGGCCTTGTCGCGGCCGAGTTTGGCCTGCGCGGCGGCGACGGCATCGGGGTCGGCACTCGAATAGACGAGCGGTGGGCGGTCAGCGGGCTGATCCTTGATCCAGGTCATAATGCGGGCCGCCGTCATCTCGCCGGATGCGAGCGCCGGCGGATCGAGACGCAGCGCCGGCAATCCCGCATCGATGGCTGCCTTCACCTGCCCGCGCGTTGCGACGCTGCAGCTTCCCGCGAGAATGAGCGCGCGGCCTTGCGGTGCGCGCATGGTCGCCGGTGCTTCGGCGGCTTTCATGAGGCCCGCACGCACGAAGTTTGCCGGGAGGCCGAGCGCGACGCCGGAGCCGCCGGTGATCAGCTTCATGCCGGCCGCGGCCGTACCCATATCGACGAGATGGCGATCGGTGATGGCGTCGAGGACGAGGAAGCGTTCGTCGCGTCGATCGGCGGCGGCCATGGCGGACCTGATGGCGTCGGCGCCAGCATCGACAATCGCGAAAGGTATGGGCGCGACCTTGAGTTTCGTCTGCCGCTGCAGAACGCGCACGAGGTTCGAATCGCGCATCGGTGTCAGCGGGTGATCCTTCATCGGGCTCTCGGCGAGCGGCACATCGCCGACGAAGAGATTGCCCTGGTAGACCGTGCGCTTGTTCGTCGGAAAGGCCGGGCACACGATCGCCTGCCGCGCGCCGAGATGGTTCAGCAGCGCCTCGGCGACCGGTCCGATATTGCCTTCGTCCGTCGAGTCGAATGTCGAGCAGTACTTGAAGAAGAGCTGCTTCGCGCCGCCAGCGAGCAAGGCATCAGCCGCGGCGAGGGAGAGCGAGACGGCCTCGCCGACCGGACACGTCCGCGTCTTGAGTGCCACGACGACCGCATCGTATCCGGAAAAATCTGCGCTCCCGTCCGGCACCTGCATGACTTGCACGGTCTTCATGCCCGCGCGCGTCAGCATGAGCGCGAGATCGGTCGCGCCGGTCAGGTCGTCGGCGATGCATCCGAGCAGCATGAGCGCCCTCCCTGGGCACACTTCTCGCGCCGGCTCTTTTAAGCCGCCTTGCCCTTGCGCGCGTTTTCGATCGCCTCCCAGATGCGCGCGGGCGTTGCCGGCATCTCGATGTGCGTAATGCCGAGCGGCGAAAGCGCGTCGCAGACGGCGTTGATCGTCGCCGCGAGTGAGCCGACCGTGCCCGCTTCGCCGACGCCCTTCGCGCCGAGCGAGTTGACTTTCGTCGGCACTTCGCGCGTGCGGATGTTGATGTTCGGCAGGTCGTGCGCTCGTGGGATCATGTAGTCCATGAACGAGCCGGTCGCGAGCTGCGCGGTCTCGCCGTCATAGACGATCGTCTCGCCGATGGCCTGCGCAATGCCCTGCGCAACGCCGCCATGGATCTGGCCGCGCGCGAGCGTCGGATTGATGACCGTGCCGATGTCCTCGACGATCGTATAGCGGACGATCTCGAGCGCGCCCGTATCCGGATCGATCTCGACCTCGCACATGTGGCAGCCGTTCGGATAGGTCACCGATGGCGGCTGGAACTCGCCGGCTGCGGAGAAGCCGTCGTCGCTCGCTTTCTCCGCGTGATCGGCAACCTCGAAGAGGCTCACGGTGCGGTTCGTGCCGCTCAAGCGGAAGTGCCCATCGGCGAACTCGATGTCGTCGGCCTTGCTCTCCAGCATCTCGGCGGCGATCTCGCGGCCCTTCGCGATCGCATTGTCGAGCGTGATCGCGACGCACGCGCCGCCGACGCCGGTGCTGCTCGAGCCGCCATTGCCGCGTCCGCCGGGCAGCAAATCCGTGTCGCCCTGCACGTAGCGCACTTTGTCGACAGGCACGCTGAGGCGTTGCGCGACGAGATGCGACATCATCGTTTCGATGCCCTGGCCGACGCTCATCACGCCGGTGTTGAGCGTGACCGTGCCGTCGCTCGCAATGCGAACGGAGGAAAAATCCTTGCCAGGCTTCGTGAACGGCCCGCCGGCGACCTCGATCGGGTTCGCAATGCCGAGACCGCGCAGCTTGCCGCGCTTGGCGGACTCGGCCCGCCGCGCCTCGAAGCCCGCGCGATCCGAAAGCTCGGAGGCGCCCGTCATGTTGCCTACGAACTCGCCGCAGTCGTAGACGAATGTGAAACCCGTGTCGTACGGCATGGCAGCCGGCGGCACGAGGTTGCGCATCCGCAATTCGTACGGGTTGATCTTCATGGCGCGTGCGGCAAGGTCGATCAGACGCTCGATCGCGTAGGTCGCCTCGGGCCGGCCGGCGCCGCGATAGGGCGCCGAGGTCTGCTGGTTCGTGAAGATGCCGCGCACGCTCGCGGCGATGGTCGGAATGCGGTAGACGCCGGCGATGCCGCCGAGATTGCCGATCATGAACAGCGAGCGGCCATTGAGATAGCAGCCGATATTCACGTCGAACTTCCCGCGCAACGCGAGGAACTTGCCGTCCTTGTCGAGTGCCAGCTCGGCGTCGATGTGCACGTCGCGGCCATGGTCGTCCGAGAGGAAGGCCTCGCGCCGCTCCGAGATCCAGCGCACGGGCCGGCCGAGACGCTTCGATGCCCAGAGCACGAGCACGTCCTCGGGATAGGCACCGCTCTTCATGCCGAACGAGCCGCCGACATCGCCTGCGAGAATGCGCACCTTGGACTGGTCGACCTTGAAGAGGCCGGCGAGCGTCGGGCGCATGTTGAACGGACCCTGCGTCGAGGCGTGGATGACGTAGCGCCCCTCGTCGTCGATGAGGCCGAGCGCGCCGCGCGGCTCCATGCTGCACGCCGTCACGCGCGAGACGTGCGACGTCAGGCGGGCGACGTGTGCGGCACCGGAGGCCGCCTTCTCGAAGGCGTCGTTGTCGCCCTTCTTCCACACATAGGCGATGTTGTCGGGTACCTCGTCCCACACGGCAGGCGCGCCGGACGCGAGCGCCGGCTCGACGTCTGCGACAGCATCGAGCGGGTCATAGTCGATCTCGACGAGCTCGCCCGCCGCCTCTGCCTGCTCGACCGTCTCGGCGACGATCAGCACC
Organism: Pseudomonadota bacterium; assembly: GCA_023387235.1. Taxonomy (GTDB): domain Bacteria; phylum Pseudomonadota; class Alphaproteobacteria; order Rhizobiales; family Hyphomicrobiaceae. The sequence goes on from JAEWIJ010000065.1 coordinate 35,262, forward strand.
ACGCATTCGCCGACAAAGCGCACGCGATCGCGCGCGAGCACGGGACGCTTCGCCTGATGCGCCTTCTGGCCGTCGGACTTGGGCAGCTCGACGCCGCACGGGAGATCGCCGATGCCGTCGGCGGCGAGGTCGTCACCGGTCAGGACGGCGAGCACGCCCGGCGCGGCTTTCGCGGCTGCCGTATCGATGCTGCGGATTTTTGCATGCGCATAGACCGAGCGAACCGTGAAGGCATGGGCGAGGCGCGGCAGGCGCAGGTCGGCCACATAGCGGCCGCGGCCCGTCGCCAGACGTTCGTCCTCAATCCGGCCCATGTAGGGGATCGTCTCGGTCATCCGTATTCTCCGTAAAGTCGGGCGGGTTTGGCCACAACCATAGAGGCCGAGAGCCGTTCGGCAAGAGTTTCGCCGTCAGATGCGGCCCTCGGCAACAGCATGGCAGGCGACCGCATGATCGACCGAGGTGGTCGCGGCGAGTTCCGGCACTTCGCGACGGCAGCGCTCGAGCACGGCGGGGCAGCGCGGATTGAAGGCGCAGCCGGGCGGCGGGCTGATCGGGTTCGGGATCTCGCCTTCGACCATTTTGCGCGGGCGTCCGGTCATGGCGAGGTCGGGCACCGCGTCGAGCAGCATGCGCGCATAAGGATGGCGCGGCGCCGCGAACAGCTCCTGCGTCGGCGCGATCTCGACCACACGGCCGAGATACATGACGCCGATACGCGCCGCCATGTGGCGGACAACGGCCAGGTTGTGGCTGATGAAGAGGTAGGTGAGACCGAGGCGGTCCTGCAACTCACGCATGAGATTGAGGATCTGTGCCTGCACGGAAACATCGAGCGCGCTCGTCGGCTCGTCGGCGACGAGGAACTCGGGCTTCGAGGAGAGCGCGCGGGCAATGCAGATGCGCTGGCGCTGGCCGCCCGAGAACTCGTGCGGATACTTCGCGGCATCCGCGGGATCGAGACCGACGAGACGGAGCAGCTCGCCGACCTCGTGCTCGATCTCGGCGCGGTCTCTGGCGAGGCCGAAGGCGCGGATCGGGTCGGCAATGATGCGGCCGACGCGCCAGCGCGGATTGAGGCTCGCGTACGGATCCTGGAAGATCATCTGAATGCGGCGGCGGAGCGCCTGGCGCTTCTCGGCATCGGCGAGCGACCACATATCGACGCCGTCGATGGTGACGCTGCCGGCCGTCGGCGGGAGGAGGCCGACGACCATCTTCGCGACGGTGGATTTGCCTGATCCGGATTCGCCGACGAGCGCGACCGTCTCGCGCTTGCCGATGCCGAACGAGACGTCGGTGACGGCGCGCAGCAGCTTGCGCTCCTCGCGCTCCAGCACGCGGTTGAGCCACGGTTTCGAGACATCGAAGACGCGCGAGAGGTGGTTCACCTCGACAAAGGGCCGATCGCTCATTGCGACGTCTCCGCCGCATGAGGCTCCGCGCGCAGACAGGCGACGAGGGAATGATCGATGGGCCGCAGCTCGGGACGTTCGACGTAGCAGCCGGCGTAGGCGATCGGGCAGCGCGGATTGAAGGCACAGCCCTTGGGGATCGCCGTGAGGCGCGGCATGGAGCCAGGTATCTGTGTCAGCCGGTCGCCCGTTCCTTCGATCGAGGGGATCGAGCCCATGAGGCCGCGCGTATAGGGATGGTGCGCGGACAGGATGACCTCACGCACGGGGCCGATCTCGACAATGCGGCCGGCGTACATGACGGCGACGCGGTTGGCAGTCTCGGCGATCACGCCCATGTCGTGCGTGATCAGCATGACGGCGGTGCCGCGCTCGCGGCAGAGGCGCTTCAGCAGCTGGATGATCTGCGCCTGGATGGAGACATCGAGCGCGGTCGTCGGCTCGTCGGCGATGATGAGATCGGGCTCGGCGCAGAGAGCGAGCGCGAGGACGACACGCTGGCGCATGCCGCCGGAGAACTCGTGCGGATAGGAATCGATGCGCCGCTCGGCGCCCTGGATGCCGACCTCGGTCAGCAGCTCGATCGCGCGGGCGCGCGCTTCGCGCTCGCCGAGCGGTAGGTGTGCGCGGATGGTCTCGATGATCTGCTCGCCGACGCGGTAGAGCGGATTGAGGCTCGTCAGCGGGTCCTGAAAGACCATGCCGATGCGCTTGCCGCGGATGTGGCGCATGTCCTCGCGCGCGAGATTGTCGATGCGCCGGCCATTGAGGAGGATCTCGCCGCCGGCGATGCGCCCTGGCGGCTCCAGCAGGCCGATGATGGCGGCGCCCGTGAGTGACTTTCCCGCGCCCGACTCGCCGACGACGCCGAGCACCTCGCCGGGCGCGATATCGAATGAAACGTCGTCGACGGCGATGAGCGTGCCGCGCCGCGTCGGGAACTCGACGCGGAGATTGCGGACGGAAAGGGTCGGTGTCTCGTCCATCAGCGCAGCTTCGGATTGAGGGCGTCGCGCAGCCAATCGCCGAGCAGGTTCACGGCGAGGACGAGAACGGCGAGTGTGAGGCCGGGAAAAGCGACCATCCACCAGGAGCCCGAGAAGAGATACTTGTTGCCGATCTGGATCATAGTGCCGAGCGATGGCTCGGTTGGCGGCAGGCCGACGCCGAGGAAGGAGAGCGTGGCCTCGGTGATGATGGCGAGCGCGAGATTGATGGTGCCGATCACGAGCACGGGCGAGAGCACGTTCGGCAGCACGTGCTTGAACATGATGGCCGTGCGGCTCATGCCGATGAGGCGCGCGGCCTGCACGTATTCCTTGTTCTTCTCGACGAGCGTCATGCCGCGCACCGTGCGCGCATATTGCACCCAGAAGGAAAGGCCGATCGACAACACGAGAATCCAGAACTCGGCGCCGCCGAGGCGGCCCCTGAACAGCGTCTGGGCAATGCCGTTGATGAGGAGCGCGACGAGGATCGCGGGGAACGTGAGCTTCACATCAGCAATGCGCATGATGATCGTATCGACGATGCCGCCGAAGTAGCCGGCGACGAGACCGAGGCTCACGCCGATGCCGATCGCGAGAAACACGGCGAGCACGCTGATCGCGATCGAGCTGCGCGTGCCGTAGAGGATGGTCGAGAGGATGTCGCGGCCCTGGTCGTCCGTGCCCAGCAGGAAGCGCGGATCGCCGTTCGCGACCCAGGCCGGCGGGAGGTCGGAGTCCATCAGATTGAGCGAGCGCAGGTCATAGGGATCGTGCGGCGCGATCACGGGCGCTAGCAGCGCGGCGCCAACCATGAGCAGCGTGATCGCGGCGGCAAGCATCACGAGGCGGGAGGACCGGAAGCTGTACCAGAGATCGCTGTCGAGGAAGCGGGAGACGAGGCTGCGCGCAGCCGGCTTCGGCGTTTCGGCGGCGGCGAGGCCCTGATCCTCCGTCGTCATGCTTCACGCCCGTAGATGCGCACGCGCGGATCGATCCACACGTAGAGCAGATCGACGATCAGGTTGATCAGCACGAACAGGAAAGCGACGAGCAGCAGATAGGCCGACATGACGGGAATGTCCGCATTCTGCACGGCCTGGATGAACATGAGCCCCATGCCGGGCCACTGGAAGACGGTCTCGGTGATGATCGCGAAGGCGATGATCGCGCCGAGCTGCAGGCCGATGATGGTGATGACCGGAATGAGCGTGTTCTTCAGCGCATGGCCGAAGTTCACGGAGCGGTCTGAGAGGCCGCGCGCGCGGGCGAATTTTATGTAGTCCGTGCGCAGGACTTCCAGCATCTGCGAGCGCACGAGGCGCGTGACGAGCGTCATCTGGAAGAGGCCGAGTGTGATCGCCGGCAGAATAAGCGCCTTCAATCCGGAAGCCGTAAGAAAGCCTGTCGTCCAGCCGCCGATCCTGACGACCTCGCCACGTCCGAAGGACGGCAGCACACCGAGCTGCACGGCGAAGACGTAGATGAGGAGAATGCCGATCAGGAAGGTCGGCAGCGAGATACCGATAAGGGATACGGAGAGGAATAGTTTCGAGAGCCAGCTATCCCGGTGGATGCCCGTATACACACCCATGGGTATGCCGAGCAGGACGGCGAAGAGCGCCGCCGTCAGCGCGAGCTCGAATGTTGCCGGAAAGCGCTCGGCAATGAGCGACGTGACCGGCCGCTTGACCTGATAGGAAATGCCGAAGTCGTAGCGTGCCGCATTCCAGATGAAGCGGCCGAACTGCACGAGCACGGGATCATTGAGACCGAGACGCTCGCGGAGCTCCTCGCGTTCCGCGAGGCTCGTGTCCTGGCCGACCATCTGATTGACGGGATCGCCGACGAAGCGGAACAGCACGAACGCCAGAAGCGCCACCGTCAGCATGACGACGGCGGCTTCCATGAGACGGCGGATCGTGAATGCAAGCATAGGCGACGGTCAGTCTCTTGAAGTAAGTGCGGGGCGAACTGGAGTTCGCCCCGCTGAGCATCCCGGCGCTCTATTCCTTCTGCGCCCAGTAGAAGAGGATCTGATTGTCCGCGCGTTGCACGATCTTGACCTTCTTCGACACGCCCCACGCCAGCGTCTGCTGATGCAGCGGAATGAGGCCGGCCTCCTCGTGCACGATGCGGAACGCCTGAGCGATGAGGTCGTCGCGCTTCGTCACATCGTTCTCGATGAGAATCTTGCCGGCGAGCTCGTCGACCTTGGGATTGCAGTAGCCGCCGTAGTTGAAGGCGCCCGAGCCCTTGCCATCGCGGCAACCGACGAGGTTCAGCAGCACGTTGTGGCTGTCGAACGAGCCGGGCGTCCAGCCGAGCAGGTTGAACGAGCTGTCGTACTTCTGCGTCGCGCCCGCTTTCTCGAAGTATTTCGCCTTGGGCATGGCGTTGAGCTTGGCCTTGATGCCGACGCGCGCGAGCATTGCGACGACGGCCTGACAGATCGCCTCGTCGTTGACGTAGCGGTCGTTCGGGCAGTCCATCTCGACACCGAATCCGCTCGGATAGCCGGCTTCCGTCAGAAGCTTCTTCGCGGCTTCGGGATCATAGGGATGGCGCTTGAACTCCGCCGCGCGCGAGTAGAGCAGCGGCGAGATGAGCAGTGCCGAATTCGCGGAGTTGCCGCGCATGACGCGCGCGTGGATCGCCTCCATGTCGATGGCCTGATAGAAGGCCTTGCGCACGCGGGCATCCTTGAAGGGGTTCTTGCCCTTCACGTCCGAGTAGAGCAGCTCGTCGCGCAGCGAATCCATGTTGAGGAAGATCGTGCGCAGCTCGGGGCCGGTCAGCACATCGGTGCCGGCATTCGCTTTCACGCGCGCGATATCCTGGACCGGAACGGGATCCATCATGTCGATCTCGCCCGACAGCAGGGCGGCGACGCGGGTCGCATCCGACTTGATGGTCTGGAAGATGACCTCGGTGAGATTGTGCTCGGGCTTGCCCCACCAGTTGGGATTCGGCTTGAAGACGGTCTTCACGCCCGGCTGATGGCTCTCGACGATGAATGGCCCGGTGCCGTTGGCCTTGAGCGTGAAGGGGCTGAGCTGGCTCGAGCTGGTTTGGACCTTGGTCGCGCCGTTCGCCTCGGACCACTTCTTCGAGAAGATGTACCAGGTGTCCCATTCATAGTGCAGGATGGGGTTGGGGCCGGTGGTGATGAAGTCGACGGTATGGTCGTCGACCTTGACGACCTTGGTGCCGGCGGCGATGCGGCTCTTGATGTTCGACTCGGGCGAGAGGGCGCGCTCGGCGGAGAAGACGACGTCGTCAGCGGTGAAATCCTCGCCGTTGTGGAACTTCACGCCTTTGCGGAGATAGAAGCGCCAGCGCGTCGGCTCGACGATCTCCCAACGCTCGGCAAGGCCGGGAATGATCTTGAGATCCTTGTCGCGCTTGGTCAGGCCCTCCATGACGTTGCCCATGGCGCCGAGCGTGAAAGTCTCGTTCAGTGTGTAAGGATCGAGGGCGTTGAGATCGCCCTGGAAGGCATACCGGAACGTCTTCGCCTCGGCGGGTGCCGCGAGAAAGGCGGCCGCGATGGCCGCCGCCAACGTCGTGATGCGCAACTTCATGGAATGGAACTCCCGACAGCTCGGTGCTGGATCTGAGCGCAAGTGATGCGCCGACCGGAGCGCGCCTCGCGTCCCGGCCGGCCATGGCGCCGATACTGTCGTATCCCGGGCCGGCGGTCCAGCCGTCAGAGCGCGGACGGCCGCTGGAAGTGGCGGCGACCCGTCCGCTTTGCAGGCTATTGCATCCGCACCCAGTAGAAGAGAATGCGGTTGTCGGCGCGCTGCACCATGCTGACCTTCTTGGAGATGCCCCAGCTCAAGGCCTGCTGGTGCAGGGGGATCAGGCCGACCTCGTCGTGGATGGTGCGAAAGGCCTTGGCGAGCATGTCGTCGCGCTTCTGGACATCGTTCTCGACCTCGATGGCGCTCGCCAGCTCTTCGACGACCGGATTGCAGTAGCCGCCGTAGTTGAAGGTCGCGCCTTTGCCGGCCGCATCGCGGCAACCCGCAATCGAGCGGAGGATATTGAGCCCGTCGAGCGAGCTTGCCGTCCACCCGACGAGGTTGAAGGAGCTGTCGTATTTCTGCGGTGCGCCGACCTTGTCGAAGTAGCGCGCCTTCGGCATGGCGTTGAGCTTCACGTTCATGCCGATGCGCGCGAGCATGGCCACGACGGCCTGGCAGATCGCCTCGTCGTTGACGTAGCGGTCATTGGGGCAATCCATCTCGAGGGCAAAGCCATAGGGATAGCCGGCCTCCGCGAGAAGTTTCTTTGCCGCGGCCGGATCATAAGGATGGCGCTTGAACTCGGCCGAGCGCGCGAAGAGCGGCGGATAGATCAGCAGGGCGTTCGGCGTCGCGTGTCCGCGCATGATCCGCTTCTGGATCGCATCGATGTCGACGGCCTGGTAGAAGGCCTTGCGGACTCGCGCATCCTTGAAGGGGTTCTTGCCCTTGACGTCCGAATAGAGCAGCTCGTCGCGGACCTGGTCCATGTTGAGCATGATCGTGCGCAGCTCCGGGCCGGTCAGAACATCGGTCGCGGGGCTGGCCTTCACGCGCGGGATGTCCTGGACGGGAACGGGATCGATCATGTCGACCTCGCCGGAAAGCAGGGCCGCAACGCGCGTCGCGTCGGACTTGATGGTCTGGAAGACGACGTCGGTGAGATTGTGCTCGGGTTTGCCCCACCAATTCGGATTGGGCTTGAAGGTGGTCTTCACGCCGGGCTCATGGCTCGCGACCATGAAGGGGCCTGTGCCGTTGGCCTTGAGTGCGAAGGGGCTGAGCTGATTGCTCTTAGTCTGCACCTTCGTCGCGCCATTGGCCTCGGCCCATGATTTCGACATCATGAACCACGAATCCCATTCCGAGGGCAGGATCGGGTTCGGCACGGCGAGCACGAAGTCGACAGTGTGCGCATCGACCTTCTCGGCCTTGAGCTTGGCCGCAAAGCGCGTGCGGATGTTGGACTCCGGCGACGTCGCGCGCTCGAACGAGAACAGGACGTCGTCGGCGGTGAAGTCCTCGCCATTGTGGAACTTCACGCCCTTGCGGAGATGGAAGCGCCAGCGCGTCGGCTCGACGATCTCCCAGCGTTCGGCGAGCGCGGGGACGATCTTGAGGTCCTTGTCACGCGTGACGAGGCCCTCCATCACATTGCCGAGCGTGCCGAGGGTGAATGTCTCGTTCAGAGCATAAGGGTCGAGCGCATTGAGGTCGCCCTGGAAGGCGAACCGGAAAGTCTTCGCCTCCGCCGACACTGCAAGCATGGCAACGGCAACGGCCGCGGCCACCGAAATCACACTCCGCCTCATGAGACCCCTCGCTGATCATCCCAGCCCGCGTTTCGATCGCGGCGCGGTTATTAGTGGAAAGAGAATTTCGTGAAGAATGTCTTCATGATGAGCGGTGCTTAACCATGAGCTATTCGCATAGCTGGCCGCATGGTTAAGGGCGAGAGCGCTCGTTCAGCGGCGCACTTCGGCCCAGCGGGCCAGTTGCGGCTCGCCGATGAGCTTCGCCTTGCCCGCGCCGAGCGTCGCCAGGGCCGCCGCGTACGTGAGGAGGGCGGTCAACGGTAGCTCCGCGGTGACGATGACGCCTTTCGGGCCGAGGCGGCGGCGCACCTCGTTACCGCCGCGTTGCGCGAGATCGTTGACGACGGGGAGCACGAGGTCCCGCTCGGCCATGATCTCGATCTCCATGAGCGGCTGGAGCTGGCGGAGACCGGCCGTCCGGCAGGCGGCCCGCATGGCGGTGATCGATGCCTCCTCGAAGCCCTCCGGCGTCGAGCGCTTCGGATGGAACGCGCCGTCGATGAAGACGGCCCGCGTGTCGATTATGCGGCCTTCGCCGTCATTGCCTTCCGAAAAGACCCGCGCGACGCCGCGTGCGACGGCAGCGTTGAGGGCGTCGATCTCGGGCGGCCCGGCGAACTCGCTCTCGAAGAGATTGCCTTCGCCCGACCGTCGCGGCGAGACCCTGAGCCGCACGACCGCGAAATCGCCGGTGGCGTCATCGGCACTGCCGAGACGATGACCGGCCTCGGCGAGACGCGCCGGTATCCAGCAGGTCGAAATGCTGACGGGGCCGGCTTCGAGGGGGCAGCCTGCTGCCCTAGTGACAGCCGTGACGTGCGCGTCGAGCTCCTTCGGCGTGCGGGCCTCGATCCTGAAGGTGCCGGGCTCCGTGCCGGGGCCATACGCGAATGTGGCATCGTCGGCGAGGCGCTGCGCAAGGGCCGCTGCGAGCGCCGCTGCGCCTTCACTATTCTCGGCAGCAAGCGTCTGGCTGAGCGGCAGAAGGGGCGGATTGGTCGTTGGCGACGACACGGCAGTCTCGCGGCAAAAGTGATTTGCCGCGAATCTAGCCGATGTTGACGGCGCGAAGCGGTATCACGGCCGGCGCGCGCGAAATTTCCACCGGGCGTTGCAGACGTGAGACGCCGAGCGCTTCCCTGCAAGTGCAGGCTGTGCGCTCGGGTTGGCTGTGGCCATGCGGGCACTTGAGGGACGGGGCCCGGAGCGCTAAGTCCCGAGCCCATGAGCGACAGACCGATTCTGCCCGGCCCGGGCCCCATTGAACCCGTCAATCTGCGCGAGGCCCTCGAAGAGCGCTATCTCGCCTACGCGCTTTCGACAATCATGCACCGCGCGTTGCCCGACGTGCGCGACGGCCTCAAGCCCGTGCACCGGCGCATTCTTTATGCCATGCGCGAGTTGAAGCTGGACCCCACGGGCGGCTTCAAGAAGTGCGCGAAGATCGTCGGCGAGGTGATGGGTAACTTCCATCCGCACGGCGATCAGGCCATCTACGACGCGCTCGTGCGCCTCGCCCAGGACTTCGCCGTCCGTTATCCGCTCGTCGACGGCCAGGGTAACTTCGGCAATATCGACGGCGATAATCCGGCGGCCATGCGCTACACGGAGAGCCGCCTGACGCTGGTCGCCGAGGCCCTTCTCGACGGCATCGACGAGGACACGATCGATTTCCGGGCGACCTACGACGGCACCAACAAGGAGCCCGTCGTCCTCCCGGCGAACTTCCCGAACCTGCTGGCGAACGGCTCGTCCGGCATTGCCGTCGGCATGGCAACGAATATCCCGCCGCATAATGCCGATGAGCTGTGCGCGGCCCTGCTGCATCTCATCAAGCACCCGAATGCGACGGTCGAGAAGCTCGTCGATTTCATCCCGGGGCCCGATTTTCCGACCGGCGGCGTGCTCGTCGAGCCGCGCGACAGCATCATCGAGGCTTACCGCACGGGGCGCGGCGGTTTCCGCCTGCGCGCGCGCTGGGAGAAAGAGGAGACGGGGCGCGGCGGCTACCAGATCGTCGTCACAGAGATGCCCTATCAGGTGCAGAAGGCGCGCCTCGTCGAGAAGATCGCCGAGCTGATGCAGGCCAAGAAGCTGCCGCTGCTCGGCGATGTGCGCGACGAGAGCTCGGACGTCGTCCGCCTGATCCTGGAGCCGAAGAGCCGCACGGTCGATCCGTTCGTGCTCATGGAGAGCCTGTTCCGCGTGACGGAGCTGGAAGTCCGTTTCGGCCTCAACATGAACGTGCTGACGGCGGGCCAGATCCCGGCCGTGCTCTCGCTGCGCGATGTGCTCAAGCACTGGCTGGAGCACCGCCAGGAGGTTCTGGTCCGGCGCTCGGAGCACCGCCTTGCCAAGATCCGGCACCGTCTCGAGGTGCTCGATGGCTACCTGATTGCCTACCTCAACATCGACGAGGTCATCCGCATCGTCCGCTTCGAGGACGAGCCGAAGGCCAAGCTGATCGCCAAGTTCAAGCTCTCGGACGTGCAGGCCGAAGCCATCCTGAACCTGCGCTTGCGGTCGTTGTCCAAGCTCGAGGAGATGGAAATCCGCGCCGAGCACGAGAAGCTCAGCGGCGAGATGCGCGACCTCCAGGCGCTCCTCAAGTCGGAAGACCTGCAGTGGGAGCGCATCGCAGCCGAGATCAAGGCGACGCGCGAGGCCTACTCCAAAAAGACCGAGCTCGGCCGCCGCCGCACCGAGCTCGCGGATGCGCCGGCCATCGAGGTCGATCTCGATCAGGCGCTGATCGAGAAGGAGCCGATCACGGTCATTCTCTCGGAGAAGGGCTGGATACGCGCTCTCAAGGGTCACCCCGAGGATCTCTCGAAGCTCGATTTCAAGCATGGCGACAGCCTGAAACGGGCCGTCCGGGCCTCGACGACCGACAAGCTCATCGTCTTCGCGACCAACGGCAAGTTCTTCACGCTCGAAGGCAATCAGCTTCCGGGTGGGCGCGGGCACGGTGAGCCCGTGCGCCTGATGGTGGACCTGGAAGAGAGCCACGAGATCGTGGATCTGTTCGTGCACGAGCCGGGCCGCAAGCTCATCGTGGCGGCGACGAGCGGCCACGGCTTCATCGTGTCCGAGGACGAGGTCGTTGCCTCGACGCGCAAGGGCAAGCAGGTGCTCAACGTGGACGCCGATGCCGAGGCGCGCGTCTGCGTGCCGGTGCCGCCGGGTTCCGATATGTGCGCGACGATCGGCGAAAACCGCCGGATGCTCGTGTTCGGCCTCGACGAGATCAACGAGATGACGCGCGGCAAGGGCATCATCCTGCAGCGCTTCAAGGATGGCGGGCTCTCGGATGTCCGCCCGTTCGTCAAGAAGGCCGGCCTGACGTGGCTCGACTCGGCGGGACGGATGTTCACGCTCGCGAGCGGCGACATGAAGGAGTGGGTAGGCCAGCGGGCCCAGGCGGGCCGCATGGCGCCCAAAGGCTTCCCGCGCTCCAACCGTTTCGGCCCGGCTTTCTGAGATGACGCCGTTCTCAGCTTGATGACCTTCGGTGCTTGACGCATTGTCGTCGCCGACCGCAAGTATGGGCGGCGACGAACTTTTTTGCACAAGGGTCCACAGAACATGCCGGCCGAGGCGCGCGGGCTCCTGCTCGAGATGTTCCACGCAGCCGTGGCTGCCGCTCATCCGAGCACCTGCCTCGCCCCGCATCTCCCGCCAGTCCCGGCCAAGGGTCGGCTGATCGTGCTCTGTGCCGGCAAGGCCGCGATCGCCATGGCCTCCGTTGCGGAAGCGCATTACCGGCAGGCCGGCATCGGCGACCGGCTCGTCGGCGTCGCCACGGCGCCGCACGGCTATGCGGCAGCATTCCAAGGGCCAAAACCTGAGCACATGGAGATCCTGGAAGGGCGGCATCCGACACCCGATGCGTCGTCGCTCGCCGCGGCCGAACGCGCGCTTGCGCTCGCACAATCGGCTGGTCCCGAGGACACCGTTCTGGTTCTGCTTTCGGGTGGCGCTTCGGCATTGTGGGCAGCGCCCGCTGCCGGCCTCGATCTCGCGGAAAAGACGGCTCTGACGCGCGGCCTGCTCAAGTCCGGCGCCGATATCCACGAGATGAATGTCGTGCGCCGCCATCTATCGCGCATCAAGGGCGGGCGATTGCGCGCTGCCGCCGCTAAGGCCGGCACGTTCATCACGCTCGCGATTTCGGACGTGCCAGGTGATGATCCGGAGACGATCGGCTCGGGGCCGACCGTGCCGGACCCGACGACGCTCGCGGATGCCCGTGCGACCATCGCGCGCCGCGGTCCGCGCATGGCCGAGCTGGAGCTGCCCGTGCCGGCGAGCGTCCGTCGTGCGATCGACAACCCGGCCAACGAGACGCCGAAGCCGGGGGACGCGCTCTTCTCGCGCGACCTCTATCAGATCATCGCGACGCCGGTTGCAGCGCTCGATGCGGCGGCCGCGCTGGCGCGTGCTCATGGGTACGAGGTGCAGAGCCTCGGCGACCAGGTGACCGGCGAGGCGCGTGATATTGCAGCCGCCCATGCAGCCCTCGCCCGCGAAGCCCGCGCCGCCGGCCGGCGGCTCGCTATCATCAGCGGCGGCGAGCTGGAGGTGACGGTACGCAACAAGAACGGACGCGGCGGGCGCAGCCAGGAATATGCCCTCGCGCTCGCCTGTGCGCTCGATGGTCTCGCCGGCGTCGCCGCTCTGGCCGCCGATACCGACGGGATCGACGGTGGCGATGGCCGGATAAGCGACCCCGCTGGCGCGGTGATCGGCCCCGATACGCTCGTCCGTGCCGGTGAGTGCCACGCCGACGCCCGAAAGGCCCTCGATAACAACGATGCCACGACCCTGTTCGAGGCTCTGGGCGACCTCGTGCACACGGGGCCGACCCATACGAATGTCAATGATTTCCGCGTGATCCTCGTCGAGCCGGCCTGATACACATGATTGATGCACGTGAACGGGCCGACCGCGGCCGGGCGCCATGCGACGCGCCTCGTCTGTTCTCATTGAACTACTTCCGCCTGTTGCTGGTTTGGCTGGTAGCGGGCGGCGCACTGTCGGCCACTGCGGGCGCGGCGTGGGCCGATCTCAAGCTCTGCAATGCCACCTCGAGCCGGATCGGTGTCGCGATCGGCTACCAGGACCCCAAGGGCTGGGCCACGGAAGGATGGTGGAACATAGCGTCACAGACTTGCGAGACACTGTTGAAAGGTAAGCTCGGCAGCCGATTCTATTATGTTCATGCCGTAGATTATGATCGTGGTGGTGAGTGGGGCGGCACGAACATGATGTGCACCGCCGACAAGGTCTTCACTATTCGCGGCGTAGAGGACTGCACGCGGCGTGGTTTCAAGCGCACGGGCTTCTTCGAGGTCGACACGCAGGACTCCAAGGATTGGACGATCCGCCTGACAGATCCGGGCGACAGCGGCGGGAAGGGACGATGAGACGAAACCGGAGAGTGAAGATCCTCGCGACGCTGGGCCCCGCATCGTCGGCGCCCGAAGTGATCGAGAGCTATTTCCTGGCAGGCGTCGACGTCTTCCGCATCAATATGAGCCATTCGAGCTTCGACATGGTGCGCGGCCTGCACAGCGCCGTTCGCGCGGCCGAGATGAAGCATGGGCGGCCGATCGGCATCCTCGCCGACCTGCAGGGCCCGAAGTTCCGCGTCGGCAAGCTCGCGGGCGACCGCGTCGAGCTGAAGACCGGCCAGACGTACGTCTTCGACACGCAAGAGCAGGAAGGCGACGACCAGCGGGTCTTCCTTCCTCATCCGCAGATCTTCGATGGCGTCGAGGCGGGCCACACGCTGCTGCTCGACGACGGCAAGATCAGGATGCGCGTAACCGAAGTGAAGCCGTCGCGCATTGCTGCCGAGGTGATCGTTGGCGGGCCGCTCGCGAGCCGCAAGGGCGTGTCCATGCCCGACACGATCCTGCCGATCAATCCGCTCACCGAGAAGGACAAGGCCGATCTCGACTTCGTGCTGAAGCTCGGCGTCGACTGGGTCGGCCTGTCGTTCGTGCAGCGCGGCGAGGATGTTGCGCTGGCCCGACGCATGATCGGCCAGGGCGCCGGCATCATGTCGAAGATCGAGAAGCCCTCGGCCATCGCAGATCTCGACCAGATCATCGCGCAATCCGATGCGCTGATGGTCGCGCGCGGCGATCTCGGCGTCGAGATGCCCGTCGAGCGTGTGCCGGGCCTGCAGAAGCAGATCACCCGCAAGGCACGCGCGGCCGGCAAGCCGGTCGTGGTCGCCACGCAGATGCTCGAGAGCATGATCAGCGCGCCCGTGCCGACGCGTGCCGAGGTTTCGGACGTGGCGACTGCGGTCTTCGACGGTGCCGATGCGATCATGCTGTCGGCCGAGTCGGCGGTCGGCAAGTATCCCATCGAGGCCATCGGCATGATGGATCGGATCGCCATCGAAGCCGAGGCTGATCCGACCTACGACGTGCTCGTGCACGCGACCAGCACGCCGCCGCAGCCGACGGCGGCCGACGCCATCGCCGCGGCGACGCACGCGGTCGCCGATACGCTCAAGCTCTCGGCGATCATCTGCTTCACGGCCACAGGCTCGACGGCGCTGCGCGTCGCGCGCGAGCGGCCCGGCCTTCCCGTCATCGGGCTGACGCCGGTCGTCGCCACGGCGCGCCGGCTCGCATGTGTCTGGGGCATCCACTGCGTCCTGACGAGCGATCCCGAGAACCTCTCCGACATGGTCAAAAAGGCCTGCCGCATTGCCTTCGAGGAAGGGTTCGTGCGGGCAGGCGGCGGCGTGATCATCACCGCTGGCGTGCCGCTCGGCTCGCCGGGCACGACCAACATGGTGCGCATCGCTCATGTGAACGAGCAGGGCGAGGCGACATCGCTGTCGATGTAAGGGAAACCACTCTCCCAGTACTTGCTGGGAGCAGAGGAACTACACGACCAGCACACCTCTATGCTGGGCCTCGCCTTCCGGCTCGATGTGAATGACGACCTCGGCGCCGGCGATCTCGGCTTCGAGCGCGCGCTCTATGCGATCGCAGATGCGGTGCGCATCGGCGACCGTCATTTTGCCCGGCACCACCAGATGAAAATCGATGAACGTCGCGCGCCCTGCCGTGCGCGTACGGATGTCGTGAGCCTCGATGGCACCTTCGGCGCTCTCGGAGATGACGGCGCGAATGCGCCGGGCAATCTCGCCGTCGACGGCCTCGTCCATGAGTCCGCTGACGGACGAGCTGATCACGCGCCAGCCGGCAACGAGAATATTTACCGCCACGAGCGCTGCCATCGTCGGATCGAGAACCGTCCAGCCGGTCAGCGCGGAGAGCGCGAGCCCGGCGATGACGCCGATCGACGTGGCAACGTCCGAGAAGAGGTGCCATCCGTCGGCAACGAGTGCAGGCGAACGCCAGCGCCGCCCTGAGGCGATGAGCGTCCACGACCAGACGGCATTGATGGCCGTCGCCACGCCGCTGATGGCGAGCCCCAGCCACGGCTCCGTGAGCGCGCGGGGCTCGCGCAATGCCTGCCATGCCGCGTGCAGGATGAGCAGCGCCGCGACGATGATGAGCACGCCCTCGATGACGGCCGAGAAATACTCCGCCTTGTGATGCCCGAACTGATGGCGACGATCGGCGGGGCGGACGCTGATGCGGATGGCAGCGAAGGCGACGAGCGCTGTGACGACATTGACGATGCTCTCGAGCGCATCGGAGTAGAGCGCGACGCTGCCGGTCGTCGCGTACGCCAGATACTTGATGCCGAGCACCGCGCACGCGACTGCAATGCTTGCGATGGCCATCCTGCCGGTGCGGACCTCGATCGTGGACATCGTGACTGGCGTGAAAGGCAATGCGTTGGGGCGCGCTGGTGACGCGATCCGCCCCTTCAACACGCAAGTGCGCGCGAAATCAACAGCCGTACGCTGATGGACGGAAGCTACCGGCCCTCGCGTCTGATCCTGTCTGTGGTGCTGCTTATGCGCTCATTCGACATTGTTCGCAGGCCGCTAGCCATGCCGAGACGAGCAAGCAGCCAGATAAGCCATTTGGTCGGGTCGAAATCGAACCACGCAATCCCGTGCCGATAGTCCCTCGGAAAGGCGTGGTGGTAGTTATGATACTGCTCTCCCAGGGCGAATGGAAACCACCAGACATCCTTTGCGGACACCGCGCGCGTGAACCTTTGTGAGCCCCATTTGTGGCAAATGGAGTTTACAGAATATATTACATGGCTGGTGAGGACCAGTCGCAGCGAGGAAAGTATCAGGCCTCCCCACCATGGCGCGCCGCTGAGCCATGAGATGGCGCACGGTATGACGCCATTGTTGAAGAAGAACAAGGGCCAGTAATATCTGTGTTGCCAAAGGACTACGGGGTTTTCCTCCAATCGCGCAGGAAGCGAGATGGGCGGCTGTGGGGAGAAAATGATCCATTCATAGTGCGCCCACCAGAAGCCCTTTTGTATATTATAGGGGTCCTCTTCGGTGTCCGTGTGGCCGTGGTGCTGAATATGAGCTGAGATCCATTGCCTGGCAGGCATCTGAAGTACAAATGTTGATAGGGCGGCGAAAATATATTCCAGCGGACGACTGAGCTGCACCGCCCCGTGCGCCCACGCGCGGTGATAGAGAAGGGTGATGCCAAACCCTCCAGCAAAATATGCAAAGATATTGAATGCCAATTCCGGTAGGAATATCTGATAATAAAACAAATAGGGCAGCGAAAGCACCGCCAATAGATGGAGGAAGAGGAGGCCGATGAGGGCTCCCAAATTGACATGCATCAGTCGATGCTCCTAAGCTGCAGCTGCCCAGCGTTGGACTAACTCAAGGTCTCTCAAGGATCAAGGCGTCACGAGGTCCGGCCTTCTTACAGGGCTGCGATCGATGCGGCGATGCATTTTGTCATGTGTGGCCAGGAAGGCACATCCCGGATTTATTACTTGCAGCTGCGGCGTAAGATCGCGAGATTCGTAGAATGCATCTGCGGGGCCGAGGGGGAATTCTTATGGATGCCATGAGCGAACAGAATCTGGATTGGGTGCACAATGCCATTTTGGCCGAGTACCGCGAGGCGGCAAACGCCTATTTCAAGGGAGTGGACATCGGCTACACAACGATCAAAGGGTATGTCGCCCTGAATGGATTGTTTGTTGCGGTATTGGGCGCTTTCGGGGACGTTAAAAACAGCGCATTCAATTTTGCCAGCGATTTGCTCTCGCTCGTCCCCATATTTGCCTTGGTCGCGTCGGCTGCGCTTCTATTCATGCTGCCGAGATACTTTTCGCATCTGGAGAACTGCCGAAGCAGGTGCGCTGAACTCGAGGAACTGTTCGGCGGTAGGCTGTTCATCAGGCTTGGCGAGATATCCTCCGGCAAGAGCAACGCGAGTACATTGGCTGCTCTTTTAGCAGTCGCCTTGGCTGTCGGGCTGTTCTGGGTATATTTTCTCGTCAGATTGCGGTGGCCGGCTTTCAGCATTTGGCCCGGATAGACAGCTTCAATCTTCACGTGGTGACGCTGCTGAGCTCGAAGTATCGCCGAGTGGACGCAGCTGCGTCGCGTTTCACCGTCGCCAGGACTGTCTGGTCGATCGTGTGCCAGTGGCAGAGCGGACTGTCGTCAGTTCTGAATATCGCAGACACCTTTGCGCTCATGAACGCGCTAGCCCCCATCACCAGCCGCCGCTGCGCTGCCCCCAAATGGTAGGCCTGCTGCACGGCAGAACCGTAGAGCAGCTTGAGTATGATCGGCTCAAGCGGCCTGCGCTCCCTCTCGGAGTAGTCTTTTCGTCGCTGAGTTCCCGCAATCAATATATGCGTGGCGCCTGCGGCAATGGCAGAGTCGATGGCGATCGGTGCTGCCACGCCGCCGTCCAGATGCCTGTCTCCCTCGAATGCCACGCCGGGCTCAAAAGGACCGGGCACTCGAAGCGAGGCTTTGAGTGCGGTCAGAACGTCGGCACTACTGCGAAATCCGCTGAGAACGACCGGCTTTGCGGACGTCAGGGATGTCGTGACGATAAAGAGCTTCGAAGATACGCCAACGATGCGCTCCATATTCAGCGGCCGGCGTTCAGCGATGATCGTGTCGACGATGTAGTCGGTGTCGACCATGCAAGGCTGCGACAGAAATCGCCTGTGATCGACCACCCGCCGTGTCGCGATATCTTTCATGAAGATCTCCGCACCGTCCTCGCTTCGCTGCGAAATGAAATAGGCCGCAGCGCAGGCGCCGGCCGAAGAGCCATGCACGCTGTCGAATGCGTCTGTGCATCCTAAGCGTTCGAGTTCGGTGACGATGCCGGCCGCGGCTACGCCGCGCATTCCGCCACATTCGATCACCAAGGCGAGATGGTGGGGGTCGGTTCGAGTGCCTGAGGCGCTCCGCTCTTCGACGCGCCGAAGTAGTAATTCCCTGACTTGGGTAATTTGATCGCCCCCCAAAATTGCGGCCCGCCCGCGGTGGAATGTAGTATCTGCTGTGTACAATGACCAGCAGGGCATGTTCCCGAGCTGCCCACCTCCCTCGTCGGCCCGACGTGCGCACTGGCCACGGCTTGTCGCACGCGTTATGACTGATATGATTGTTTCGTGCGGCGGTTCGGACGTGCGGCTGCCTCGGGCGAGAGCGGCAGCGTGCGTTTATGCCTCGCGGCAATCGTCGAAATGCCGGATTCGATGTGGAAATTCAGTTCTCCTCGCGAATTCGGATTCTGATGACGTCCCCTCGGCCGCTCGCGCCCTGATATGCGGAATGCCAATGGCAGTGCCGGTTCCCCTGATCTGCGTCGGACATGCTGCGCTCGACCGCATCTACCGGATCGAGAGCTTTCCGCCCGAGCCGACCAAGATCCGCGCGCTCGAGCACATCGAGGTCGGCGGCGGGATGGCTGCCAATGCCTCGGTTGCGGCGGCGCGGCTCGGGGCCCGCGTCGAGCTCTGGTCCCGCGTCGGCGACGATCAGGCCGGCATCGCGATCCGAAATGGCCTCAAGGCCGAGAAGGTGGACATCCGCTATGTCCATGCCTTCGAGGAGGCCCGCTCGTCGACGTCGGCGGTGATCGTCGACAGCCAGGGCGAGCGCATGATCATCACGCAGCGCGATACCTCGATTCCGGCCGGCACCAGCTGGCTGCCCATCGAGCGGGTCAGCGAGGCGAAAGCCGTCCTCTGTGACCTGCGCTGGCTCGAGGCCGTGCGCGTCGTGCTTACGCGGGCGCAGCGCGAAGGCGTGCCGACCGTGCTCGATGCCGATCTCGGCGGTCGCGAGGCCCTGCCCGAACTTCTCGGTCTCGTCGACTATGCGGTGTTCTCGGCGCCGTCGCTCCATGAGTTTGCGCGCGGCATGAGCGATGCCGACGCCCTCCAGCAAGTTCTGCGACACGGCCCGCGCCATGCCGGCGTCACGCTCGGGTCGCGCGGCTATCTCTGGGCCGATCGCGACGGGCGGACGGGGCATCAGGCGGCTTTTCAGGTCGATGTCGTCGATACGACCGGGGCCGGCGACGCTTTTCACGGTGCCTTTGCCCTTGGCGTCGCCGAGGGCATGGCCATCGAGGGCAATGTGCGCCGAGCGGCAGCCGTCGCGGCACTGAAGTGCACCCGCCTCGGCAGCCGCGCAGGCCTGCCGACGCGCAACGAGCTCGAGCTTTTTGTTGCCCTGCACGAACGTTGACGGGTTCGGAGGCGCGATCCTGCGCCTGTGGGGTGGACGTTGGAGCATCGGCACGGGGGCTGACATGACTGCTCGCCACACCATTGCGTTCGTCAACGACGAGCCGAGGCTGCCGCTGGCCGAAACGATCGCGTTCGCGCACCAGAACGGCGTCGAGGCGCTGGAAATGCGCTCGATCGAAGGGCGCAACTTCCTCTCACTTTCCCCGGATGAGCAGAAGGAGGCGGCGCGCCGGGTCGCCGATGCCGGGATCAGCATCGTCGGGCTGGCCTCGCCGTTGCTCAAATGGGCGGCGCCGGGCCGGGCTGCCGGTCGATTGGGCGATCAATTCGGCTTCGAGATCGGCACGCGCACGCTCGGCGATATCGGCCGCCTTGCTGCCGACACCGCGCATCGGCTCGGCACCCGCACAGTGCGGATTTTCTCGTTCCTGACCTACGACGGCTTCAAGCTCGCCGATCTCGATCCGGCGCTCGACGAGCTTCTGGCCCTGGCGGAGCGCGAGGATCTCGTCCTCCATATCGAGAATGAGCCCGTGTGCAATATCCAGGACGAGGTGGATCTCATGGCCGTGGTCCAGGCCCGCCGCCATCCGCGCCTCAAGGCGCTCCTCGACATCGGCAACATCTACGCCCATGGCACCGTCCCGGACGCGGGGCGCATGGCGGCACTCATGCCGTTCGTGGACCACATGCATTTCAAGGATTTCTCGATTGTGGCCGGCCGTCGTCATGTCCCGGTGGGAGAGGGCGATATCCCCTATGGGCCCTTTATCGAGGCCTGCCTTGCCGCCGCTGAGGGCCGCCCGCTGACGCTTTCCGTCGAGACCCACATGGCCGACGATCCGGTCGGGGGAACACAGCGTTCACTCACCCGGCTGCGGGAGCTGGTCGCGGCTGCGACGGCATGATCGGGATAAGCCTTCTAAGGAAGGTGGACGCCCGCCCCCCGCGCCGTTAATGGTGCGCCATCTTCGCGCTTCTCTGCGGAGATCGAGGGGCGATGACGAGCAGGGACTGCGCGCATGACTGACAAGGCGAAGGGCGCCGCGCTCGCGACCCGCGAGATGGCGAACGCCATCCGGGCGCTGGCCATGGATGCCGTCGAGGCGGCGAAGTCCGGCCATCCGGGCATGCCCATGGGCATGGCGGACGTGGCGACGGTGCTGTTCGGCGAGGTGCTGAAGTTCGACGCCGCCGCGCCGCGCTGGCCCGGGCGCGATCGTTTCGTGCTCTCGGCCGGGCACGGCTCCATGCTGCTCTATGCCCTCCTCCATCTGACCGGCTATCCCGGCATGACGATCGAGGAGATCAAGAATTTCCGCCAGCTCGGCTCGAAGACCGCCGGCCACCCCGAGTACGGCCACGCCGAGGGCATCGAGACGACCACGGGGCCGCTCGGCCAGGGTCTCGCCAATGCGGTCGGCATGGCGATCGCCGAGCGTATCTGGAATGCGCGCCACGGTGAGCTGTTCGACAACCGCACATACGTTATTGCCGGCGACGGCTGCCTCATGGAGGGCATCTCGCAGGAGGCGATCACGCTCGCAGGCCATCTCGGGCTCGGTCGGCTCATCGTGCTCTTCGATGACAACGGTATCTCCATCGACGGGCCGACGACGCTGTCGACGAGCGAGGACCAGATCGGGCGCTTCAAGGCCGCCGGCTGGAATACGCTCTCGATCGATGGCCACGACATGGATGCCGTACGCAAGGCGCTGGCGACGGCGCGCGGGGACGAGAGCAAGCCCTGGCTGATCGCCTGCAAGACCGTGATCGGCTACGGCGCGCCGAAGAAGGCGGGCACGGCATCGACGCACGGTTCGCCGCTCGGTGCCGAAGAGATTGCCGGCACGCGCGAGAAGCTCGGCTGGAGGAGCGCCCCCTTCGAGGTGCCGGCGGATGTCATGAGCGCATGGCGCGCGGCGGGATCGCGTGGCCGGGCCGCACGCGAAGCCTGGGAGAAAAGCTGGCAGAAGCTCGATGCGCGCGATCGCGAGGCGTTCGAGAACCCCTCGGCGGCGCGTTCGGCGGATGTCGATGCAGCCGTCATGAACCTGCGCGAGGCGGCGGCCGCCGAGACGGCCGAGCGGGCGACGCGCGTGTGGTCGGAGCGTTCGCTGGAAGCGCTGGTCGCTGCGCAGCCTGCGCTGATCGGCGGCTCGGCGGATCTTACGGGCTCGAACAACACCAAGGCCAAGAGCCAGAAGCCGATCGTGAAGGGCGACTTCGCGGGAAGCTACCTCTACTACGGCATTCGCGAGCACGGCATGGCCGCGGCCATGAACGGCATGGCGCTCTACGGCGGGCTCATTCCGTACGGCGGCACGTTCCTCGTGTTCTCGGACTATTGCCGACCGGCGATCCGGCTCGCGGCGCTCATGCGCCAGCAGGTCGTCTATGTCTTCACGCACGACTCGATCGGTCTCGGCGAGGACGGTCCAACCCATCAGCCGATCGAGCATCTGGCGGCGCTGCGCGCGATCCCCAATCTCAATGTCTTCCGCCCCGCTGACGGCGTCGAGACGGCCGAATGCTGGGCTCTGGCGGCGGCCTCTGCGGAGACGCCGTCCGTGCTTGCGCTGACGCGGCAGAACGTGCCGAACGTGCGTAAGGGGCCGCTCGCCGAGAACGCCAGCGCCAAGGGCGGCTACGTGCTGCGCGAGGCGGATGGCAAGCGTGCTGTCACGCTCATTGCGACCGGCTCGGAAATCGGCATCGCCATGAAGGCCGCGGATCTGCTGGCATCGAAGGGCGTCAAGCCGGCGGTCGTGTCGCTGCCGTCATTCGAGCTCTTCCGCAAGCAGCCCGCAGCTTATCGGCAGGCCGTGCTGGGCGATGCCCCGCGCGTCGCCATCGAGGCGGCCATCGAACAGGGCTGGCGCGAGTGGCTGCGGCCGGACGATGCGTTCATCGGTCTTTCGGATTTCGGCGCCTCGGCGCCTGCGGGTAAGCTCTTCGCCCACTTCGGCCTGACGCCGGAGCGCGTCGCCGAGGCGGCGCAGAAGCTGATCGGCTAGCTGCGCCTGAAGGCGCGGAACGGTAATTTCGCTGGGAGCGTTACCGCTGGAGCGGTTATTCTCGTGCGACCGCCAGTTCGATCAACATGAGTGCGTTGCCATGACCGATATGCTTACTCGCATCATTGTTGCCGTTGGATTGCTGCTCGGCGCCGGCGCTGCATTTGTCACGGTCAGCAAGCCGGCCGAAGCCCAACGCCTTTGGGACCAGCCGTATGAAGAGTGGCAGTCCGAAAGCAAGCGCCCGCGGCGCGGCTACGAAGGCTTCCCGGCCCCCGGCGTCTACTGTTCTTACCGGCGCGAACCGATCCGCGAGTGCAGCACCGACAAACGTGGCCGCGAGAGATGCCGGGTCGTGCGCTGGCGGCTCGTGCAAATGTGCAGCTGAACTGTCGAGGTAGAGCAAGCGGCTTTCGGGTGGGACGTCGCTACCCCAACCGCCGCCGATAGAGCGCGATCAGCCGCTCCCAATGTCGTTCCGCGGCGTGCTTCTCGTAGATCTTGCGCTGAGGAAAGCCGAAGCCATGATGCACGCCCGGATAGATCTCGAGCTCGCCCGGATTTCCTGAGGCGTCGAACAGCTTCTTCAACTCGGCAACCATCGGCAGCGGCGCCAACTCGTCGATCTCGGCGCAGGCGATGTAGAGCTCGCCCTTGGCTTTGCCGAGCGTGAGGTGCGGACTCTCCTCGGCATCACTGACGAGCCATGTGCCGTAGAACGATGCGGCTGCAGCGACGCGATCGGGATAGCGCGCGGCGGCGGCGAGGGCATATGGCCCGCTCATGCAGTAGCCGTGCACGCCGATGGGGCCGGGCTTCACGCCGTCGCGCCCATCGAGAAACGACATCATCGCCGCAACGTCCTCCATGATCGGCGGAATGGTCATCTTCGTGCGGATGGCGCGCATACGCGTGTGCTCGGGGCTGCCGTTCGTGAGCACGGTTGCGGGATCGAATTTCGAGTCGCGACCGGCGCGATAGTAGAGGTTCGGCAGCAGCACGCAGTAGCCGACCGACGTGAGCCGACGCGTCATGTCGCGCAGCTCCTCGCGGATGCCGGGCGCATCCATGAGCAGGAGCACGGCAGGATGCGTGCCGCGATCCGGACGGGAGACGAAGGTCTCCATGGCACCGTCGCGCGTTTGGATGTCGAGGGTTTCTTCGATCATGGCGTTGCTCCTCCTCAGCGCGAAACTAGATCGTGTCTGCCCAAAGATCGACTCGTGCGAGCTAAAGCAACGGACTTGAAATTCACCTCAGTTCGAGGCTAGGCGGGGAGTGAATTTCAAGTCCAAATGACGCTTTAGGCGCTATAGTTCCCGGACGCAGGTCAGATACAAATCGGGAGGAAGCGGCAATGATCCAGCGCATCATGGTTCCGGGCATCATGGCTCCGGTCAGCCACTACTGCCACGTCGTTCGGGCCGGCAATCTCGTCTGGGTGTCGGGCGTCGTCGGCATGGAGGCCAATGGCCATATTCCGCCGGACACGGTCGCGCAGTTCGAGATCGCGATGGACGTCATGGACAAGTGCCTGCGCGCCGCCGGCGCGGGACCCGAGCACGTCACCAAGGTGCAGGTCTTCATGACCGACATCAGCGAGCGCGCCGCGATCAATCCGCGCCGCATCGACTATTTCGGCGAGCACAGGCCGGCATCGACGTTGGTCGAGGTGAAAGGCCTCGTCGACCCGCGTATGAAGGTCGAGATCGAGTGCCAGGCGGTGGTCGGCTGAAGTATGGCTTCACCGCCAGCGACCACGGAAGATGCTGCGGCCATGCTTGGCTGCGATGAGCATCAGATTCCAGCTTACGGAGACCGCGAGCGCCAGCGACAGCGAGAGCGCCGGTCCCCACTTCACGGTCGTGGCAGCAACCAGCGTGATCGCCAGAAGCATCCCGATGAGGCCGCCGATGGAGTGCGCGAGGAGCGCAGCCGTCGCCGGCCCGCCGATGCGGTTGTGCAGCACCAGGATGAGGCTCGTCGTTACGGTCGGCATGATGGAGAGAATGCCCGTGAGCTGCGTCGGCACGAAGGGACTCACCGCGTTCACGATCCCGACCACGATCGTCACGAGCAGGACGCGGACGACGAGATCGGCCCATGAGCGTGCTCCGGCTTTCTGCGGCACGGCGTCGGTGAAGCGCGGCGCGAGCAGCAGGGCCGCGGAAAAGATCGGAATTGCAAACAGCAGCGCTTCAGGAAGCGACCAGTCGTAGAGTTGCACGAATACGGCGATGGAGAGCCATGCGCCCGAGCTCACGGCGAGGCTCAGCAGCATGGATCGGCCGGCATGTGCCATGAGCCCATAGATCAGCAGATAAATGGGAATGACGGCGAAGGCCGCTACCGACGCCGTCGCCACCTGCGCGAGGAAGTGCGGCGGATGATCGAGCGCCAGGAAAACATAGACCGGCCCCGTATAGACGGGTAGCGATGCCACCATGGCGCCGAAGAACGGCCCCACGCGCTCGGAAATCACGGCGACGATGACGATGAATACGGCGACGGCGGCCATGCGCACGGCGAGCGCTGTCAATGGGAGGTCCGCAAGCGCCGCCAGGAATTCCGTCACTGCATCCCATCCCGTCGCGCGGAATGGCTCCGCCCTCGCGGCGCCATGACGTGCAAGCGTTTCTGCTCCCTGCCGCGCTTTCACGGCAGCCGCGTTCTTCACCGGCGAAACGAGATCGCCTTCCGGAACGCATCGATCTTTTTCCTGGTGTGTGCGCCGGTCACGAGGAAGTCGGTGCGGCGCGCGCGCCTCGGCACCCTATGAGCCGCGTCACGCTGCGGGTCAAGTGCGTGTCCAGCCGTCCGTCCCGAGGCGCTCCTGCGGCATGAAGCGCGACTTGTAGCTCATCTTGCGCGAGCCTTCGATCCAGTAGCCGAGATAGAGGTATGGCAGCCCGAGCCGGCGCGCATACTCGATATGCTCGAGAATCATGTACGTGCCGATGCTGCGCGCGTCCTCCTCGGGATCGTAGAAGCTGTAGACCATCGAGATGCCGTCCGAGAGCTGGTCGCATAGCGCGACGGCCTTGAGTGGCGCGCTGTCGGCGCGATGGAGGTGCGGCTTGTCGGGGCCGACGCGATACTCGGTGAGGAACGTGTCGACGATCGAGTCCTCGACCATCATCGCATAGTCGAGCACGCTCATGTCCGCCATGCCGCCGTCGCCGTGGCGGGCGTCGATGTAGCCGCGGAACAGACTGAAATGCTCGGACGTCGCGACGGCCTGGATGCGGCGCGTCTTGAGGTCGCGGTTGCGCTCCTGGATGCGCCGGAAGCTGCGGCCCGGCTCGAACTCGTTCACGAGCACGCGCACCGAGACACACGCCTGGCAGCCTTCGCAGTACGGCATGTAGGCGATGTTCTGGCTGCGCCGGAAACCGCCCTTCAGAAGGTTGTCGATGAGGGCGCGCGGCTTGTCGTGCGTAAGGTGGGTGAAAAGCTTGCGCTCGGCCCGGCCCGGCAGATACGGACAGGCCTGCGGCGCCGTCACGTAGAACTCGGGGAATTGCTTTTGCTGTTCGGTCAAGTCCGTGCCGTCCTGTTACTCGTCCGCGCAAGTCTACAGCATACGTGAGCGTGGCCTGCGCTTTCAAGCGCACCGTGATTCGCTAAAGCAACGGACTTGAAATTCACCTCAGTTCGAGGCTGGGCGAGGAGTGAATTTCAAGTCCAAGGTTGCTTTAGAATACTATGTCTCTAAAGCGTCTTTGGACCTCAAATGCGACTTCGAGATCGGTCCAGGCGTGGGGCGCATTTGAGGCCCGACGCTTTAGTTTCTGATACATTCGTTGATACATTGCGTAGGTGGTGCGGGGACTGCGGATGAGCGAGACGGCAGCGACGGAAGTGCTCTTCTATCACCTTGAGCGTCAGCCGCTCGAAAGGGTGCTCCCGAGCCTCCTGCAGCGGACGCTCGAGCGGGGGTGGCGCGCAGTCGTTCAGGTCGGCAGCGCGGAACGCCTCGAGGCGCTCGATGCGCATCTGTGGACCTACGCCGACGACAGCTTCCTCCCGCACGGCACGGGAAAGGAGGGCGCGCCGGACCGCCAGCCGATCCTGCTGACCCTGGGCGAGACGAACGAGAACGGCGCGGGCGTTCGCTTCCTGCTCGACGGTGCGGACATGGAAACGTACGCTGGCTATATGCGCATCGTCGTCATCTTCGACGGCCGCGATGGGGACGCGCTCACGGCTGCGCGGACACAATGGCAGCGGGTGCGCGCGCAAGGGTGCAAGGCGACCTATTGGCGCCAGAGCGATGCTGGGCGCTGGGAGCAGAAGGCCTGAGCGAGAGGGGCGCCGTCGTCAGTGGCGCGTGCCGAGTGTGCCCGGCCAATAGTGCGCCGGCGTGAAGCCCTGCGCCTTCGGCTCGACGACGTCGGCCATGGTGCGCAGCACGGCTGCCATGGCATGGCCGTTGGCCGTCCTGTAGGCGGTCGCGACGGGCTGCCAGAAATCGTTCGCGACAGACGTGTTGCCCGGGGACCATGGCGCTCGCGTTTCGGGCGCCGTGGCGTCGAGCCACATCTGCCAGAAGGCGAACGGGTTGCCCGTTGAAGCCGTCTGGCCCGTCGGCAGCCAGGGCAGGAACGGGCCTGTCCCGGGTATTGGGAGCCCTGCCATCGCTTGGCTCCACGGGGGCGTCCAAATGCCGAAGGTCGAGGGCCAAAGAGTAGGGCCGGCCGCGGGGCGCGTCTGCTGAGGCGGCATCCACCAAGGCGAGGCCGTCGAGGTCGAGCGGGCCGGGTGCGAGCCGAGCACGCCGGACCAGAATTCGCCCGTGGCGCGCATGAGCTGAATGGAGTTTTCAACCCAGAACTGGGCCAATGTGACTGGAAGAACAAGCG
Source organism: Pseudomonadota bacterium (assembly GCA_023387235.1). Lineage (GTDB taxonomy): Bacteria > Pseudomonadota > Alphaproteobacteria > Rhizobiales > Hyphomicrobiaceae. Next base: position 62,541 of record JAEWIJ010000065.1, read on the forward strand.
TATTGGCTGTCATGGCGCGCCTCGGCCCAACACTGGAATATCAGTGTCGTACCATATAAGCGCCATTTTGCATTGCAGCAAGATTAATCCCGCAGCGCAAAATCGCGGATGTGACCCGCGTGGCGCGCCTCAGGCGGGCAGCTCAAGGCCGTCAGGGAGAGTCGCCGGCAGCGCCCTCTGAACCGCCGCCGAAGATATTGCCGACCCAATCGATGATCGTATTGCAGGAACCGTTGGGCCCTTGCATGCCGCCGGCATTGGGATCCATCGCGCGCTCTTTCCAGTTGCCGTCGCGGCAGTACTGGGTGTGCTGGCGCTTCTTTTCCGCAGCCGAGGCAATGCGGTCCTGATCCGTGTCCTTAGGCCATGCGGGGTTGGCGGCCGGGGAAGCAGCAGCCGCCGCAGCGGGCTGTCCGGGCTCCGGAAGGCGTTGTGTGCTCGGGGGCATCACGAGCGGGGCGCGCGGCTTGAGCTGGGGCTCTTCCTTTTGCCCGATGGCACCCGTCGCGACGCCAAGGCTGTTCAGAAGCGGGCTGTTGACCTCGACGCCATCCGAGCAGCCGCCGAGAAGTGCCGCACCCGTGATAAGGGTCGCCATACCCACACGGAAACGCCGTGAGATGCGTGCTGTTTCAGCGGCCATGATCGCCACCCCCTCTGTGCCTGCTGCCGCCCCAATCCCCCGGCGCGCCAGACAGCCGAATGTTCCTTAGCTATGAGCCCTTTGCGGCATCATTGCGATTCAGCCAGAACGACTCATACAGCAGCCCCACCACCCCGGCAACAATGGCCACGTCGGCGATGTTGAACACGTACCAGCTCCAGCCGTAGGCGTGGAGGTGGAAGAAGTCGGCCACGCCGCCGAGAAACAAGCGGTCGAGCGCATTGGCGAGCCCCCCGCCGATGATCAGCCCGAGAGAAGCGGCCATCAGTGCATTGACGCGCCCGCGCACCAGCCAGATCCAAAGCCCGATCGACGTCAGGATGGCAAACCCGGCGAGCGCCCACTGCCCGCCGTGCCCATCCTGCGCCATGAGCCCGTAGCTGATGCCCTTGTTGAGGACGAACACGAGGTCGAAGAACGGCGTCACGCGCACCGGCTGCTGCGCGATGATGTCGTAGACGTTCAGCATCCACCACTTGTGGGCCTGGTCGACCACGAGCGTGGACAGCGCGAGCGCGAGCCCGAGCGGCGCGTGGCCGCCCCAGATCCAGCCGCGCGGTGCGCGTGCCGTGCTCGTCAGGACAGCGCTGTCCTCGATCTCGCTCATGCCGCATCAAGCTCGCGCATTGCGGCAGCATCGCGGGCCGACAGCTCGGGATAGGCGGGATCGGTGCCGACGTCGGTCGTGATCCGCCAGGAGCGCGCGCACTTGCAACCTTCGGCGCGTGCCGGCACGACGGCAATGCCGGACACGTCGGGCAGCTTGAACGCGTCGGCAGGCGCCGGGCTGCTCACGATTCGGATCGCGGATGTGATGCACACCTCCGCCATATCGACGCCCGCGAGTGCGGCACCGAGATCGCTTTCGGTCACATGGACGATGGGCGCAGCTTCCAGGCTGGAGCCGATACGCTTCGCCGCGCGCTCGATCTCGAGTGCCCCCGTCACGACCGAGCGTACGCGCCGCACGCGTTCCCACTTCTGAGCGAGCGTATCGTCGCGCCATTCGGCCGGCGCCGACTTGAAGAGCTCGACATGCACTGACGCATCCTCGCTCGGATATCGCGTGAGCCAGGACTCTTCGGCCGTGAACACGAGGATGGGTGCGATCCATGTCGTCACGCACTGGAAGATCTGCTCGACGCAGGTCAGCGCGGCGCGGCGGCGCACGCTCGACGGCGCATCGCAGTAGAGCGCGTCCTTGCGCACGTCGAAATAGAAGGCCGAAAGCTCGGTGTTCATGAACTGCGCGAGAGCCGAGACGACGCGTTTGTAGTCGTACTCCGCATAGGCGCGGCGCACGAGCGGTTCCAGGACGCTGAGCTGATGGAGCATGTAGCGCTCCAGCTCCGGCATGTCGGCGACCTTGACCGCCTGCTCGGGCTTATAGTGCGCGAGTGTGCCGAGCATCCAGCGCATGGTATTGCGCATCTTGCGGTAGGTCTCGACGAAGTTCTTCAGGATCTCCGGCCCGATGCGCAGGTCGTCCGAATAGTCGGAAGCCGCAACCCACAGGCGCAGAATGTCGGCGCCGGATGTCTTGATGACATCCTGCGGTGCCGTCACGTTGCCGACGGACTTCGACATCTTCTGCCCCTTCTCGTCGAGGCAGAAGCCGTGCGTGAGCACGACGTCGAAAGGTGCGCGCCCGCGCGTGCCGGAGGACTCGATCAGCGAGGAATGGAACCACCCGCGATGCTGGTCCGAGCCTTCGAGATACATGACGCGATCGCGCCCGCCGTCCACCTGCCGCTCGATGCCCGTGAGGCTCGGGAAGTGCGGATCATTGAGGACGTAGCTGTGCGTCGACCCTGAGTCGAACCAGACATCGAGCACGTCGTTGACCTTCTCGAAGTCGGCCGGATTGTAGTCGGGCTTGAGGAAGCGTGCGCCATCGGTGTCCGAAAACCACGCGTCGGCGCCTTCCGCGTACATGGCGTCGTAGATGCGCTGGTTGACCTTCGCATCGACGAGCACCTCGCCGTCGGATTTGCGTACGAACACGGTGATCGGCACGCCCCACGCGCGCTGGCGCGAGATGACCCAGTCGGGCTTGGCTTCGATCATGCCCGTGATGCGGTTCTCGCCCGACTTCGGCACCCATTCCGTATCGCGGATCGACTGCAGCGAGACCTCGCGCAGCGTGTCCGGGATCGCCTGATTGTGACCGGCGCCGCCGCCCGCTGCCTTCTTCGCGCGTAGCTCGCGCGACAGATTTTCGAGGAACGGGATCTCCTTGTCCATGTGGATGAACCACTGGGGCGTATTGCGGAAGATCACCGGCTTCTTCGAGCGCCACGAGTGCGGATACTGATGCTTGAGCCGCCCGCGCGCGAGCAGCATCCCGACTTTCACGAGCGCATCGATGACGGCCTGGTTGGCGTCGCCCTTCTCGCCCTTGTCGGTGATGACGCGCTTGCCCTCGAAGCCGGGTGCGTCCTTAGTGAAGGCGCCGTTCTCGTCGACGGTGTAGGGGATGGTCGGATCGACACCGCGCGATTGCAGGAGCCGCGTCGAGGCGGTCCAGATGTCGAAGTCCTCGCGGCCGTGGCCCGGCGCGGTGTGCACGAATCCCGTACCCGCGTCGTCGGTGACGTGATCGCCATCCAGCAGCGGGACGTCGAACTGATAGCCGCCGAGGCCGGCATCGCGAAGCGGGTGGGCGCACCTAGCGCTTGCCAGCACTGTTGCCGGTATTTTGTAGCGTCGCTCGTACGCCTCGACCTTGGCTGCCTTCATGACATCGGCTGCAAGCTTGTCGGCGAGCACCAGCCTGTCGCCAACCTTCACCCAATTGCCATCAGGCGACGCGGTGACCTCGTAAAGGCTATAGGCAATCTTGGAATTAAAGGAGATCGCTCGGTTGCCCGGAAGCGTCCACGGCGTCGTCGTCCAGATGACTATGTTCTCACCCGGATGGAGACGCACCATCCTATCGAGTGCCGGGCCTCCGCCAACCCCGTAGGCCACCGGAAACTTCACCCACACCATGTCCGACTGATAGTCGTGGTACTCGACCTCGGCTTCGGCGAGTGCGGTCTTCTCGACGACCGACCACATGACCGGCTTCGAGCCGCGATAAAGCTGGCCGGTCTCCGCGAACTTCATCAACTCGCGCGCGATCTGCGCTTCCGCCGGGAACGTCATCGTCGTGTAGGGATGATCCCAGTCGCCCTCGACGCCGAGGCGCTTGAACTCCTCGCGCTGCACGTTCAGCCAATGCTCGGCGAAGGCGCGGCACTCGGCCCGGAAGGCCTTCATGGCCACCGGGTCCTTCAGGTTCGGCTTGGCCTTGCCCTTGGCCATGTACTCTTCCTCGATCTTCCACTCGATCGGGAGGCCGTGGCAGTCCCAGCCCGGCACGTAGTTGGAATCGTGCCCCAGCATCTGCTGCGAGCGTGTCACGAGATCCTTGAGGATCTTGTTGAGCGCGTGGCCGATGTGGATGTTGCCGTTCGCGTACGGCGGGCCGTCATGAAGGATGAACTTCGCGCGGCCTGCGGCGCTCTCGCGCAACTTGTCGTAGAGGCGGATTTTCGCCCACCGCTCGAGCATCCGCGGCTCCATCTGCGGGAGCCCGGCCTTCATGGGAAAATCGGTCTTCGGGAGATAGAGCGTCTTGCTCCAGTCTCGGGCGTCGGTCTTGGTATCGCTCATGAGGTCGGCCTCGGGGGCTCGGACGATCGGGAGGCAGCCCGCAAGGGGCGTGCTCCGTCACGGACAGGTGGCAGCGGACCAGGATGCGTCCGGCAAGCCTTACGCGTTGATTTGACGTGCACTTCTGACGCGCAGATGTGCCCAGACCCGGCGCCCGGAGGCGGCCGGGACGCGAATTCGCCCGGGGCGGCGTATGAACGCACGAAGCAGCATGGTCCGCCTCTCTTAGCGGCCGCAAGACGCGCTTTCAACTGCGACCCGCTGGCTTTTCGGCCACCTCAGTAGTGGGCGCCGCCGTTCACCTCGATGGTCTGGCCGGTGGTGTAGGCGGCGTCCGGGCTGCAGAGCATGGTGACGATATGGGCGATCTCCTCGGGCCGACCCTCGCGGCCCATGGGGTTGGCCGTCGTCGCCGATCCGCCCGGCCGGGCGCCCGCCGCACCGCTGCGCACGGTGTCGATCGCGCCCGGCGCGACCACGTTCACCGTGATGTTGTGGGGCGCAAGCTCGGAGGCGAGCGAGCGCGCCATGCCGATCATGCCCGCCTTAGCCGCCGAGACGTGCGTGCGCCCCGGCGTGCCCTTGAACATGGAAATGCCGCCGATATTCACGATCCGGCCCCAGCCGCCTTTGATCATGTGCGGGGCGGCGGCACGCGTGCACAGGAAGGCGCAGTCGAGGCTGTTGGCGAGCACCTCGCGCCATTCCGCGTAAGACATCTCGACGAGCGGCGTATTGCGTCGGATGGCGGCGTTGTTCACGAGAATGTCCACGCGCCCGAAGCGGGTCACGGCGGCATCGATCAGGCTCTGCGCCCCAGCTTCCGTCGAGACGTCGGCGATATGGCCGATCGCGGTCGCGCCCTCCGCAGCCAGCAGGGCGACGGCCTCGTCGACGCCTTCCTTGTCCTTGCGCGCGTGAATGACGACGGATGCACCCTCTGCGGCCAGCATCCTGGCCGTGGCGCGGCCGATATTGCGCGCCGAGCCGGTGACAATGGCGACCCGTCCATCGAGCGATGGCATGATTTTGTTCCTTCCCCGAGGTTTGTTGCGGCGCCCGCCATAGGCCCGGCGCTTTGCTCCACCATTGCGCGGGCTCGGCCCCTGGTGCAACAGTTTGCGCGTATGGGGCGAATCATCGAGGGGCGGTGCCCCGCCAAGTATTGCCGGGAGATCGACCGGTCCATGAGTAGGCAGAATTCGTCCAAGTGGGGGCCATCCAGGTGGGACGTTGTGAAGGCGGCCGGAGCGCTGGTCGCCAAACCACAACAGGCACAGGCCACAAAAAAGGTCCCAGCGAAGACTGAAGCGGCAGCCAGGCCTGCGAAAGCGCCGGTCGTGGCCAAGCCGCGCGTCTCCGTGGTGCAGCCGCACGCGCGCTATCATGCGCACCGGCCGTTGGGCGGCGCGGAGCGTGTGGCCGCCGACCGTGACGCACGTCTCGGCCGCCTCGTGGTGGCCTTCGTGCTGGGCCTCACGATCCTGATATTCGGCTCGAACTATGCCGGTCTCTGGGAGACGCCGGGACAGACGGCAGCGCGCCAGCAGGCCGCGCGCAAGGCTACGAGACTGCAGCCGAAGCCCGTCGAGACGGCGCCGGCAATTCCGAAGCCGCCGGAGACGCAGCCTCGCAAGGCAGAGAAGGCGGAAAAGACCGACACAGAGCGCGAGTCGCAACTCAAGCTCGCTCTCGAGCAGGCCTCGAAGCGCATTCGCGACGAGGCGGAGAAGAAGAAGGGGAAGGAAACGGCCCGCCTCCAACCCGCGCCTGCCGCTCCGACTTCGACCCCGACGCCCGATCGCCCGAACCTCGCTGAAACAGACTGCCAGATGAGCAAGCCCGTTTCCGCCATCGTCCCGGCGTGCTCGCAGATCATCGCGCGCCACAACGAGTTTGCGGAAGCGTATTTCATCCGCGCCTGGGCGCTGCGCGAGCGCCATCAATCCGAGCGGGCACTCACGGACTTCAATCGCGCGATCGAGCTCCAACCCACGGCGCGACCCGCCTACTACTCGCAGCGCGCCCTGACCTACGTGCGCCTTGGTGACTTCGATCGCGCGCTCACGGATTACAACAAGGCCATCGAGCTGAACCCGCAGAGCCCGACCTTTCACAATGACCGCGGCGCCGCCTACCTCGATATGAAGAACTATGCGCGCGCGCTCGCCGACTTTGGCCGCGCCATCGAGCTCGATCAACGCTACGCGGTGCCCTACAACAATCGCGCGCGGGCGCATGTCCTCAGCAAGGGCGATCATGGCCGCGCGATTGCCGATCTGGGTCGGGCTATCGAGATCAATCCGACATACGCGCTCGCTTTCGAAAACCGCGGCCTCAGCCATCTCGAGCTGAAGGACCTCGCCAAGGCTCTCGCCGATTTTGACAAGGCGATCGAGCTCAACCCGAGATCGGCGCGCGCGATCAACGCGCGTGGCGTCACCCATGAGCGCCAAGGCAGCCGCGACCGCGCGATCGCCGACTACCGACGCGCGCTCGATGCGGACGCGAGCTTCTCCGCCGCGCGCGAGAACCTGACGAGGCTCGGTGAGAAACCATGACGGAAATCGAGCCTAAGGCCGAGGTTGGTGACATAGCGGACGGGCCACCGCGCGAGCGGCGCGCGCGCTCGACGCTGGAACAGGCTCCTGCATCGCTCGGCGAGCGCGGTACGTCGCCCGCCCGCTTCCTCATGGTGCTGGCCATCGCGCTCGTCCTCGTATCGGGCGCGACGAATCTGCTCGGCGTGTGGTCCCTGCCGGGCCAGTCCGAGGCGCGCCGCGAGGCTCAGCGCAAGGCGATCGAGCGTCAGGAGCAGGAGCGTAAGGCGGCAGAGCGCGAGGCTGCCCGACGGGCGGAGGAAGCGCGCAAATCCGCCGAGCGTGAAGCGGCGGCGCAACGGAAAGTTACCGAGGAGCGCGAGAAGGCCGCCGAGGAAGCCCGCCGCAAGGCACGTGAGACGGCGAGCCGGCAGTCACCCACGCCGTCCGGCCCGACGGTGACGCTGCCCAATCGGCCGGAGCTTCCTCCCAGGCCCCCGCCTCAGCCTGCCGTTCCGACGCCGGAGCCCGGCACGAAACGCTTCAATCCGAACGAGGTCATGGAGCAGGCGCGGCGCACGATCGAAGAGACCTTCGGCAAGCAGAGCGGGACACCGTCCGAGCCTTCCGCGCCGCCACCTTCCTCCTCTTCGCCGGCGCCGCCGACGAGTACGCCGAGCCAGCCGGCCCAGCCGAAGAGCCAGCAGGATCTCGTCGATGAGATCCGCCGTAAGCTCGACCGGCTGTCCGGCAAGCGCGGCGAGACCGAGACGGCCGCGCGCGAGCCGCCGCCGTCGACGACCCCGAACGAAACCGCGCGCGCGCCAGTGTCGCCGCCCCAAGTCTCGCGCCCCGATCTCAGCTCGACGGCGTGCCGCGTGGGCCGTTCCTATGTTGCGGCAATCGCCGCCTGCGATGACATCATCAAGCGCCATCCGGACGCGCCCGAGGCCTATTTCGTGCGCGGATGGGCGCTCAACCAGAGCCGCCAGTACGGCCGCGCAATTACCGATCTGTCGCGATCGATCGATCTCGATGCCACGGACTGGCGTGCCTACGCGCAGCGCGGATATGCACTCCACTCCATCCGCGCGTTCGAGCGCGCCATCGAGGACTACACCCGCGCGATCGACATGCGGCCGCGCGATGCCGCGCTCCACAACAACCGCGGTCTTTCGCGGATGATGAACAAGGAGTACCCGGCCGCCCGCGCCGATTACGACAAGGCCATCGAGTTCAATCCGCGCTATGTGCTGGCGCTCTTCAATCGGGCGCGGCTCAATCAGGCCGATGGCGACCAGATCGAGCGGGCGCTCGAGGACGCGACGCGCGCCGTCGAGATCGATCCGCGCTTTGCACCTGTCTTGAGCTTGCGCGCGGATCTCTATGCCGCGCTGAAGAACCATCCCGCTGCGATCCAGGATCTGGATCGGCTCATTGCCATCGAGACGCGCAATCAGAGCGCCTATGTGCGTCGCGCCCGCAGCCGTGTGGAGACGCGCGCTTACGACGAGGCGAAAAGCGACGCCGATCGCGCGCTCGAGATTTTCGCGCGTTCGCCGGAGGCCCTGATCGAACGCGGCCGCGCCTCGGAGGGCAAGGGCGATCCCCAGGCGGCCATTCGCGACTATCGCGCCGCGCTCGAAATCCAGCCCGGGCACGAAGCGGCGCGGTCCCACCTGACGCGGCTCGGCGAGGAATAGGGGTTCTTCCTCCTTCTCCCCGTCATGACCGGGAGAAGGTCGGGATGAGGGGCGGCGCCAAATACTGACGCTGGCGTATAGCGCACTATTTCTGCGCGATCGGCCCGGCGAGGAATATGGCCGTGCGCTCGATGTCCTCGATCTCGCCCATGGCCGGCTCGAAGTCCGCGTGGCCTTCCTCGAGCACGCCGATGCGCTTCTCGAGCTCCGAGAGCCGCTGCCGGCCAGTCAGCTTGTGAAGGAAAATGGCCGACACCGCCGGCTGATAGAAGCGCTCCCGGTCGCTCTGCGTGAGGATGACGCCACGCAGCTTGTTGCCGCCGCGCTGGAAGCGGTTGAGGGTCACGAGGCGGAGCGCACCCTGGAAGGTGGTGAGAAGCTGCAGCATACCCGTGTGCGGGCTGATGTAGACGCCGCCGGCGTGCTGTGTGGCGGCATCGGCGCCGCGGCCGTTGAGGCTGCCCTGCAACTCGAGAAAGCGCAGGCGTGAAAGGTCCTCGTCCCAGTCGAGCTCATAGACCGAGCGATAGAGTGCGTTCCGGCGCGAGAAAATGCGCCGATAGGCCAGATAAGGGCCGAGATAGTCCTCGTAGGTCGCGAGCAGGTAGCCGCCATAGCTCTCGTCGGCGCGGCCCGTCAGCTTGCCGTCTGCTGCGCCATTGGCCGATGGTCCGCCGAGCAGCGTGTCGAGGTCGATGGCGAGACCGCGCGCCACGCCCGCGACGGTCGCATCCCGCACCGGCTGGCCGGCGAGGAGATTGCCGAGCGTACGCTCCTTGCAGCCGGCGATTTCGGCGAGCGCCGTCCGCGTCAAGCCGCGCTTGGCCATTTCGATGCGGACGCGCCGCACGAACGCTTCGCGTTGTGCTGCTGTCAGCAGCGACGTCATCGCCATCGTTCCCTTGTGGTGAATATTCTCTGGTCTCTGACAATGGCTCCTGACGCCACGCTGTCAATCCGCGTCATGAATATGCCAAAGCCCTGTGGCCGCGTTGCCGGTCGCGGATGGCGGACGGGAGAGGCGGGACGATGCGAGCCGGCGGAGTGGTGGTCGCACTTCTGGCCGTCCTGGTTTCCAGCCAGGAGGTCACCGCCGGGCCCTATGCCTGGCAGGCGCGCGCGCACGCCGAGGGCGATCGGCTCGACCGCCGGTTTGCGCCTCCGGCGGGATTCGCGCGCATTCCGGTACGCGAGGCAAGCTTTGGGGCGTGGCTGCGCGGCTTGCCGCTGAAGCCCGAAGGATCGCAGGTTTTCCTGCATAGTGGCGCGCTGAAGGGTCGCCAGGACGTCCACGCCGCGGTCGTCGACATCGATACGGGCGCGCGCGATCTCCAGCAGTGTGCCGACGCGGTCATGCGCCTCAGGGCGGAATGGCAGTTCGGACGCGGCGCATTCCGGAGTATCGGCTTCAACGATACGGGCGGGGCCAAGCCCATGTCGTTCAGCCGCTGGGCTGCGGGCGATCGCCCACGCGCGCAAGGTCGCTTGCTGGTGTGGTCGAAGCGCGCGCCGGCGGATGCTAGCTACGGCTCCTTTCGCCGCTACATGGACACCGTATTCACATGGGCCGGCACGCATTCGCTCGAGCGCGAGCTCATACCGGTCAGGGACGGTCGCGTCGAGATCGGCGACGTGATCATCAAGGGCGGCTTTCCCGGCCACGCCGTGCTCGTCGCCGACGTCGTCGCGCATCCACGGACCGGCGAGCGCCGTTTCCTCCTCATTCAGAGCTTCATGCCGGCGCAGGACATGCATGTCCTCCAGGGGCGCGATACGCCGGATGGCTTGCCCTGGTATCGCCTGGAGCCGGGCCAGCCCTTCGTCACGCCGGAATGGAGCTTTGCGCCGGACAGCCTCAGGCGCTGGAAAGCGGGAACCGGCGAGGAATGAGTGGGGTCTCGTCAGTAGAACAGCAGAATTGCCGCGGCGCCCATGGCCAGACCGACGATCCCGAAGCCGCGAATGGAGCGAAACACGACCTCTCGAAAGAGCTCCGGAACAGTTCGCCACGGGAGCTGCCAGATCCAACCCATGATGAAACCGGCGACGAGGCCGATGGCGAGCGACAGGAGGTCCAGGCCGGGCAGTATCGATCCCGATCCCGCGGGCGCAGCCGTTGCGGCATCGGCGGCGACAGAAGCCGGATCAACGGGCAATGTCATCCCGGGCGGACCCGGCATGATGACCCCGTAGGCCGTTGCGGCAATCGCCAGCAGTATGAGGATGCGCACCATGCCAGAGCGTAGCCCGGCGATGGCAAACAGCCGGTTAACAGCCTGCTGTGCCAGCACTTTTGTAGGCTCCTGACAAAATTTGGCGGGAGCTGTCGGCAACTCGATCCACCGTTCGTCCTTGAGACACAAATTGGAAGGAGCCAGTCCCATGCAGTACGCCATTCTCTGCTACCACGACGAGAACGTCGTGTGCGCCTGGTCCAAGGAGCACGACGACGCCGTGATGGCGAAGCTGGCTGTCGTGCAGGAGAAGGCCGTGCGGCAGGGCAAGCTCGGCCCCGTCGCCCGCCTGCTGCCGACCACCGCGGCGACGACGCTCAGGAAGGACCGCGAGCCCGCAGTCATCATCGATGGCCCGTTCGCCGAGACCAAGGAGCACCTGCTCGGCTTCTACATCTACGATGCCGAGAACCTGGACGAGGCGCTCGCGTTCGCGCGTGAGCTCGCAGAGGTCAATCCCGGCGGCTCCTACGAGATCCGCCCCGTCGGCCTCTTCAAGGACGGGAAGCAGACGCCGTGACCGATGCCCGCTGGATCAACGCCGTTCTGACATCCGCGCGCCCGCGCGTGGTTGCGGCGCTGCTCCGCCATTTCCGCGATCTCGATATGGCCGAGGAGGCCTGCCAGGAGGCCTGCCTCAGGGCACTCCGGCTCTGGCCGTCCCAGGGACCGCCCCGCGATGCCGCCGCGTGGCTGATCATGGTCGGGCGCAATGCGGCGATCGACGCGACGCGGCGCCAGCGCCGCCTGACCGCGCTTCCCGACGAGGATGCGATCTCGGATCTCTCGGACAACGAAGCGTCGACGATCGAGCGTCTCGATGGTGCGGACTACCGCGACGATATCCTGCGCCTTCTCTTCGTGTGCTGCCATCCCGAGCTGCCGGCGACGCAGCAGATCGCGCTCGCGCTGCGCATCGTCTCGGGCCTGTCGGTTCCGCAGATTGCGCGTGCCTTCCTCGTCAGCGAGGCTGCGATGGAGCAGCGCATCACGCGCGCCAAGCGGCGTATCGGCGGCGCCAGCGTGCCCTTCGAAGCACCGGGCGCGGTGGAGCGCAGCGAGCGCATCGCTGCCGTGGCAGGCGTGCTCTACCTCCTCTTCAACGAGGGCTACACGAGCGATGTCGCCGAGCAGGGCGCGCGCGCGGTGCTGTGCGAGGAGGCCATCAGGCTCGCGCGCCTGCTGCTCCATCTCTTTCCCGTCGAGCCCGAGATACAGGCGCTGCTGGCGCTCATGCTGCTGCAGCACGCGCGCGCCGATGCGCGCTTCGATGATGATGGCAACTCCGTGCTGCTGCCCAATCAGGACCGCAGCCAATGGAACGGCAAGCTGATCGGCGAAGGGCTCGCGCTTGTCGACAAGGCGTTCCGCCATCGCAGACCCGGGCCTTATCAGGTTCAGGCGGCGATCGCGGCGCTGCACTCCCGCGCGACGCGCGCCGAGGACACAGACTGGGCGCAGATTGCGCTTCTCTATGGTGCGCTCGAGCAGATGCAGCCCTCGCCGGTCGTGACGCTCAATCGTGCGGTGGCGGTATCGAAGGCGGATGGTCCGGCCGCGGCGCTCGCCATGATCGAGCCGCTTGCCGGTCAGCTCGAGGGCTATTTCTACTTCCATGGCGCACGCGGCGCATTTCTGCTCGAGCTCGAGCGTTCCGGCGAGGCGAAGGTCGCCTTCGACCGCGCGATCGCGCTCGCAAATACACCGGCCGAAGCCGCGCACATCCGCCTCCAGCTCGATCGGCTGACGGATGCGGCGGGCGTCGGCGGCAAGAAAAAGAAGACCGCGAAAAATTCCTGAGGACGATGTCGGAAACGGCTGCCGCCGCGCGTCCTAGTATCGAGCAGCCGGTCGATCGTCTCGGTGAAGTAAACGGGCAAGCGCCCATTCAAAGGAGGAATGCCCATGTACGTCGACGGTTACGTGCTCCCGGTGCCGAAGAAGAATCTGGATGCCTACAAAGAGATGGCGACACTCGCCGGCAAGGTCTGGATGGATCATGGCGCTCTCTCGTTCGTCGAATGCGTCGCCGAGGACGTCAAGCCGGGCGTGCACACGTCATTCCCGCAGGCGGTGAAGCTCGAGGAGGGCGAGGTCGTCGTTTTCTCGTGGATCACCTACAAATCGCGCGAGGACCGCGACCGCATCAACGCCCTGGTCATGAAGGATCCCCGCCTAAAGGGCAGTCCCACGGATATGCCGTTCGACGGCAAGCGCATGTTCTTCGGTGGATTCGAGCCGATCGTGCAGTTCTGATCGCACGGAGAAGGACGCCCGATCATGGCCCGCGTCGTTTTCACGCCGAACATCCAGCGCCACGTCGCGTGCCCGGAGGTCGAGGCGCCCGGCAAGACAGTGCGTGAAGCGCTCGCAGCCGTGTTCGCGCAGAACCCGCAGGCGCGCAGCTACGTGCTCGATGATCAGTGGGCACTGCGCCGGCACATGACCATCTTCGTCGACGGCATCATGATCCGCGACCGCGCCGGTCTCGGCGATGCCGTCGGCGAGACCAGTACCATCTACGTCTTTCAAGCACTCTCGGGAGGCTAGAGCGCCATGAGCGATCAACTGCTCGTGTCTACACGCAAGGGCCTGTTCACGGTCGAACGCTGCGGCAATGGTTGGGACATCGCCAAAGTCGATTTCCTCGCCGACAACGTGACGCTCGCCTTGAGCGACAAGCGCAGCGGCGCGAAGTTCGCGGCGCTCGATCACGGCCACTTCGGCGTAAAGGTCCATCGCTCGACGGGAGATGGTTGGGAGGAGATCGCGACGCCCACCTATCCCGAAAAGCCCGAGGGATACGAAGAGAACGACATGTGGGGCCGGCCGCTCGCGTGGAGCACGGTGCGCATCTGGGCGCTCGTCGCGGGCGGTGCGGACGAGCCGGGCGTGCTGTGGTGCGGGACGCTGCCGGGCGGTCTCTTCCGTTCGAAGGATGATGGTCAGAGCTGGCAGTTCGTGCGCACGCTCTGGGATCATCCCTCGCGCAAGATGTGGACGGGCGGTGGCGCCGATCTCCCGGGTATCCACTCGGTGTGCGTCGATCCGAGAAACTCGCGGCACGTGTCGATCGCCATTTCAACCGGCGGCATCTGGCATACTGCGGACGACGGCGAAACGTGGACGCAGCGCGGCCACGGTATGCGCGCCGAGTACATGCCGCCCGAGCAGGCGCACGAGCCCAATGCCCAGGATGTGCATTGTCTCGCGCAGTGCCGCGCGGCGCCGCAGCGCATGTGGGTGCAGCATCACAACGGGATTTTCGTCTCGTCCGACGAAGGGCACAACTTCACCGAGATCACAAACGCAAAGCCTTCGGCATTCGGCTTTCCGGTCGTCGTGCACCCACGCGAGCCGGACACGGCGTGGTTCGTTCCCGAGATCAAGGACGAGAAGCGCATTCCCGTCGACGGCAAGCTCGTCGTCTCGCGCACGCGCGACGGTGGCAAGACGTTCGAGACCCTCAGCAAGGGCCTCCCGCAGTCGCACGCCTATGATGTGGTCTATCGTCACGCACTCGCGATCGACGAGAGTGGCGACCGTCTTGCCATGGGCTCGACGACGGGTGGCTTGTGGATCAGCGAGGATCAGGGCGAGAGCTGGGCGTGCGTCTCGCACACGCTGCCGCCGGTTTATGCCGTGACGTTTGGGTAGCTTGTTTTCCCTCTCCCCGCCCTTGCGGGGAGAGGGTTAGGGTGAGGGGCGGCCACTTGAGCTGACGTTGGCGTATGCCGCCGCCCCTCATCCCAACCTTCTCCCCGTGAAGGACGGGGAGAAGGAGAGGGCATCACCGCCCCACCATCAGCGACCGCGCGACGATCTCCTTCATGATCTCGGTCGTGCCGGCGAAGATGCGATGCACGCGCGCATCCGCATAGGCGCGCGCGATCGGATACTCCCACATGAAGCCGGCGCCGCCGTGCAGCTGCAGGCAGATGTCGAGCACGCGGCCTTCGACCTCCGTCAGCCACCACTTCTGCATGGCTGCCGTCGGCACATCGAGCTGGCCGGCAATATGCAGCTCCAGGCACTTGTCGACGAACACGCGCGCGACCTGAACCTCTGTTGCGACCTCCGCCAGCTTGAAGCGCGAGTTCTGGAAATCGGCAATCGGTCGCCCAAAGGCCTTGCGGTCGCGCGTGTAAGCGAGCGTCCACTCCAAGGCGGCTTCCATGATCGCGACAGCGGCGAGGCCGACGATAAGACGCTCCTGCGGCAGCTCCTGCATGAGATAGGAGAAGCCCTTGCCCTCCGCGCCGAGGACGTTGGATGGCGGCACGCGCACGTTGTCGAAAAAGAGTTCCGACGTATCCTGCGCCTTGTTGCCGATCTTTTCGAGATTGCGCCCGCGTGCGAAGCCGGCGCGATCCGCCTCGACGATCACGAGCGAGATGCCCTTCGCGCCCTCCTTGGGATCGGTCTTCGCGGCGACGATGATCACGTCGGCGAGCTGGCCGTTCGTGATGTACGTCTTCTGGCCGTTGACGACGAGCTCGTTGCCCTGGCGGACGGCGGTCGTGCGGATGCCTTGCAGGTCGCTGCCCGTGCCGGGCTCGGTCATGGCGATGGCCGTAACGATCTCGCCGCGCGCCATGCGGGGCAGCAGCGCGCGTTTCTGCTCCTCGCTGCCGTAGTGCAGGATGTACGGCGCAACAATATCCGAGTGCAGGCGGAAACCGGGACCGGAATAGAGACCCTTCGACATCTCCTCGATGAGGATCGCGCTCATGAGGAAGTTCGCACCGGCGCCGCCGTACTCCTCCGGGATGCCCGTCAGCAGCAGGCCGGCTTCTCCAGCCTTCCGCCAAAGCTCACGTGGGACGACGCCGTCCTTCTCCCACGTGTCGTGATGCGGCGCAATCTCGCGCGCGATGAAATCCTTGACGGTGGCGCGGAACATCTCGTGTTCCTCGCCGAAAACCGTGCGCGGAATGGCCATGCCGGTCGTCTCCACCCGTTCTTGTGATCGTTTGACGCCAAATCTAGCGGAGATCATCGGCCTGCGTTAGCGTCTTGGCTGGCACTTGGCCTTGCACATGGCGGGAGACGAGCCATGCGGATGGACGGACGATCGCGCCGCGAGACATGGGGGCGGCGGCTCGCGCCGGCCATGCTCTGCCTGGCATTCTGTGGGTCGGTCTCGACCGCCTCGTTGGCCCAGGCGCCGACGGCGTCCATTCCCGCCGATACCGAACGCGTACGGGCGCTCGATGCCCTTTTCAAGGGGCTGAAAACCGCCCGCAGCGATGACGAGGCCAATGAGTTGGTCGGCCGCATCTGGGAGACATGGACGCGTTCTGGGCGCCCGAACGTGGATCGCCTCATGGAAGAGGGGATCGGTTATCTCTCCATCCGGCAGCTCGGTGCGGCTCACGACCGCTTTACCGAGGCCATCGGAGCGGCGCCCGACTTCGCCGAGGCCTGGAACAAGCGCGCGACCGTGCTTTTTCTCATGAACGAGCACGAGCAGTCGCTCGCGGATATCGAGAAGGTCCTGGCGCTCGAGCCGCGCCATTTCGGCGCGCTGGCGGGGCGCGGCATGATCCATGCCCACGCCGGACGCTGGAGGGAGGCGCTCGACGCCTATAGCCAGGCGCTCGCCGTCAATCCGCACCTCAAGGAGCGCGAGACCATCATTCCCGAGCTCGAGCGCCGTGCCGGCGAGAAGCCGCTATGAGTCGTGCCGCCTTGCGCGCCCCCGTGACCTTAGGGCATGGATAGTCAGCAAAATCTTCCAATGCAGGGCGGAGACGACATGAAACTGATCAGCTACGAGCAGGGCGGCAAAAAGAGCTGGGGCGTGGTCGTGGAGCCCGAGGCCGCAGGCGGCGGCATCATTCCGGCCGACGCCGCCCTCGCACAGAAGTATCCGACCATTCGTGCCTTATTGGCAGCCGGCGCGCTCGGGGAGGTCGCATCGTGGGCATCGGGCAAGAAGCCGTCCCTCAAGCTCAACGCGATTCGCTATCTGCCGCCGCTGCACGACGCCGGCAAGATCATCTGCATCGGCGTGAACTATCCCAAGCGCCATCCGGTTGACGGCGATGTGCCGCCGCCCAAGGACATCTCGCTCTTCATCAAGACGCACGACGCGCTCACCGGCCACAACGAGCCGCTCGAATATCCTCAAGGTGAGCCGGCCAGGACATTCGACTACGAGGGCGAGCTGGTGCTCGTGATCGGCAAGCCGGGACGTCATATCGCCAGGGACAAGGCCTTCGATCACATCGCCGGCTATACGATCATGAACGACGGCTCGGTGCGCGGCTGGCAGAAGCATTCGGTCGGTGCCGGCAAGAATTTTAATGCCTCGGGCGGTTGTGGCCCCTGGTTCACGACTGCCGACGAGATCGCCGATGTCGGCGCCATGCAGCTGACGACCAAGCTCAATGGCGAGCAGGTGCAGTCGACGACCGTCTCCAAGATGGTGTTCGATATCCCGACGATCATCGCGTACGTCTCCGACTTCGCGCAGCTCAATCCTGGCGATATCGTCTCGACGGGCTCGCCCGACGGCGCCGGCGGCAGCCGCATCCCGCAGCGTTTCCTCGTCCCCGGGGACGAGCTCGAGATCTCCTGGAGCGGACTCGGCACGTTAAAAAACAAGGTCGTAGCCTGATCGGGCTCCGAACCGGCGGTTTGACCAGGCGCCAGTACCGTCAGAGGGCGCGGACGCTGGCGCTGGTCACTTTGAGGCGGACCGTCTGGCTGAGAAGGCTCGCCAGCAGGATCAGCCTGTCCCGCTCACCCATCTCGATGATCGTCGCGATCAAGCCGTCGAACGGGCCGCCGTTGAGGCGCACGTCCTGCCCGACCTCATAGGGCAGTTGGGGCTTTGTGATGACGCCGTCGATCTCCCGGGCCTTGAGGCCGCCGATGAAATCGTCGTCGACGAATGCGGGGCGATCGCCGGCGCGTATCAGGTTCCGCACGCCGAAAGTGGAGAGAATCGGACGCCACAGCGTCAGGTCGGGCACGACCTCGGCGAAGATGTAGCCGGGAAAAATCGGGCGCAGAACGTCTTGTGTGCGCCGGGCGTGTCGAACGCGCTTGAGCTCCATGGGGCAATACACGGAGAACTTCTGACGGACGAGGTTCTCGATGGCCACGTGCTCGCGATGCGGGTGTGTGTTGATCGCGATCCACCGCATGGCGAGCTGCTGCGGATGGGGCAAATCTAACGCGAAACCAAAGCCGTCGTTCATGAAGTGCTCTCGAAACGCCAACTAAAAAAATCACCAAGACCCTTAGCTTATTGCTATCGCGCCGGCCAGCGAGGCGCAAGCGTCGGGCCGCGCGCGAGCTAAGTGCGATCCACGACCTGACAAATAAGCGTTTCGCCGAGCAAATGGGCACGCGATGTGCTCATTGTGTCACATTGCCGGTACTGAATCCGAGAACTGTGTGCCGAGGTCTTGTCGAAGACCTCGCGCCTGCGGAAATGTGTTTGGAATGTGTCGCAACGTGGTTCATTGCGCACTGCAAGATGTGCTAGTTTTGCGTCTTCGTACACTTTCGCATTCCTTCAGGCATTGGGATTTCACGCCGTTCGTGCCTGCGTTGGAGAGTGGGGCAATGCAGATTTGTTCATTGATGAGATGGGTTGCGGCCATCATGGCGCCGATGGTGATGGCGCTTGCGCTTTCAGGCTGCAGCAATAGTACGCTGACCGAGGAGTTCCGTGCCTCCGGCACCAGCGCGCCCGTGGGGGCGACCGCGAGCCTCGGTGCGCCGATGCCGTCGGACGGCGAAGCTCCGCCGCCTCCGTCGAAAAAGTCCGCCAAGCTGCTGCGCGAAGTTCGCGCGCTCGAGAGCGCAGGCACGCCGGGGAACGACGGCTATCGGATTGGTCCGCAGGACGTCATCGAGATCTCGATCTATCAGGCGCCCGATCTGACGAAGACCGTGCAGGTTGCCGAAGGCGGCCTGATCAATCTGCCGCTCGTCGGCGATGTGCGCGCCGGCGGCATTACGGCACGCGAGCTCGAGCACGATCTGAAGGCCAAGTACGGTGCGCGCTACCTCCAGAATCCTCAGGTCTCGGTGTTCGTGCGCGAGTTCAACAGCCAGCGCGTGACGCTCGAGGGCGCGATCGGACGTCCAGGCGTGCTTCCCTACAAGGGGCCGACGACATTGCTGCAAGTCGTCGCCTCGGCAGGCGGCATGAAGGATATAGCGGACGGCAGCGAGGTCATTGTTTTCCGGACGGCGAACGGCAAGAAAGAAGCGGCTCGTTTCGATCTGGATGCCATCATGGCGGGTACCGCGCAGGATCCGCCGATCCTGCAGGGCGACGTGGTCATCGTCGGGACCTCGGTCGTCAAGAAGCTGTATAGCGACGTTATCAAGTCGCTTCCCGTATTCGGGTTCTTCGGCGGTCTCATCTAAATCTCCGAGGTCGAGGCCAGGTAGAAGAGATGTCGCACGGCCGAGAGGTGGCGCACGGCTCATTCGAGGGGAACGGCGTACGGCAGCTGCCTGACGTCGTCGGTCCGCCGTATGCACGTGGCTACGCCAATCCCGAGTATGACGAGCAGTCGGACGACAACCTGCGCCGCATGCTGCTCGACTTGCTGCGCATCGGGCTCAAGCGGAAATGGCTGATCCTCGCCGTCGCGATCGTGTCTGTCGCGATTGGCGGCGCACGTGCGCTCATGGTGACGCCGCTCTATTACGCGACCGCGCGCATCCAAATCGAGACGCGAAGCCTCAAGATCGTCGAGGGAGGGCAGGTCGAGCAGCCCGACTCCGGCGACGCTTATCTGCGCACGCAGATCGAGCTCCTGCGAAGCAGCGCCGTCACGCAGCGCGTTGCGAAGCTCGCCGGGCTTGCGGAGGAGTCGGATTTCTTCGAGCCGCGCTCGGTCTCCTTCATGCAGATCGTGCGCTCGCTGCTGAGCGGCGCAACGGCCGAGGAAGAGGTGGCCAAGCCGAACAAGGAAGCGCTCGAGACGATGGCGGCGTGGATCGTTGCCGCCAACACATCCGTAAGGCAGGTGCCCGGCTCGCGCCTCGTCGACATTTCCTATTCCGATGTCTCTGCCAAGCGTGCGGCACGCGTGGCCAATGCGTATGCCGACGCCTTCATCGCGCTGAATCTCGACAAGCGCTTCCAGGTGAACGTCTATGCCAAGACCTTCCTCGAGGATCAGCTCGGCCAGCTGAAGACCCGGCTCGAGGATGCCGAGAGGGCCGCCCTCGCGTTCGCCGAGAAAGAGGAATTCGTCGTAACAAACGAGAAGGCGTCGATTGCGGAGACCAATCTTTCCAGCGCCAACACGTCGCTTGGTGGCTTGATCGCGGAGCGCATGAAAGCCGAGCAGCTCTGGCGGCAGGTCGAAAAGGTCGATGCGATCAACATGCCGCAGTTCCTTCTCAATCCGGTCATCCAGGGCCTGAGGCACTCGCGGAACACGATCGAGACCGAGTACAACGAGAAGCTGCAGACCTTCAAGCCGGACTATCCGGCCATGGTGCACCTCAACCAGCGTATCAAGGAAATCGACCGCCAGATCGTCGCCGAGGTGAAGACCATCAAGGATCTGCACAAGGCTGCTTTCGAGCAGGCCCGCGCGCAGGAGGCGGAGATGCGCGCCCGCATCGAGACATTACGCGTCGAGACGCTGGATCTGCAGCGGCGCGGGATACAGTACAACAATCTGCGCCGCGAGGCCGCAACTCTCAGGACGCTCTATGAGAGCCTCTTGCAGCGGCAGAAGGAAGTCGACATCGCGAGCGGCACCGGCACCAACAACGTATTCGTCGTCGAGCGCGCGATCCCGCCCGGCGGCGCGGCCAGCTCGAACCTCATGCGTGCGCTTCTGATGGCGCTCATGGTGGGCCTTGGAGGCGGTTACGGCGCCGCTTACCTCCTCGAGCGTCTCGACGATGCCGTGCGCCTGCCCGAGGAGGTCGAGCAACTCTCGGGCCTGCCGACCCTGGGTGTCATTCCGGACGTCGGCAGTGATGCAGAGCAGGTCATGCTCGATCCGCGATCCAACATCGCCGAGGCTTATCGCTCTCTCTGCACGGCCCTTCAGTTCGCGACGGAAAATGGCCTGCCGAAGTCACTCCTGGTCACCAGCGCCGTGCCCGGCGAGGGCAAGTCGGTGACGGCGCTCGCGGTTGCGCGGCACTTCGCGAACATGGGGCTCAGGGTTCTTCTCATCGATGCTGATCTGCGCAATCCATCGATGCACCGCAAGCTCGGACTGGATCACAACATCGGACTCAGCAGCTATCTTTCGGATCGGGCCTCTCCGCCGGAGACATTCCAGTCGACGGACATCCCGAGCCTGACGTTCATGGCTTCGGGGCCGCTGCCGACCAATGCAGCCGATCTCCTTGCGGGCCCGAGGCTTCTGTCGCTTCTGTCCGTCGGCATGGAGACGTTCGACTTCATCGTGCTCGACAGCCCGCCCATCATGGGGCTCGCCGACGGGCCGCTGCTGTCCAATGCGGCAGCCGCTACCTTGCTGGTGGTCAGCGCCGGAAAGACACGCACAGGACAGGTCCGCGGTGCCGTCAAGCGTTTGCGGTTCGCCCGTGGTCCGCTGATCGGTGCGGCCTTGACGCGCTTCGATGCGAGCAGCGCCGGTTACGGGTATGCGTACGGCTATGGATACGGGTACGGTGTCGACCCGTACAGCTATGGTGGTTCGGCGGAGGGCGTGGAGCAGCAGAAGCAGCCCCGCCTGACGCGATCGTGAATGCAGTGTCATGCGTGAGGAAACGGCGCTCGAACTCGCGGTCGGCCTTTTGCAGCTTCCCTCACGCGCGCGAGCGCTCAGGGATGCGCCGTTGCCGAGGGATGTCGAGGCGCTGCTCAACATCGTTGCCGGCGAGGAAGATGTCCGAGCCGACGCCGCCCGCCTGACCGGTTGGACAGAGGCGAAGATCGGCGATGCGGCGAGCTTCTACGTCGAGCAGATCCTGCTGCATCCCGATGCCGACAGCTATCGCGCGCTTGGTGCCAGTGCCGAAGCCACCAGCGACCAGCTCCGTCGCAACATGGCTTTGCTGCTCAGGTGGCTGCATCCCGATCACGAGGCCAATAGCGAGCGCACGATCTACGTGAGCCGCGTCACCAACGCCTGGAACAACATCAAGACGGCCGAGCGCCGGCTGGCCTACGACGCGACGCGGAAGTCTGCTCCTGCCGCGCGCCGCCCGTCACATCAGGCTGCCGGATCGCCGGCGGCGCGATCGCCCCCGGTGCATCGCGGCAATGGCCACGCGCCTCAGCGGCCGGCGAGGCCAGCAGAAGCGCCGCGCACAAAGGGAGTCGCCGGTCGACATCGCAGGCGCAAACGGCGCGGCCCCCTCTGGCGCATCTTGCAAATGCTGCTCGGACGGGCGCGGCCACGCAAGCCAGGCTGACTGTTCCGAGACTAGAGCCAACCCCGCCATTGATAGGCGTAGTAGCCGATCCACTCGCGCAGCGCGCTGCTCGTCGTCGCGAAGGCGCCGGCTTGTGGCAGCCAGTCGAGGACGACGTCGCCCGCATTGTCCCTCGAGCGGAAGTCGCAGGGCGCGGGATCGGCCGGAATGCCCGCTGCGCGGAAAATAGCGAGCGCGCGCGGCATGTGTGCTGCCGATGTCACGAGCAGCACGGGCTCGTACGGCGGTCCGGGCATCATCGCGCGTGCGTTGATCGCGTTCTCGTAGGTATTGCGGCTCGCCGTCTCGGTGCTGATTGCTTCCGCCGGCACACCGAGCGTGATGAGCATTTCGCGCATGACATCGCCCTCGGGCCTCGGCGCCTGATCCCAGGGCACGTTCCCGCCGATGGCCATGATGCGCTTTACGTGGCCGGATCTGTAGAGATAAGCGGCATACCAGATCCGGTCCGCAGCTTCGTTGAGCTCCGGAGATGGTCGCGGCGGCACGGCCGCACCGACGCTTCCGCCGAGCACGATGGCGATCTCGGCATGGGGCAGAGCATCGGGGGCAGGCGGATGCTGCCGCTCGAGCGTTCCGATCATCCAGTTGGCAAAGACCGGCGTCGCGCTCACCCAGAAGATCACGAGCGCCGCGAGCGTGAACATCCGCGCTGCACGGACCGCGCGTGCGGACAGGCTGAGCGCCGCCCCGATCAGCGCCAACGCGACGAGCCCCTCGGGCAACAGCGCCAGAGGAACGGCCTTGGACATCAGGAGCTGGAGTTCCGAGATCATATAAATCCGCACCTCAGTGCAGCTCAAGGATGGCAAAGGCGCCCAGGCAATACCTGAGCGCCTCGCCGGAAGCCGAGCCGCGAGTTATCGTAGCCCGCTTGTGCGCTCAGCCGCGATGCAGGGCGCAGATCTTGTTGCCGCCGGGGTCGCGCAAGTAAGCGAGGTAGAGCTTGCCCGCAGGCCCTTCGCGCCAGCCCGGCGGATCCTCGATGCTTTTGCCGCCCGCAGCGACGCCGGCGTCGTGAAAGGCCTTCACCTTCTCCGGGCTGTCGCAGGCGAAGCCGACGGTGCCGCCGTTGGCATGGCAGGCTGCGTTGCCGTCGATCGGCTTGCTGATGGCGAAGACACCGGTCTTGCTGCGGTAGAAGACGCGGCCTTTCGGGTCGGCCTTGCCCTCGGAAATACCGATGACGCCGAGGACGGCATCATAGAATTTCTTGGACGCGGCGACGTCGTCGGATCCCACCATGACGTGCGAGAACATTGCGATTGCGCTCCTTTGGCTGCTTGGGGTCCCTGAGACCTACCCTGTATCTCAAGGACCGGGGATCGGGTCTCGAAGACAGTGTATCGTCGAGCACAGGCTCCCGTCACGCGGGATGCGCTCATCTGCCTTGCGCGACGAGGGCCGCCTCCGCTTACGGCAGGTGCATCAGCGGCTCGCCCATCCGGATGTGGTTGTCCTCGGCGACGTTCGCCGCAAGCGAAAATCCGGGCGGCGCCAGGACAATGATGGTCGAGCCGTGCTCGAACCACCCCATCTCCTCGCCTTTGCCCAGCACGACATCGCAATCGCGCACCCAGGGCGTGCCGTGACGCCGGTCGGCCGGCATGTCCATGAATTTGAGCTTGAGGCCTGCGACGAGGATCGCGGCAACGGGTACCAGTGCAATGCGGTGGTTTGAGCCGGCAAGGCTGGCGCGCAGCACGGCGCGTTCATTGCGGCAGTACACGCGATTGACGCGCTTCAGCGTTGACGGATTGACGTTCCACGCGTCGCCCGCAATGTGCCGGACCTGCTCCACACGGCAGTCGTGCGGCGCGTGGAAGCGATGATACATGCTCGCCGTCAGCCGCAGCGTGACGTACGTCCCATGGCGAAAGTTCGCGACGACGGCCGGATCGCGCACGAGTTCATCGAGCGGGTAGGTCGATCCTTTCACCTGCAGCATGGCACCATCCACGATCCGTCCACGCGCACCAACGATGGCGTCGCAGGGGCTCGCGAGCACGTCCGGGCGCACGTCGATCGGGCGGGCGCCTTCCTTGAGCTCGCGGATGAAGCAATCGTGCAGGCTGCTGAACTGCGCCTTGCGCGCCTCGCTCAGGTCGAGGTCGGAGAACTGCCGCCAGACTGCAATGGAGAGATCGCGCACCAGCGGCTGCTCGATCTTGGCGAGCCAGCCGACGAAGCGCGTGAGCGAGCGGCGCGGGATTCGGTTCGTGAGAAGGAAGTTCAATCCCTCGTTGTCCGCGAGGCGGGCCAGCAGGGCGCGCATTGTCATCGTCCTGTATTGTTCTTGGGATTCGGTTTGCGCTCATGGAACTGAGTCTCACGACCCTCGCTCTCAGCGGCATGGGCGCCGCAACGCTGGCCGCCGCGGCGGCCAAGGCGAAGACGCGCCTCGAGCTTTCGCGGGCAAAGCATCCCTCGCTCACCGGGCACGTCCGCATGTCGCGGCGCGTTGCCGGCCTCATTCCTCATTACGAGTTCGACGAGGACCGGTTCTTCGGCTGCGATGATGCGCCAGCAGACGTTGCTGCGCGGCGACGGAGCGCATTCCGCTCTCTCACCGACGACTATCGGTCCCGCTATGCACGCACGATCGCGCTCAAGGGCGAGGTCAAGAGCGTCATCTCCGACATGCAGTTCACGGATGCCTACCGGGTGCCGTTTCCCTTCAGCCGCATGGTGCGTGAGCATCTTGGCGCGAGCCCGTTCCTCGAGGCCTCGAGCGGCGTCACGCTGACGGATGTCGACGGCAATCTCTACTACGACCTCGCCGGCTCCTACGGCGTCAACGTGTTCGGCTACGACTTCTACAAGCAGTGCCTGGAGGAGGGCGCTGCACGTGTCGCGGCCCTCGGGCCCGTCCTCGGCGCTTATCATCCCGTGGTCGCGGAGAACGTTGCGCGCATTCGCGAGATCGCCGGCCTCGACGAAGTGTCCTTTCACATGTCGGGCACCGAGGCGGTCATGCAGGCCGTGCGCCTCGCCCGCTATCATACGCGCCGTTCGCATGTCGTGCGCTTCTCCGGCGCCTATCACGGCTGGTGGGGCGATGTGCAGCCCGGCGTCGGCAATCCGGAGCCCGCGCGCGCCACGTACACGCTGGCCGAGATGTCCGAGGCGACGCTCAAGGTGCTGCATCGCCGGCGCGACATTGCCTGCGTGCTCGTCAACCCCATTCAGGCCATGCATCCGAACGCCGGACCGCCGAGCGATGGCGCGCTCGTCGACAGCTCGCGCGCTGCGGGCTTCGACCGCGCGGCGTACGCGGCATGGCTTCGCAAGCTGCGCGACGTCTGCAGTGCGCGCGGCATCGTGCTCATCTTCGATGAGATATTCGTCGGCTTCCGCCTCGCACCCGGCGGCGCGCAGGAATACTTCGGCGTCGGCGCCGATATGGTGACGTACGGCAAAACGCTTGGGGGCGGGATGCCGGTCGGCGTGCTTGTCGGCAGGCGCGATCTCATGAAGCGCTATCGTGAGGATCGACCCGGCAACATCTGCCTTGCTCGCGGCACGTTCAACGCGCATCCCCACGTCATGGGCGCGATGAATGCCTTCCTGCGCCGCTTCGCGACGCCCGAATGCCAGATGCTTTACGGCGATCTCGATACAACGTGGACGAGCCGGGCCGACGCTTTGAATGCGCGCCTTACCGCGGCGGGTATTCCGGTCGCGGTGCGCAACATGTCGACGATCTGGACGGTCCTCTTCACGCAACCGTCGCGCTACAACTGGATGTTCCAGTACTATCTGCGCAAGCATGGCTTGGCCTTGAGCTGGGTCGGGAGCGGGCGCATCATTTTCAGTCTGAACTACTCGGCACAGGACTTTGCGGCTGTCGCAGATCAGTTCGTCGCTGCAGCTGACGAGATGGCGCGCGATGGCTGGTGGTGGCAGCCCGCGCAGGGCGCTCCGATGAACATCAAGCGGCGGGTGCTCCGCGAGATGTGGCAGCTCGGTATTCTGAAGCGGAAGTCCATTGCGGCCTGAGGCCTTATTTCCCCTTCTCCCCGTTCTTACGAGGAGAAGGCCGGGATGAGGGGCGGCCACACACGCCATCGTCAGCGTTTGCCGCGGCCCCTCAGGCCCTCTCTCAGTGCGGACGATGAGACGCGATCTCCGGATCGATGAGCTCGCCGCGCATGAGCGCCAGCGGCGCCTTGTGGTAGAGCATGATGTCGTGGAAGGGGTCCGTGAGGATCTTCGTGACCCACACGACGCCGGCCTTCACGTCCTGGATGAAGAAGAGCTGGACCATCCGGAAAAGCACGCCGGCAATGCCGAGCGCGAGCCATATAGTGCCAACGTGGCGGGCGAATCCAACCCAGCCCTCATAAGGCTCGAGCAATCCCATGAGCGTCGGATCGACGATGACAACGAGCGGCAGGAACGCCCAGATGCCCATGAGGATCACCTTGCGGAAGAGATTGTAGCCGACCTTGATCTCTTCCTTGTGCTCGTGCGTGGCCTGATTGACGTGGTCGTAGCCTTTCGGCTCGAAGAAGAAGTGCCCGCTCTGACGCGTCAGCATGCCGACGATCCAGGCGATTAGCGCCGCCATGGGCGGATCGTAGAAGAGCATCCCGTAGGCGACCACGAAGCTGATCGCACTGATGAAATGCAGCGACTGATTGATGCGGCTGTGATGATAGAAGCGGTGATCGTCCCAGCGTTGCTCACGCAGGGTCTCCATGAAGCCGGACATGGCCATCATCCTCCATTTGCTGAACGAACGCGAACGCGCGGATGCGATGTTTTCATCTCAGGCCGCCGTGACGAGGTCGCGTTTGAGCCTCATCTCGGCGGTTTCCTTTCGAAAGCGCAGCAGTGCGAAGTGCCCGAGCGGTGGCAAGGGTCTGCGCTCGGCAAGCGTCACGCCGCCGTTGGCAGCCATCCAGTTCTCGAAGCGCGCCCAGGGGAAGTCGGAGCGCCAGCCGAGTCGCTCGACGATCGGCTCGATGAGTTTTTCTGCCTTGAGGCGTGCACCTTTCTCCGCGCCGACGCGATTGACGACGATCAACTCGCCGCCTGGCCGCAGAACGCGCATGAACTCATCGAGTGCCGCCTCCGGATCTGGCACCGTGTTGACGACGTACTGCGCGGTGACGACGTCGAACGCACCATCGGCGAAATCGAGATTCTGAACATCCATGATCGCGAGCTGCTCGACGTTCGTCATGTGCCGGTCGGCGACGCGCTGACGCGCAACGTCGAGCATTGCCGCCGAGATATCGACGCCGACGATCCGGCAGCGCTCCGAGTAATACGGCAGCGAGATGCCCGTGCCGATGCCGACCTCGAGAACGCGCCCGCCGACGGCTTCGCACGCGGCGATCGCGGATCTGCGTGCCTTCTCGAATACCTGGCCGAACACGAGATCGTAGACGGGGGCCCAGCGGTCGTACGTCTTGACCACACCTTCTCGATCCATGGCTCGTGACATAGGCTTCTCTCTCCAAGACGTCAGTTGATTGCGGCCCGATGCGCGTTCGCTCCTCGGCCGCCGCGCACTAGGTAGACTCATGATTGATTGCGTCCGCCATGATGGCCGGTGCGGTGTGCGTCGCCTCGACATGCAGCGGTTGCAGATTGGCGAGGAACTGGCCGGCGCTGCGTGCCCAGGAGAACGTCAGCGCGTGGTCGCGGCATGCCGGACGCGAGATCGCGAGGGCATCGAGGCACGCCTGACGCAGATTCCAATCGAGCGCACCGACAGCTGAATCGCCGATCACATCGAGCGGCCCCGTTACGGGGAATGCCGCCACAGGTACGCCCGATGCGAGCGCCTCGAGCTGCGCAATGCCGAACGTGTCCGTCAGGCTCGGAAAGACGAAGACGTCGGCTGCGGCGAGATGCGCGGCGAGCGTCTCTCCGCTCATGGCGCCGAGAAATACGGCATCAGGATAGCGTGCGCGGAGCTCCGCCTCCTGGGGGCCATGACCGATGACGACCTTCGTGCCCGGCAGATCGAGCGCGAGAAACGCGTCGAGATTCTTCTCGATGGCAACGCGCCCGACATTCATGAAGATCGGGCGCGGCAGATCCAGAGATGTCGCGCGAGCAGGATGGAACAAGGCGGTGTCGACGCCGCGCGACCACATGCGGAGATTTGAGAATCCGCGCGCCTGGAGCTCCGAGCGAAGCGACGGCGTCGATACCATGGTTGCCGCGGCCGCAGAGTGGAAGCGGCGCAGCGCGGCATAGCCCCAGGATACGGGAATAGGAAAACGCGCCGAGATGTATTCCGCAAATCGCGTCGTGAGGCTGGTCGTGAAGGGAAGGCGATGCTTCAGGCAGTAGTGCCGTACCGCAAGCCCGATCGGGCCCTCCGTCGCGATGTGAATGGCATCCGGCGCCGCACGCTCGATCCGGCGTGCGATCTCGCGTCCGCTCGGAATGGCGCAGCGCAGGCCAGGATATGTCGGTACCTTGAAGGACCGGAAGCCTTCCGGTGTCAGGAAGTCGACGGCCGTGCTCCGCTCGTTGAGTGCGCGGCGCAGTGCTTCGAGTGTGCGCACGACCCCGTTGATCTGCGGATGCCAGGCATCGGTCGCTATCAGCACGTTCATGTCTATCTCGCCGACTCGAGGAGCTCCCAACGAAGCGTCGCGATAGAGGCCATAGCGCTGTCACATCGCAGTGATGTGACAGTCTTCCCGCACCTTCTCGATCGGTTCGTGGTCGTGCTCACGAGGCGATGGCGGTCTTGCCGATGATGGCGTGCCGCAGACGCGATGAAATCAGATCGATGACGGCAACGGCCGCCAGGATGAGCAGAATGAGGAAGGCCACGCGGTCCCATTCGAAGGTGCGGATCTGCTCGGCGAGATGCAATCCGATGCCGCCGGCGCCGACGATGCCGATGATCGTGGCCGACCGCGTGTTCGATTCGAAGAAGTAGAGCACCTGCGAGAGGATGACCGGCAGAACCTGCGGCAGGATCCCGAATCGGATCTGATGAATCCGGCTGCCGCCTGCCGCGGTGATGCCTTCGACGGGCTTGCGGTCGGACGCCTCGATGGCCTCGGAGAAGAGCTTACCGAAGGTCCCGATATCGGACGACATGATCGCGAGAACGCCGGCGAACGGACCGAGTCCGACGACATTGACCCAGATGAGCGCCCAGATCAGCGTATCGACGCCGCGGATGGTGTCGAGCGAACGGCGCGTCATGAACTGGAAGATACGTGAGGGAACCACGTTGCGCGCCGCGAGAAGGCTGAGCGGAAAGGCGATGCCGGCCGCCAGCAGCGTGCCGAGGAAGGCTATGGCTACGGTTTCGGCGAGCGCGTGACCATAGACTTGGGCGTTGGCCCACGAGCCGGCGCTCGGCGGGAACATGAGCACGACGAATCGGCCGAGCTCGCCGAAACCGGTGACGATCCGCCAGAGCGAGACATCGAGGCGCCAGAAAGCCAGCACGGCGACCGCTATGAGGGCTCCTGCGACGAGTATGGTTCGGAGGCGAGCGCCTGCCTGCGCTTGCTGGAGTTCGCGATGGGTTGCAAGGATTGCTGGATCTGCCGGAAGCGTAATCGGACGTCGCTCGATCATGTACGGCCCCCCTGGCCGAGGAAATGATGGCGCAGGCGCTCGGTCGCAACATCGATGATCATGACGGTGGCGATGATGAGCAGGAGCAGCGCGGAGACGTCCGAGTAGTAGAATTTGCGGATGCTCTCGACGAGTTCCTGGCCGATGCCACCAGCGCCGACGAAGCCCATGACCGAGGCGCCGCGAACATTGATTTCGAAGCGCAGCAGGCCATAACTCGCGAAGTTCGAGAGCACCTGCGGAACGACGGCCATATGGACCGTCTGCCACCACGTGGCGCCGGCCGCCGTGACGCCCTCGACCGGCTTCATGTCGATGTTCTCGACAACCTCGGAGAAGAGCTTACCGAGGGCGCCCGTGCTGTGGATGGCGAGGGCGAGTACGCCCGGCAGCGGCCCGAGGCCGAATGCCACGACGAAGATGAGCGCAAACACGAGCTCCGGCACCGTGCGGCAGAACTCGAGAAACTTGCGGACGAGGTTACGTGTCCAAGCATTGGAATTGAGGTTGGCGCTCGCAAGAAAGCAGAGAGAGAAGGCGGCAGCGAGCCCGATCAGCGTGCCGAGGTAGGCGATGAGCAGCGTATCACCGAGGAGCGCTAGCCACTTCTTCCAGCCCCACAGCCATTCGGCAGGATCGCTCCATACGGGCGCTCCGCTATCGAGATAGAAGAGACGCGCGATGTAGCTCGTGAAGCGGTCGATGTTGGCGAAGAACTTCTCCAGATCGACTTCCGCCACGCCGGATGCCACGAGAAACGCGATGGCAACCGCGGCGATGAGGAGAAGTGTGCTCCGCCGCTTGGCGGCGTTGGCTCGCGCATAGGCTGCGGCGAGTGGCTCGATTTGATGTTCGGGAAGGCGCGGCAGCGCGAGACGTTGGGCGGCGGCGCCGGAGGCGAATGGCATCAAGACGGCCTGTTGTGCGAGGGGGCGAGCGATTGTGGAATTGTGTCGGCGGTCGCGCTGGCCTGTGCCTCGCGACCGCCGTTAGTCGACTAGAGCCGAGGGCTCAGGAGCCCGACTTCTTGCGCAGCGTGTCGACGAACTTGATGAGCGAGACAACCGGCTCGTAGGCCTTGTGGTCAACGGCCTGGAAGGGGAGCTGCTTGCCGCCGTAGATGCCGTCGAACACCGCCTTGTCCTTGGTCGCGAGATTGAGCACGGCGTCGCGGATCTTGGCCTTCAGGTCCTCGGGCAGACTCGAGAGATACGCCATCGGCGAGTTCACGATCTGGTCGGACTTGAAGATGATGCGGAAATTCTCGGCCTTGACGATGCCGCGATTGGACATGCGCATCAGGTTCGACTCTTGCTCGTCGTTCCACCAGTTGAAGGCCGCGTCGCAGGTGCCCTGGTCGACGGCGATCACGGCGTTCTCGTGCGAGCCCGCATAGACGACCTTGCCGAAGAACTTGTCGGGCTCGATGCCCATCTTGTCCATGGAGAAGCGCGGGACGTTGTTGCCGGAGGTCGAGTTCGGGTCGACGAGGCAGAGGTTCTTGCCCTTGAGATCATCGATCTTCTTGTAGGCCGAACTTGCCTTCACATAGAGAACCGAATAGTAGCCGCGGCTGCCGTCGCTGCTGATCTCGATCGCGAAAGGCTCGGTCTTGACGCCGGTCACGTGGGCGCGGGCGTACGACGCCGGACCGTACATGGCGATGTGGATGTTTTCGGCGCGCTGGCCCTCGATCACGGCGGCGTAGTCATTGGCGATGCGCAGCGTGACCTTCGTGCCGAGTTCCTTGCTCAGGTACTCGGTAAAGGGCGCATAGCGCGTCGTGGTGGCCGAGGCGTTCTCGGCGGGAATGACGCCGAAGACGATCTCGGGATATTTCGACTTCCAGTCCTGCGCCGCGGCGGGCTCGCTGGCGATGGCAAGGCCATTGGCCAGCGCAAGGCCGGCCATGCCGGCGATGATGTAACGACGGTTCAACATGACATCCTCTGCTGTGTTCGCTTGTGAATCACGGGGCCGCACGTGTTTCCACTGGTCCGCGGGTCCCCGGGCCGCGACCACGGCCGGATCAGGCAGCGGCTACCTGTCCGATCGCAGGTACGCCCTGCTTATTCCCATTCTCGTGGGCCTGCGCCGCATCGCCGAGGACATCATCCGCCTCGAGGCCATAGAGCTCGCGCGCGACATCGTCGGTCAGCATCTCGGGCGAAGCATCGAAGACAACGCGTCCGGCCGCCATGCCGATGAGGCGATCGCAGTAGGTACGAGCCAGATCGAGCGAGTGCAGATTGCACAGGACCGTGATGCCGTAATGCTTGTTGATGCGCAGAAGCGCGTCCATGACGATCTTGGTGTTGCGGGGATCGAGCGAAGCAACGGGCTCGTCGGCGAGAATGATGTCGGGCTGCTGGACCATCGCGCGCGCAATCGCGACGCGCTGCTGCTGGCCGCCCGAGAGCTGCTCCGCGCGCTGCGCGGCGAGCGCGCCGATCTCGAACTGCTCGAGGGCCGAGAAGGCAATGGACCTGTCATCATGGCTCCAGGTACGGCTCACGGCGCGCCAAGTCGACACCTCGGCCAGACGGCCGGTCAGCACGTTCGTCAGGACGTCGAGACGGCCGACGAGATTGAACTGCTGGAAGATCATCGCGGCGCGCGCGCGCCAAAGTCTCAGCTCGCGCCCCTTGAGCGATGTCACATCGCGACCGTCGAAGAGAATGCGTCCTTCGCTCGGATCGACGAGGCGATTGATCATGCGAAGCAGCGTGGACTTCCCGGCGCCCGAACGGCCGATGACGCCGACAAAGCCGCCGCGCGCGACCTCGAAAGAGGCTCCTGAGACCGCGGCGAGAGAACCAAAGCGCCGCGTGACGCCATCGAGAACCAGCATGGGACCTCTTCAGGTGTTAGACCGCTCCATGCCGGCCACAGGTAGTCCTGCGGTGCTACAGTGTTGTGACATTCTCCGCAGCGCAGCGGCAGTCGCGGGCCTGCTGTCACAAACCCGTAATCCGCGCGGCCTATCGATGGGATCGCCATGCGTTACGCGATCTATTTCACGCCGGCGCCCGATACGGCGCTCTGGCGGTTCGGGTCATCTGTGCTCGGCTATGATGCCCGGGCGCGTACGACTGTCGCCTTTCCCCGGCATGGCCTTTGGCTCGAGCCATGGTTCCTGCGGATACAGGACACGCCCGCGCGCTACGGCTTTCACGCGACGCTGAAGGCGCCATTCGAATTGGCCGAGGGCGTGAGTGAAAGGGCGCTCATGGACAGGGCTGCGGTCTTCGGCGAGCGCAACGCGCCCCTCTGCCTGCCGGCGCTCGAGGTCGCGCTGCTCGATGATTTCATTGCCCTGCGGCCGCTCTCGGAGGACGCTGAGCTCAATCGCCTGGCCGCCGGGTGCGTCCGCGAGTTCGACGACCTGCGCGCGCCGCTCAGTGTGAAGGACCGCGCGCGGCGCTTGTCGCAGGTTCTCACGCCACGTCAGCACGCGCATCTGGACCGCTGGGGCTATCCTTATGTCTTCGAGGAATTCCGCTTCCACATGACGCTGACGGGTGCCATCCCGAAATCATTCCAGGCCCGCGCTCTCGAGGTGCTCAATGCACTCCATCGCCGCGTGAGCGCGCCTGTGTGGGTCGACGCGATATCGGTGCTTGCGCAGCCGACGCGGGAGAGCTTCTTCGAACTCTTGCAGCGCTTTCCGCTTCGAGCGGCCGTATCCGCGATCAGTCTCGACCGCTAGGCGGCCTGCGGGAGGCACTTCAGAACGTCGATGAGCGCGCGCGTGCCGAGCGTGAGCGCGCCGGAATTGTCGATCCGCACATCGACCTCGGTGGGATCGAACGTCGCGACCTCTCTCGCAAGGCGCGCCTCGATGCGGTCGGCGGCCTCGCGGCCACGCAGTGCAAGCCGCGTCGCGCGTATACCGGGCGTGCACTCGACCATGATGACGCACACGCGCGCATAGCGCCGCCGGGCGTGCGGGATGATCGTTCGCGAGACGTTCACGATGACCGTCTGGCCGCGCCGAATATCGCCGTCTATACCGACCGGGACGCCATAGAGGAGGCCGTGAGCTTCCCAGCTCAATGCAAAGCTGCCGTCGAGCGCGGCCTCGCGAAAGGCGTCTTCGCTCAACGACGCGTGATGCTCCGCATTGTTGGGTGGCCGCGTGATTACGCGTTCAGGAAATGCAAAACGCGCGTCGCCGGTGAGATGCTCGCGTGCGGCTGCGATGATGGCATCCTTACCGACACCGCTCGCGCCGACGATCAGGACCAGCGTGCCCGGACCGATCCGCGCTGCGTCGCTTTTGGGCCGCGGCGCCTCAGGAGACACGGCGGCCCTCCCGATAGACATCGCGGACGACGGGCTGCCCCTCGACGACATGAACGCGCACGAGATCGGCGCGCTTGCCCTCAGCAATCTCTCCGCGATCCGTAAGATTGGCGGCTCGCGCCGGATTGATCGTGACCGTGTGCAAAGCCCGCGGGAGACCATAGCCTTCGACGCGGCGCGCCAGCTCGAAGGCACCAAGCAGAAGGCTGGCCGGCACGTAATCCGACGAGA
Organism: Pseudomonadota bacterium; assembly: GCA_023387235.1. Lineage (GTDB taxonomy): Bacteria > Pseudomonadota > Alphaproteobacteria > Rhizobiales > Hyphomicrobiaceae. Next base: position 96,841 of record JAEWIJ010000065.1, read on the forward strand.
GAATGTCGAGATGGCCGGCGCGTGCGAGCGATTCGGCCGCGACGTTGCCGGAGTGCGAACCGCCACGCACGACATTGGGCGCGCCCATCAGAACGTCGATCCCCGCTTCGTGCGAGAGGCGTGCGGCCTCGGCCGTCGTCGGGAATTCGGCGATGGCGACCTTGTCGGCGATCGATTCATCGACGTGAGCTGGCGTCGCGTCGTCGTGGCTCGCGAGAACGACGCCGCGCTCCCGCGCAAGGGAGACTAGCGTGCGCCGGTGCCTGTCGTAGTTGCGTGCGTGGGACGCGTGCTTGATATCGATCAGCTTGTCGAGATCCGCCTGCGTGCGCCCTGATTTACCGCCGTAATAGATGCGCCAGGCGTCCAGGTTGATGAACTGGCGCGCGCCGGGGGTGTGGTCCATGAGCGAGATCAGATCGACGCGCTGATCCATTGCCTTCGCCGCATCGTCGAGCACGTCGTCGGCCGTGACCTCGCACCGAAGATGCACGCGATGCTCGGCGCGCAGCAATCCTTCGGTCGCCGCCTTCCTGATGCCGCCGATGACCTTCGAGATCTCGTTCGTGACCGGTGAGTAATCATCGTCGCGACCGGCGCGGATGCAGTCGAAGACCGTGGTGATGCCGGATGCGGCGATCTGGGCGTCGAATGAGAGGATGGCCGAGCGTTCGGGCCAGTGGACCTTCGGGCGAGGACGCAAATGCGTCTCCAGGTGATCGGTGTGAAGCTCGATCAGGCCGGGAATGAGGAGATCGCCCTCCGCGTCTAGGCTGCCGCGCGGTCCCGGCCCGCGCCCGATCTCGACGATGATCCCGTCGCGAGCGGCAACCCAGCCGTCGATGATGCCGTCGATCAGAGCGACCCGGGCATTGCCGATCACGAGCTCGCGGGTCATCTGGTGGCAGCCTCGGTTGTGAATTTCGTGACGTCGATGATGCGATCGGCGACGCGGTCGCGGACGTCCTCGTCGTGAAAGATGCCGACGACGGCTGCGCCGGCGCGCTTGCGCTTCTCGATCAGCTCGACCACGGCGGCACGATTGGCGGCGTCGAGCGAGGCCGTCGGCTCGTCGAGAAGGAGGATCGGCCGCTCAGCGGCAAAGCCGCGGGCGATGTTGATGCGCTGTTGCTCGCCACCGGAAAAGGTCGCCGGCGGCAGGCCCCACAGGCGCTCCGGAACATGGAGCATCGTGAGGAGCGAGGTCGCACGCGTGTGCGCCGCACGCTCATCGAGGCCCGTCTCGCGTGCTGCGGAAGCGACGATATCCAGCGCGCCGACGCGTGGTATCACGCGCAGAAACTGGCTCACGTAACCGACGGTGCTCCTGCGCAGGGACAGCACGGAGCGCGGTACCGCGCGGGCGATGTCAACCCAGCCTGCAGGGCCATTGATTTCGATACGGCCACGGTCAGCGCGGTAGTTGCCGTAGATCATCTTCAAGATCGAGGATTTGCCTGTGCCCGAAGGCCCCCCGAGCACGGCACATTCTCCGGCCGCGACAGTGAACGATACGCCGGCGACGACAGGCAGGCGCGCGCCATCGCGCAAATGCATCACGAATGTCTTGGCGACATCATCGAGGCGGATCATCTCGTGAGCGGGCATCATGGCGGTCATGTCTGCAGGATCGAGGCGACGAGAAGCTGCGTGTAGGGCTCACGCGGATCATCGAGAACCTGGTCGGTGAGGCCGGTCTCGATGACGCGCCCATGCCGCATGACGACGATGCGATGGGAGAGCAGGCGCGCCACCGCGAGATCGTGCGTGACAATGATCGCGGCGAGGCCGTAGTCGCTGACGAAACCCCGGATGAGGTCGAGGAGGCGCGCCTGGACAGAGACGTCGAGACCGCCGGTTGGTTCATCCATGAAGACGAGGCGCGGCCGGGTCACCATGTTCTTGGCAATCTGCAGGCGCTGGCGCATGCCGCCCGAGAACGTGTCCGGCCGGTCATCGATACGATCGCGCGCGATCTCGACGCGCTCCAGCCACTGCTCGGCCTCGTGGCGAATGCGTCCGTAATGCCGCCAGCCGACTGCCATGAGCCGTTCGCCGACATTGCCGCCGGCCGATATGCCCATGCGCAGGCCGAGGCGCGCATCCTGGTGAACGAAGCCCCAGTCCGTGCGCAGCAGGAAGCGGCGCTCGGCCTCGCCGAGTGCGAAGAGATCGCGCTCCTCGCCGTCGCGCATCCGATAGCGGACGCTGCCCGCGCTCGGCTGGAGCTGTGTCGAGAGTAGGCCGAGAAGTGTCGACTTGCCCGATCCCGACTCGCCCACGACCGCGACGACTTCGCCCTCGTGGATATCGAGCGCGACATCGGCGCAGCCGAGATTGGAGCCGTAGTGCTTGGTGAGCCCTTCGACGACGAGCAGAGGCCGTTCGGCGGATGCGCTCATCGCTGAGCCTCGTGGCGGAGGCCACTGATCTGCTGGCCGCCGTCGTCGCGATGGCTCGCGCAGAAGTCGGTATCGGAACACACGAACATGCGCCCGCCGCGATCATCGGTGACGACCTCGTCGAGGTAGACGCCCTCCGATCCGCAGAGCGCACAGCCACGATCGAACTTCGTCGGTTCGAAGGGATGATCCTCGAAATCGAGGCTGACGACGTCCGTATAGGGCGGCACCGCGTAGATGCGCTTCTCGCGGCCGGCGCCGAAGAGCTGCAGCGCCGGGCTCATGTGCATCTTCGGGTTGTCGAACTTCGGCGTCGGCGATGGGTCCATGATGTAGCGGCCGTCCACCCTCACGGGGTATGCGTAGGTCGTCGCTATGTGTTGGTACCGTGCGATGTCCTCGTAGAGCTTCACGTGCATGATGCCGTAGTCTTCGAGCGCGTGCTGGCGGCGCGTCTCCGTCTCGCGCGGCTCGAGAAAGCGCAGCGGCTCGGGAATAGGCACCTGATAGACGAGGATCTGCCCTTCCTGGAGGGGCGTCTCAGGAATGCGGTGGCGCGTCTGTATGATGGTCGCGTCGCTCGTGTGCGTCGTCGTCGCGATGCCGGCGGTGCGCTCGAAGAACTTGCGGATGGAGACGGCGTTCGTCGTGTCGTCGGCGCCCTGATCGATGACCTTCAGCGTGTCGTCGGCGCCGAGCACCGCTGCCGTCACCTGCACGCCGCCCGTGCCCCAGCCATAGGGCATGGGCATCTCGCGACTGGCGAACGGCACCTGATAACCAGGAAAGCCCGTCTCGCCCGTGCCGAGCCGGACGACCGCGCGGGTGACCGTCGCCTCGCCGACATTGAAGGGTGCGCCGCTGCCGCCGATCCGGCCGCGCAGCATTACGAGGCCCGTCTCGGGAGGGCGC